>NZ_JACSLR010000014.1:0-92686 GCF_018618255.1 Exiguobacterium sp. s56 | reverse complement strand
GCAAGTCCTTTTTCTTTTCTAAAATAGGAGTGCAGAGTTGTGTACGTTTCCGTTGCACACTTCTGCACTCCTATTTTGCATTACACAACACCGCCGAGTTCAAGGTCAAGGCCGTACGTGAGAATATGGAGAGAAAGGGACCTCAACAAATCTTCACGGAGGCCGGATTCGACCTGACGGTGATCGGGAAACGACAAGCGCAGTCCTCGTTGAATCGCTGGCGCCAAACGTTCCGGAAAGACGGAGAAGAGGGTCTCCGGAACGATAAACGTGGAAAGGCTACGGGAGGCGGACGCCCGAAAACAGACGAGTCCATGGAGAAACGGTTGGCGAAGGCAGAGGCACGAATCAAATACCTGACGGCAGAGAACGAGCTCTTAAAAAAGCTAGAGAAGTTAGAAGGGCAGGCGAAACATACGAACTGACACCAGCAGAGAAATATCAGGCCATCAACACCGTCATCCGCATCGCACAGCTGAAGAATCTCGTCCGCCCACTATGTGAGATCGCCGGAGTGAGCCGCAGTGGCTATTACGCCTGGTTGAACCGTGCCGAGGCGGAGTCCCTCCGGGAAGAGCGTGATTACCTAGATGCGACACTCCTCAAGAAAATCCATGACAGCCATAAAGGCAAAATCGGTTATCGGGGGCTGTACATGGAGGTGCTCGCTACCCTCGGCGTCCGGATCAACCATAAGCGTATTCTCCGACTGATGCGCAAGTATAACATCGTCACCAAAATCCGGAAGATGAATCCTTATCGGAAGCTCTCTAAGGCGACGCACGAGCATCGCGTCGTGCCGAATCTGTTGAACCGTCAGTTTCGACAGAGCGAGCCCGGAAAGGTATTCGTGACCGACATCACCTATCTCCCGATCGCCTCCGGCGAGAACGTCTATCTGTCATGCGTCAAGGACGTGGCCACACGCGAGATCATGGCGCACAAGCTGTCCACAAGCCTTCACATGGACCTCGTCTTTCAGACGATGGAAAAACTTGAAAATCACCTCCAAGGGAACCTGCATCCCGAGGCGATGATCCATTCGGATCAAGGCTTTCACTACACCCATCCGGACTACCAGCAACTCGTTGGCGACCTCGGACTGATCCAGTCCATGTCACGTCGGGGCAACTGTCTCGACAACGCACCGATCGAATCGTTCTTCGGTCATTTGAAGGACTATGTCACCAACCGTTCGTGCGGGTCAGTCGATGAAGTCCGAGAGATGGTCGGGGACTACATAAGCTATTACAACTGCGAACGCGGTCAATGGAACCTAAAAAAGATGACCCCGGAGCAATATCGGGGCCATCTGATCGCAGCATAGAAAACGTGGGCTTTTTATTAAACTGTCCATTTTACGGGGCTCAGTTCAAGGATCCAGATTCCAGATAATTGTTTATCGACAATTAAAATCTATTGAAGAAGGCGTCAATGAGCATGGAGGCTGCAATGTATTCAAAAAAGCCCGCTGGAAAACTTTCTTTTTCCAACAGGCCATTCAGTCTGATTACGTGATGTTCTAACAAGCTTCTACATACTTATTGTTTCTGGTTATTTTACTTGCCACTCGGTGTGGAAGAAACCTTCTTTGTCTACACGCTGGTACGTATGGGCACCAAAGTAATCCCGCTGTGCCTGGATTAAATTGGCTGGCAATGTCTCAGAGCGATAGCTGTCATAGTAAGCCAATGCGCTTGAAAAAGCGGGCGCCGGAATTCCTTGCTGAATGGCCAGCGTCAGCACTTTTCGTAGAGAATGCTGATACTCCCCTATAATCTCCTGGAAATATGGATCAATTAATAAGTTAGGCAGTTCGGGATTGCCGTCAAATGCTTCTTTGATCTTTTGCAGGAATTGCGCCCGGATGATGCATCCTCCACGGAAGATCATGGCAACGTCCCCGTAAGGAATATTCCAGCCATACTCTTCAGATGCCGCACGCATTTGGGCAAAACCTTGGGCATACGAGCAAATCTTACTCATGTATAAGGCTTTGCGGATGGCTTCAATCATTTCTTGGGAGTCGCCTGCCTGTTTTTTCGGTTCAGGGCCTTGCAGAATTTTGCTTGCCGCGACCCGTTCTTCCTTGACCGAGGAAATAAACCTTGCGAAAACGGACTCTGTGACGATTGGAAGGGAAACACCTAAATCCAACGCGTTTTGGCTTGTCCATTTCCCAGTCCCTTTCTGTCCGGCCACATCCAAAATCTGATCAACAAGCGGCTTCCCGGTATCTTCATCCCGCTTGTTCAAAATATCGGCGGTAATTTCGACAAGGTAACTGTCAAGCTCCCCTTTGTTCCAATCCGAGAATATAGTGGACATTTCTAGGACAGAAAGGCCAAGCGCGTGTTTCATGATGAAATAGGCTTCGGATATCAATTGCATATCGCCGTATTCAATGCCATTATGAACCATTTTTACATAATGGCCAGCTCCATCAGGACCCATATAGGCACTGCAAGGAGTGTCATCTACTTTTGCCGAAATTGCTTCCAGAATAGGTTTGACTTGTTCATATGCTTCTTTCGGTCCACCGGGCATGATGGAAGGACCGTTGCGGGCACCTTCTTCTCCGCCGGAAATTCCGGCGCCTAGAAAGTGCAAGCCTGCTTCTTGTAATTTTGCTGTTCGCCTATTCGTGTCTTCAAAAAACGAATTTCCTCCGTCTAATAGAATGTCCCCTGATTGAAGGTGGGGAAGGAGGGATTCAATGACCGAATCCGTCGTGTCTCCAGATTTCACCATCAACAAGATTTTGCGGGGGGTTTCCAATGAAAGGACAAACTCTTCAACACTGTATGCTCCCAAAATCTTTTTTCCTTGTGCTTCTTTTTCAGCTAATTCGTCGATTCGGTCTGTCCAATAATCATAGACAGATACAGAATAACCTTTACTCTCCATGTTCAGGGCTAAGTTTTTTCCCATTACCCCTAAACCGATGACTCCGATTTGCTGCTTCATTGTATTTTCACCTCATCGTTTTGTGAGTTGCCAGACGGCAACAGCCGATTTTCCAGCTTTTCTCTTTCTTTTTCAAATCCTTCTTTGCCAAGCAATGCAAACATATTGGTTTTATATGCCTCTACTCCTGGTTGGTCAAATGGATTGACACCGAGTAAAGTGCCGCTGATCGCGCAGGCTTTTTCGAAGAAATAAATCATTTCGCCAAAGGTGAATTCATTGAGTTCGTCTAGCTCAATGACCAGATTCGGCACACCTCCATCGACATGAGCAAGGGAAGTTCCAAGTGCCGCTTTTTTGTTCACTTCATCCATTGTTTTTCCTGCTAAGAAGTTCAACCCATCCATATTGGCTGGATCTTCTTGTATGACAAGATTGAGGGAAGGTTTCTTCACTTGCAAAACTGTTTCAAAGAATAGACGGTGCCCTTCCTGCACATACTGCCCCATTGAATGTAAATCAGTGGAGAAATTGACAGAAGCGGGGAAGAGTCCTTTTTCATCTTTCCCTTCACTTTCCCCGAAAAGTTGTTTCCACCATTCTGCTGTAGAAAGCAGGCCAGGCTCGTAGCTTACAAACAGTTCAATCGATTTTCCTTTATTATAAAAAATATTCCTTACTGCAGCATATTGGTAGCTTTCGTTTGTAGCGAGTACGGGATTGTTGTATTTGTGGTAAGCAGCTTTTGCCCCCTGCATCACTTGGTCGATATTAAGCCCGGCTACAGCCATCGGAAGTAAACCGACTGGAGTCAAAACGGAGTATCGTCCTCCGATATTATCAGGAATGACAAATGTTTCGTATCCTTCTTCAACTGCAAGATTCCGAAGCGCACCTTTGCTCCGGTCGGTTGTGACATAAATTCGATTTCTAGCTTCTTCTTTTCCATACTTTTTTTCCAAAAGGGTACGGAAGATCCGGAAGGCTAAAGCGGGTTCAGTGGTTGTGCCGGACTTGGAGATCACATTGATGGAAATGTCTTTCCCTTCCAGTAGCTGAAGCAAATGTGTGATATAAGTTGGGCTAATGTTATGTCCAGCAAAATAAACTTCCGTATTCCCTTTAACTTGGTTATGGAATGTATGTGATAAGGCTTCTATTGCTGCCTTGGAGCCTAGATAAGAGCCGCCGATGCCAATCACAATCAGCGCATCTGACTGTTGCTGAATTCTTTCGGCAGCCAGTTTCACCTGGAGAAACTCTTCTTTATCATAGTTAATCGGCCAGTCGATCCACCCCAAGTAGTCAGAACCCGGTCCTGTCTGCTGGTGAAGTTGGTTATGCGCTTGTTTGACAAATTCGCTAATATTTTCAAACTCGCTATTCGTTATAAACGATAATACATTGGTGAAATCAAACGAAACGGGCATGTAATCTCTCCCCTTTTGAATGAACTATTTTTTACCACCACTTCGATTGATCCGTCAGCAACAACTCATTTGCCATTTCTGGACCTGTTGAACCGGCTGGATAAGAATATAAAGGCAATAACTCCTCTTGGTAAGCTTCTAACAGTGGTTGAATCCACTTCCATGATAGTTCCACTTCTCTCCAATCGGCAAAGAACGTTGAATCGCCGCGCAGTGCATCATAGAGCAGAAGTTCATATGCTTCCGGCTGATTTTCTGAGCTGGTTGAGAAATCAATCCAAACAGGTTTGTATCCAGTGCTGGATGGATCTTTTAAATTTACGCGCAACGAAATGCTTTCATTTGGACTAATTTCAAGAATCATTAAATTTGGAGAGCTTCCTAACTGTGTATTTAAATCCATCACCTTGTTCTCGAATTCAATGACAATTTGTGTCGACTTCTGATTCATCCGTTTCCCTGTTCGTATATAAAAGGGGATTCCATTCCATGAGGGGTGTTCGATAGAAAGGCGAGCTGCAAAAAAAGTATCATTCGTTGAGGAATCATTAACCCCCGGCTCCTCTTTGTAGCCAATGACAGGGTTGCCCTGAACCTCTCCCGGACCATACTGGCCGCGGACAACGCTTTGGTATGCTTTTTCTTTCCGGATGGGTTGGAGAGAGGCAATAATGTCTGTCTTTTTCACCCGGCCCTTATTTTCCATGAAGTTATCCGAAAGATAGACAGCTGTCATTGTGACCAACTGAAGAAGGTGGTTTTGAACCATATCCCGGATGGCTCCTGCCTTATCATAATAATCAACCCGGTTTTCTACACCTACAGTCTCACTTGCTGTAATTTGGACATTTGAAATTTGTTTATGATTCAACAAAGATTCCAAGATCGGATTCGCCAAGATCAAGGTTCTTAGTTTTTGTACCATAGGTTTCCCTAGGTAGTGATCAATTCGGTAGATCTCCTCTTCACGGAACACGTTGCTCAAATTCTCATTTAATTTTCTGGCTGTTTTTAGGCTGTTTCCAAACGGTTTTTCAACAATGAGGCGTTTCCACCCGTTGTTTTGACTGATTCCGCTTTTACTAAGGTGGGACGTGATAATATCAATTAAGCTGGGGGCCACAGACAAGTAAAACAGCCGATTTTGAGGAATACCCAACTCGTTTTCCCTGTTTTCAATAAGTTCGCGCAGTTTGTAGTAAGACTCTTTTTCTGTCGCATCAAAGCTGCAATACCGAAATTTCTCTAAAAAAGCTGGCAAAGATGAAGCGTGAATGGACCTTCTGGAATATGCGTAAAGTGCTTTTTCCACTTTAGACTGAAATATTTCATCTGAACAATAGTTTCTCCCCAAACCAACGATCGAGATGGTTTCGGGTAACTTCCCGTCCAGGTATAGATTGTACAGAGCAGGAAATAACTTGCGTTGTGCTAAATCTCCTGTTGCTCCGAACAAGACAAATGTCATGTTTTGCAGGGGCCGTTCTTGTTTAAATTCAAATAAATCATTTTGAAAATTAAATTCTTCAAGCAGATTCTCGGTGTGCATATGTTAAAACCTCCTACTCTTAAAATCATGTGTCTCTGGCATGACTGATAATCGCAACAGGTTTTAGTATAATGACTCAAAGTTTTTTATGTAAGTACGCACTTTATAAACATATACTTACAAAAAGTATACTGTAGCAAGGGAAAGAGGAGGAAATTCACCAGGGATCCGGTTCTTAAAAACTTATCTGATATACAAAATATCTCTATCATGAAATATTTTTTAGAAGTTAAGGAATTTAGGATTTTTTGAGGGAGAAATAACAAAGGTTAAATCCCATTATCGAAAGTAATCTATTGCAAAAAAGTTACAATAGCTCATTCGGATAAGAAACAAGTAATTGATTTTCAAACTGGATAAGTCGTGTTGAGTGTTTAGTGAAAAGGAAAAAGTAATTGGATTATCTTAAAGCGGTCTTAATAAAACATAAAGTTAATCAGATACATTAAGAAATAAATGCATATATATGAAATTAAACAGATTACCATTGTGATAGCCGCCGACAGTATACTTTTTGTCAGTATGTGAAATTAAAGTGCGTACTTCACAACAATGCTTGTAGGTTTTACACTAAGTCAGAATCAAAAATACGACAACAAGGAGAATGACACATGAAATTACAATTAGCTTTAGACTTAGTAAACATTCCACAAGCAATCGAAGTGGTTAAAGAAGTAGAGGCGTTTATCGACATCGTTGAAATCGGAACGCCAGTCATCAATAAAGAAGGTCTTAAAGCTGTCGCAGAAATAAAAGCAGCTTTCCCTAACCTGGAAGTTCTTGCAGATGTGAAAATTATGGACGCTGCAGCTTATGAAGTATCAAATGCTGCTGCTGCAGGAGCAGATATTGTTACGATTCTTGCTCAGGCAGAAGACTCATCCATCAAGGGCGCAGTTGAAGAAGCGAAAAAACAAGGTAAGAAAATCCTGGTGGATATGATCGCCGTAAAAGATATCAAAACACGGGCCGCAGAGCTTGATGAACTTGGCGCGGATTATATCTGTGTCCACACAGGCTACGATCTGCAAGCGGAAGGGAAAGATTCGTTCGAAGATCTTCGTACAATCAAAAGCGTCGTAAAAAATGCCAAAACTGCTATTGCAGGCGGCATCAAACTGGAGACATTGCCGGAAGTCATTAAAGCACAACCGGATTTAATCATTGTCGGCGGTGGAATTACAAGCAAAGAGAACAAGGGCGCGGAAGCGGAAAAAATTCAAAAGATGATGAAAGAAAGTGTCACGGCGTAATATGAACACGGCGGGCTATACAGACGAAATACTGGCTGAATTGAAGCGGACCACTGCTCTCATTGATGATGAGGAAGCCGAAAAGGCAGTGGACGGCATCCTGCGTGCAAAGAAAATATTTGTGGCAGGCGGGGGCCGATCCGGCTTTATGGCTAAGGCATTTGTGATGCGTATGATGCACGTAGGCCTGGATGCGTATGTGGTTGGAGAAACGGTGACACCGAACCTGGAAGTCGATGATATTTTCATTGTCGGTTCTGGTTCCGGGGAGACCCAAAGCCTCGCAGCCATGACGAAGAAAGCCAAAAGCATCGGTGCAACCATAGTGGCTGTTACTACAAACCCTGAGTCTACAATAGGCAAACTGGCGGATATTCGAATTGAAATACCGGCACAAGCAAAAGGGGAGGGCACTAGTGGCAAATCGATTCAACCGATGGGATCATTGTTTGAACAGTCGCTTCTTGTGTTTTATGACGCGGTGATTTTGAGATTCATGGATAAAAAGGGACTCAAATCCGATGTCATGTATGGCAGACATGCGAATTTAGAATAGAACAACGAATAAGCTTGAGTTTAAGATTTTTTAAGCTCAAGCTTATTTCTAATTGTTTATCAAGCTTGAACTTTTTTGCACCAAAGTATTTTCATTGGACAACTGTATAAATGGCATGCGAAGGTGAAGGTATCATTGAAGACAATATTACTAATGGAGGGTTGGATTACATGAAAATGTATGATGTAACAGGGGCGATCTATGAAGGCATGACCGTTTACAAGGACAAACCGGAAAAACAGCCGAAAATCAATCAGCAGACAAACGGCTATGTTACGGAAACGCGGCTGGATCTGGATGTGCACACCGGAACGCATATCGATGCGCCGCTTCATATGAATGTGGATGGAGAGACATTCGAATCGCTTTCGCTGGACAGTCTTGTAGGGCCTTGTCAAGTTCTCGATTTGACGGCAGTAAAGAACGGAATTTCAAAAACGGACTTAGAAGGATTCAAGCTTCAAAAAGGAGATTTTATTTTATTAAAAACGAAAAACTCGTTTGAGGAAAAGTTTAATTTTGATTTTGTCTATCTGGCAAAAGATGGAGCAAGCTATCTTGCTGAGTTAGGGATTCGCGGGGTTGGAATAGATGCGCTTGGAATTGAAAGAAGCCAAGAAGGGCATCCGACGCATAAAACCTTATTTGCAAATGACATCATCATCATAGAGGGCCTGAGATTGAAGGAAGTGGAGCAAGGACAATACTTTATGGTTGCCGCGCCTTTGAAATTAGTAGGTACGGAGGCTTCACCTGCGCGAGTATTGTTGTTTGAAGGATTAAGTTGAATTTTTCTGTTTCAATCATTTTTCCATGAAAGATAAAACGTAATTGTAAGGAGAGGGCCTATGTATAAATTGGTCGCGATCGATCTCGATGGGACATTGCTCACAGACGATTTAATGATTTCACCAAATACAGTAACCGCTATTAAAAAAGCGGTGGAAGCGGGGACAATTGTTACGATTGCTACGGGCCGCATGTTTTCCTCTGCGAAACTCATTGCCCTGCAGTTGGGTATAAATGTACCGCTCATCACTTATCAAGGTGCATTGATCAAGGATGTTAATGAAAAAGAAGTAATATATGAGCGCACTGTTCCTCCCGATATTGCACAAAAGTTAATCGAAATTTCTCGTGAGAAAAAATTACATCTACAAATATACCAAGATGATATTCTCTACAGTGCCGTAGAAAATGACAAGCTGATTGCTTATTCTGAAGCAGTTAAAGTGCCCTATCGGATAGAGCCCAATCTCATCAAGCTTGCCCAAAAAGGCGTAACAAAACTACTTTTTATCGAAGAACCAATCGTCCTCGATTACTTACAAAATGAATTGCAAACCTTATTCGGCAAGTATGCTCACATCGCAAAATCAAAAAAACACTACCTTGAAATCACCCATCCCGAGGCAAACAAAGGTAGTGCCCTATTATGCTTAGCGAAAAAACTTGGTATAGACCGTTCAGAAATAATCGGTATTGGTGACAACTATAATGACATCGAACTTATTGAGACAGCCGGTCTCGGTATAGCAATGGGAAATGCCGTAAAGGAAGTGAAAGCTATGGCTGATTATACGACCTTTACGAACAATGAAGAAGGGGTGCTTCACGTATTAGAAAAGTTTATTTTAGAGCCAGTGAATACTTCCAATTATATAGAAGAAAAAAATTCTGATTCGCTTCCGACGGCCTGATCAATTGAAGACCGTTTACTTGGAATCACTTGGATAGGACAGGCCGATTTCTTGGCGGACTTTATCCATTACGCACATGGTGGTATAGGAGTTTTCAAACGAATTAACAAGTGACTCCGTTTTCTTTTGGCTGATTAAATCGATAAACTCTTTCACTTCATAATACATAGCGGGCTGAGGTTGTCCTACTGTCACTGATTCAACAGTGCCATCGTTGTAATGAATGTCCACTTTTTCGGCTGAATGTATTTTATCAATCACCATAATTCCTTTTTCCCCTTGGATTTCGCTTGGTAAAGTGGAATTTGTGATTTTTGAATAAATGATAACCGCATCTTTGTCATCATATTTCAATAGGACACTTCCTTCGCCATCTATACCGCAATCCAGGATAAGACCTGTGGCCTTTATTTCTTTTGGCTCGCCGAACAGTAAAATGAGCGGGTATAAACAGTAGGTGCCCAGATCCATCAATGAACCGTTCGCAAAATTTGGATTAAATACATTTAATACTGTTCCTTTTTTGTATGCATCATAACGCGATGAGTACTGGCAATAGCTAGCAAAGTATCTGCGGATAGGGCCGATTTTGTGCAGATTATTTTGAATGGCCTTAAAGTTTGGAAGTAACGTAGATTTCATCGCTTCCATAAGCAGCACATTATGATCTTTCGCTTCTTGAATCATTTTCGCTGCTTCTGCTGCATTGGCAGCCATCGGTTTTTCACATAATACATGTTTGGAGTTTTTTAAAAACAAGACGACTTGGTCAGCATGGAATGAGTTGGGTGTGGCAATATAAACCGCATCGATTTCATCGCTGACTGCCATTTCTTCCAAGTCAGTAAAAATTTTAGTTATTCCTTATTGACTGGCAAATTCCTCTGCTCTTTCCAACGTTCGGGAATAAACGGCTGCTAATTTAAAATTCTCAATCTCTTTTGCCGCTTCAAGCAATCTTTCTGTAATCCAATTAGTACCCACTATGCCGATTCGTATCATTTTTTATCCTCTTTTCTGTTTTTATTGCATTATCGCCCACAATTGCAAAGACATTATTCCAATGCTAAAAAAATTTACTAACCATTCTATATCTAGTACAATTAGTAAGTTACATTAATTATAGTACTGACTTTTTTATCACATAGTATCGAAAAGTATACGATAGAAATATAACAAGGAAGGAAAGAAAATAGATGCCTAATTTAGGAGAGAAAGTTTTTAATTGTGAAAAAGAGCTGACACTTTCCATCATCGGAGGAAAGTGGAAAATGCTAGTGCTATGGCATTTAGGAAAAGAAGGAACTAAACGTTTTGGGGAATTAAAAAGTCTTATGCCAGGCATCACGCAACGGATGCTCGTGAATCAATTGCGTGAACTTGAAGATCATTTGATTGTCCACCGGGAAGTATACCCTGTGGTTCCGCCGAAAGTGGAGTACTCACTTACCGAACAAGGAAGAAGCCTTATTCCAATTCTTGATTCCATGTACGAATGGGGCAAAGAATACATCGAGCAAAACTTGGATCAGCAAATAGAAAACAACTAAGTTAGTAGGTATTTAAAAATAGCTGAATAAAATAAAGCGGATTTCAGTAAAATGAAATCCGCTCAGATTGTAGACAAAGTCACGTTTCAGGCGAACTGAAACGTGACTTTGTCGTTTTCGGGCCTTTAGGCGCTCTGCCCGCGCCCCTTTTCAGGCGGGCTGGGCGTTCTTCCATGCCCAGCCCGCCATCTTCTTGAGATTGAGGGCAGCAAAAGTAAGCATCGCCTGCATTGAAACTTTTTCAAGTCCCCGATAACGGGTCCAACGCATGCCATGCTTCTCTTTTGCGTCCGCGAACACGCGCTCGACCGTCTGTTTACGACGGTCATAGATGTTGCGGTTCAATTCCGTGTGGCGGAGGTCTTCGACCTCGTCCATATAGGGTTGCCAGAGGTGTCGCTCGATTATCCGCTGGTGCTTCTGGCTCTTCGTGCACTGCTCGAGCAGCGGGCAGTTCACACAAACCGCGGGATTCGAGACGTACTTGCGTTTCCCCTCGCGCATCGTCGTACTGTACGTTAATAACTCGTTGTTTGGGCAGATGTAGACGTCACGGTGCTCGTCGTAGATGAAATCCTTGGTCTTGAAGGCGCCCTTCTTACCCTTCGGGCGAGTGTATGGGAAGACCGGCAGGATCCCACGGTCAATCAGCAGCTTGGCAATGGCCGGATTTTTATAGGCGGAGTCGGCGGCGAACGGTTGAATCAGGCGGTCGGAGACCTTGTCGAGCAGATCGGGGAACGCTACACTATCGTGCACGTTACCCGGTGTGACGATAGCACCGAGCACGAACCCATGGGCGTCGCTCGCCGCATGGACAGAGTAAGCGAACTGCTTCTCACGCTCACCTTTTACGTAATATCCACTCTCAGGGTCTGTCGTGCTGACCTTGATTTCCTTCGTCTCCTCCGCCTGATTCTTTTTTGGCCCTAAGGGCTTCTTTCCACTTTCTTCGCGGTCTCGCTCGACCTCGGCATCGAGTTGTTCCTGATAGTGTTTCACCTCTTGCCGGACGGTCTTCTTGACGAGCTTCCGCTTGTTTGCGTTCGCTTTGACGTGTGTCGAGTCTACGAATAGGACGGCGCGATCGATGAACCCTGCGTCCGCAGCCTGTTCAAGGATATGATAGAAGATGTCATCGAATAAGCTCGTGTACTGGAACCGACGCACATAGTTCTTCCCGAACGTCGAGAAATGTGGCACCTTGTCCGTGAATCCGAACCCGAGAAACCAACGGTATGCGACGTTCGTCTCGATCTCACGAATTGTCTGTCGCATGGATCGGATACCGAACAGGTACTGAAGGAAGGCCATCTTGATCAGAACGACAGGGTCGACGCTTGGCCGGCCACGGTCCTCAGAATATAAGTTCTCCACGAGCGGATAGATGAACTCAAAGTCGATCACCGCCTCGATTTTTCGGACCAGATGGTCTGCTGGCACAAGCTCGTCGAGCGTGACCATCTCCAGTTGTGTCCGATTGGTTTCCGATTCTGTTGATTTCCTGATCATCCGATTCGCCTCCATAATTGTTTCTATATCTCTCATTATAAAAAAGCGACGACGGTACGAAAAGAGGGATTGATGCCCGGTCGGGCAAATAAAAAAGACTGCAGACAATGTTTTGTCTACAGTCTGGGAAGAGTATAATTACTCTTCCTTTTTTGAAAAGTCGAGGAGCGAAACTTCGTTTCGTGACGCAGACTTCGAACAACCGCTAGGGCGTTAGTCCATTGATTGTTCCACGTGAATGATTGCCTCGAACGGCACATGGATGATCCCGTCCCGCTGATTGGCCAGCTCGACGGTCCGCTCCATATAGTTCGTCCGGTGCACAAAACCCTTGAATCGTTTCATCTCCCGCTTCTCCACATATTTTACCTCTACCAAATCTCCGCTGAAGATCGCGTCGTTCAGCACATTCTCGTAGACCGATAGGACCTGTTCATCGATATCTGGCATCTCAATTTTTTGAATCTCTTTATAGTATTTCGTCAGTAGCGCCTTGTGCTCGGGCATGAGGAATGGGATCCATTTCAATTCGCCCCGATCGCGATACATCGTCATAATAATTACCCCTCTCAATAAAACGAACGTTTGTTCTTATTTTATACCCGATTTGTCCCGTTTGAACAGCCTTTTTCGTGATTGGTAATCCGTGCGTCCTGTTTCCGTACTCTAGCTCGCTGGTCTTCGGTGCAAGGGACGTCAAAAAAATGACGCGCCCTCCGGCCCGTCTTCCTTCGCTTTAGGCTCAAAGCGAGGCTTTTCGCTCGTTGGCTACGTAAGCCTGGACTTATGTGCGCTCTACGCATTTTTTTGAGGCTCTCCCTGCGGTCGCCCTTGCACCGTCTCCCGACGCTCGCAACGAATCCGTCAACAGGACGCACAACGGTGTTCGTTCTGAGCACAGCTTATCCGAAAGGGGACAAACCAACATGGAACTATCCGCCATCATCGAGGTCATCCGTATCAAACAAGAGGTTCGCGAGGAGATGGTCGCCCTCGAGCATGCCATCATCCACTCTCCGGACAGTGCCCGGCAAATTGGGTCATCGTTCATCGGGGACGACGACCGTGAAGTGTTCCTCGTCATCATGCTCAACACGAAGAATCGGGTCATCGGCGTCCACCGGGCGCATGTCGGGAGCGTCAACTCGAGTGTCGTCCACCCACGGGAAGTCTTCAAATGCGCCATCTTGAACAACGCCTCGTGCCTCATCGTCTGCCATCAGCATCCGAGCGGGGACCCGACACCGAGCCGGGAGGACATCCTCGTCTCCGAACGGTTACATGAAGCGGGGGACCTCATCGGTATCCCGGTGCTCGACCATCTCATCCTAGGTGCGGACGAGTCGTACGTCAGCATGAAACAACGAGGTTACATGGGTTGAATGGAATGGAGTGGGGCCGGGGGACCGGTCCCGGTCCGTCCGGTAAGGGCAAGGACGAAAAACGTGCGTTTTTCTTTGACGGGATCGGCGACTCGCGTTGCTCTCGCCTGGATCCATAGAGCGGGATCCGGAAAAGGTCCGTTTTCGCATGACGAAAACGAGATGGTTCGTGTGTGAAGATTGGACGTTGTTTTGGTCTGTCTCGTAAGAAGATTGTTTGATGAAATGGCAGAAGTGAAAACACGGTTTGTTTATTGAAAATGACCATGTTTTCCAAACAAGCCCTAGGGCTTGTTTGAAACAACACCAGGGCTTACGTGAAATTAGGCGAGATGTTGCTTTCTTGGATGCGAGGTATCATGAGGCTATCAACAGGAGAGGATGATTCAGATGGACAGCTACCAACTAGATCAACAGACGATGGACGAGATGACGGAGGTATTGCTTCGACGCCTTCCTGACCGGCTTCAAGAAGATTTTGACGACTTAAAACTTGTGAGCATGGATCTTCTTTGTGATGTGAAGGAAGGAGAGCGCTTGACCCACCTCACCGTCTTTTTCAATACGAACATGATTCGACGGAATCGTCGTACATAAAAAAAGGATGATTGTATACATGTATACATGTAGATTTGTATACGTGTATACATGTATATGTGTATACGGTTTTAAAAGTCTTCATTTCTGTAGGTTCATGAACAAGGACTGAACTGGCTCTGGAGGGGGAGTCGTTTTAGAGAGGACCAGAAGGGGGGGAGACGTGATGAACGAGGGACTGCTTGATGACTATGCGTTCGAAGGGTTGGATCCGTTCGTCCGGACGGTGTTCTCGGAACTGATGGAACATCCCGAGTGGATGCGTGTCGTCGACAGGGAACATTGCGTCGAGAAGGTCGTCCGGTTCGATGAGGGACGGAACTCGCCTAACTTTCGCGTAGTGATCTATCTGGATGCGGAAGAGCGTCCGATCAAGAGCGTATATCAATATGGAACATGGGTGGTGGCGGATGGAGACGTCAGTTTCGTCGTCTCAGAGCTATCGAAGGATATATTCGAATATGAAGTGATGCATGTCCATTGGCTCATCAAGTATCGCTTTGAGGATTGGGGCATGTCTGAAGACGGGGCATGGGAGAAGGAATGGTGATCCGGGCTCATGCGTGAGCGTCTAACGCCTTGTGGCGAAGTCGCTCATCGCACCGCTGCCTCCCTGACGGCCCGATAACAAGAGCTGCCGGCTCACCGCCGCATCTCTATGTTCCTGGCCCTTTCTGACGGGAGGCACGGAGCGTAAGAACAACACTAAAAGCAAGAACGTGGGCTTGTCGATCGACAAGCGAGGGAAACCATTCAGTCGAATGGTTTTTTGTTTTTACCTAGAGGCACTTTACTTTTCAAATCAGCTGTTTATCAATGGTTCTTAGAATAAGGATTGAGAATGAAAGAGTCTGCGTCGACATGTCTTCTGAATCGAGTGATTGATTTTTCTATTCAAGTTTGGAGCATGTGTACATTGTATAATACAATATATGTAAATGATGAGAAGGTAGGGAATTATATTGTATAAAGCTCTATTAATTGCAGTCAATGAGCAACGTGACCATGAGATATCCGCTCTTCCGAATACGTTAAACGACGTAAGAGAAATCAATCGATTATTGACAGAAGAGCCCGCCGTATTCGATAAATCTGACGTCCAGATTTTATATGGGAATTTGACCACCAAGTCAATGTTAGATCATGCATTACATAGTTTTTTTGGAGATGCGTCTCCAAATGATGTCTTATTTCTCTACTGGGCAGGCCACGGGGGATTCAGTCAAACCAATGCGTATTTCATTCCATATGATGCAGGTATTCATGCCATAGGTGACACCAGTATCAACATGTCCGATGTCAGAGACCATATCGATCAAACAAAGGCCCGCACAGTCTTGAGCTTTTTTGATACGTGTCATAGCGGTGCGCTCATGCGATCAATCGACAATCTGATGGAGAGAGGGCTTGAAATTAAAGGGTTCGGTAAGTTCGTCATCGCAGCGTGCACGGAAAATCAGTTTGCTTGGGATCGAAACGGGCATGGAGCCTTCACAGATCATTTGATCCGTGGCCTAGAAGGTGGGGCGGCGAACCCGAGCGGGGAGATTGATATCTACACGCTTTATGCTTACGTCAGCCGGGCTCTCTCGAAAGAATTCGAGAATCAACATCCTGTCTTAAACAGCACGCTCTCCGGTCCACCTGTCATCATCAAGAATGTAAAGACGAGACAGGCCGAGTCGAATTTGTCACCACTCTTTGACGGTGGACAACGGGTGATCGACAATTCTGGAGACTGGTTTCTATTGGGAAGTTCGAGCGCACGTTACTTCTCCTATCGCTACAACAGTTCTGACAAGGCATACAGCTTGATCTTGAAGGCCGAAGACAACTCGAGAGGGGTCGAGGAGGTGCTCAAGCAGATGTGGAAAACTGAGCAACCTTTCGCGATTGAAGATACGGCTGAATATGTCCGCGTGGCCGAGGTGAATGTGGAAGTGGTCGGGGGTGAAAAAACAATCAACCTCAAGCTGGTCTCGAGTGAAGACAGACATGGCAGTCATATGTTTAGTGAAATGACGGTCAATGGTATTAAACCCGATGAAATCGCTAAGCTGAGAATCGATCACTATCTATTCAACAAAGAAGTTCCAAGACATGTCAGAATGGATCATTCGGAAACACTCATTTACGGGAATCCATCCGACTATGAGGTGTCCGATCGGTTAATCCCGGATTTGCTTGATCAGCATGTCACCCTGGAATGTATCAGACTACACCTCATAGCGGTCCTTGTATTCAAATCAATTGTGTCTGAAGTGAGCTCATTGCATTTATTTGTCGAACGCGGTGCCATCACGAGGATTACCATCGAAGGTAGGCGGCCCCGCGTCTACTCGAACGTCAATCCGTCAATAGTGTCAGTGGACGAACCGGTACATTTTTCATTGGACTATTGATACGATCCGCGTACATGAGTAAGCGAAAGACCATCAAATCAGAGAAGGCGGAGAGGCCAGATGAAACATGCCTTACCGGACACACGTTGGCTATATGAACAACTTTTGAACCATGGGCAACAGACCGCTGTCGATGACTTTGCGGCTAAATGCCCTATGCACGGGCAAGCGGAATTCGTAGCACAGTTATGGGAGACGGACGCGGAAATCGGAGGGATCGGCGGATACCAGCTTCCTAAAAACCCGATACAAAATCCGTTTCCCGGCGGAATGGAACGAACTTTATATAGGCCGTTGCAGTATGCGGCGAGCGAACTAGAGCGGGACGTAGCGCATGGGGCGCGATACATCGTTCAATATGCAGGCATGCACCTGGAGGCCGTGACACGTCAATATTTGATGCGATCGCAAAAGCTCGGGTCGCTTCGACACTCCCAGTCCACCTTAGGAAAAGCGGTCCATCAAATCGCCAAGCTACGAACGATAGATGAAAAGACGATTCAGAGCCTACTTGTATTCGTACGTTTGTACAACATGTCGAAACATGAGGTGAACCAAGACGAATCGAGAGACCGTCTATTCAGTGCGGAGGACGCACTGATCGCTTATCTGTCTGCTCGTATCCTAGGCTTCCGGTTGTTGACCGAGATCGGTTTGGTTCCATCATAAGCATGGTCATGAAACAACTGATGTCCTGACACCTCTTGATCAATGGTCAAGATGTCTAGATTTTTAAACGTGAAAGATATCAATCTTTTTAATCGAACAGGCCATGAAAGAATGAATCAGACCATCTTAAACGAGCATGTATATATTTCGATGTCGAAACGTATACATACTCGTTTTACCCACTATTCCAAAAGTGTTTAAGCAGGACACTCCTGTCTCTCGACATGAAAGAGGCAAAACGAATATCTATTACGAACAACTTCACAAAACGTGAAATGGTGGCGAATCATCTGTTGGCTATACCAGTATCGGAGAATAAAGTCATTCATCTACCAAATTAACAAATGATAATAATCCCCTTACAATTTTATTCATAGGTAATACGATAAAAATATAGTATAATTTTTCCTGTTAATTAATCTTAGTTTTTTATCTTTATACTTTTATTTTGTAAAGAATTCGATATCTTAATTTTTGAATGATATTTGATACAAAGAAAAAAAGATTGGAGATATACAGTTGAAAAATAGATTTTTAGACAAAATTAAAGTCACGCCATCTAACAAAAAAGTACTAAAAAATATCGTTACTCCCATGTTATGGGCACGAGAAAAAACTTCAATTCATAGGCATTCCTCACTTTTGAATAAATCATACAATTTTATGCAAGAGCCTGCTATTGGTGCATTGATTTATTGCCAATTAGGTACAGCAGAACATTCGGGTGTATACATAGGAAATAAAAATGTTATCGACTTAAATCGAAAAGGAGAAATTAAAAAAGTTAGTCTGAAAGAATTCACTGGTAACATCCTTAGTACAGATAAAGACATTTTTATTCCAGTAATGAAGCATGCAATGTGGCCATTAGGAGATGAAAACATAGCAAAAGAAGCGTTTAAAAATCTGTCAGAAAGAAGAAAATACAATCTTCTTGATGATAACTGTCATCAATTTGTAGCAGGCTGTATCATAGGGAACCTTGAAAATGATTGTAATTTTTTGTTTATGGTCAAAGAAGAGTTTTCAAAATTCTTGAGTGTAGAGGAATCTAACATTGTTTGGGTTCGCTGGAAGTGGTATTTAAATTAGGATGGCCAAATCTTCAATCGACTACATCGATAGATAGATAACATAGGGTTATGGAGTGATCATCTACCTATGAATCGAGTGTATTCGTTTTATGAAGGATTTCTCTCGCTTTTAATACAATGAACATGGTATTATTTAATGAGAACATCATTGTGTTAAAAGGAGGTCCGTCATGTATACAATTGATGAAGCATTTGAGATTCTATCGAAGACCAAGCTCACGACCCACAAGGAAACCGTCCGGAACTGGGTACGAAAAGGCGTGATACAGGCGGAACCGCTCGAGTCCCGTAAAAAAGGCTATCGAATCAGCGAGGAGGCTCTCGAGCAGTTCATCAAAAAACGGATGCCTGAAGGATGGGAGATGTATCCAAAGTCGGTGACAGGAGATGCTCGGGAGGTCGTCAAGAGTGAGGACGTGGCCCCATATCACGTCGAAATCGACGTGGAAGCAATCAAAGAGCAGGGGCGGATTGAAATGTGGCATCAAGTGGCCGGCCGCTGGCTGTGGGAAGGCGATTTTGAGATCAGTCGTAGGATGGTGCGGAACGCGGTCGCGCATAGACGTTATTCAAAAGAATTTGAACAGCTGGTTTGGGAAAGGTGTCTTAAGAACAGTGCCCCACGAAAAAAACCACGTGTCCTTTATTTGGTTGATGCGTTCTTATTTGAAGAAGAGCGGGTGCCATTTCACAAGGGTTTTGATATCAAAGAAGATCAAATCATGCAGGCATTGATTGAACACGTTCGTATGAATGCAAAGTCCGGAAAATATACAAATGAATCTAGTGTAAATAAATTCAAGATTTAGACGCTTCTAATGAAAAGGTGTACTCTCTTTAACATTGAGAATACACCTTTTGCAATTGTTGTTGTATTAAATGAAAGATTGCACCTATATTTCTAAAGATTAGACTTCACTCTTAAGAAAATCGTCAGCACGACACAGAGTGGTGACTAAAGTGGACCCCATTGTCAAGACACTAATTTTATAATAATAAGGTGAAAACAGTCATTCTTCTTGTCCTTGTCCCATCTTGCAGACCCAGCCTTTCCTATGCCAGGTTCTGTCAAGGGCGTATTTTCCCTTGACAGGGCCTGGGATGGGAAAGATAATTGCTCCGAGATGGCAACGATAATATGACTTTATTTAGGAAGCTTGGAAGCAAGGACATCAATATTTTCAATCACTGGTGGCTCTACGAAAAGTTCAGGAGCTTTCTCCATCAATGCCGCAGCCACTTGACCAGAAAGGTGTGCTTGACGACCTGTGTCGTCCGGGAATGCGTCAAAGATTCCGAATGTCGTAGGTCCAAGTCGGATTGCAAACCATGCAATCGTTTCTGACTCCTCCTGAACCACAGGTAGGGCCCCACGTAGGAAGCTTTCAACTTCCGCTTCTTTTCCAGGTTTTGCTTCAAGTCGAACCAATAGCGCTACATTAACCATTTTTCTATCTCCTCCTCAAATTAGAAATTTCATCCATATGTGAGAACTATAATTCTATTTTACCTTTAATATATACACATTAAAAATATATTGTTCAGTTATATCAAACTACTTAAACGTTTAATTTTATGAATAATTACTCCGGTTTAAATACGACTTTAATATTATTATCTCGTTTTTCATCAAATACTTTATAAGCCTCATCGGCTTTTTCTAAAGGAAAAGTATGTGTGATAATTTCAGTAGGATCAAATACTTCATCTTTAATCATTTCATATAATTTAGGCATTAAATGAATAACTGGTGCCTGACCAGTTGTTAAACGAACATTTCTATTAAATATTAAATCAAGTGGAAAGTTATCAGCTGGTGTACCATAAATTCCAGTCAGTTGAATTGTACCAAATTTACGGACTGATTCAGCGGCTGTAATAATCGGACTAATTGTTCCTCTTTGTTGAGATGTTTTTGAAAGTTTTGGTTCTGGACTTGATTGTGCGCCATCAAAACCAACACAGTCAATAACTACATCAGCACCACCACTAGTTTTTTCTTTCAATAACTTACCAATTTCTTTTTCTTTATCGAAATTATAAACTTCAACACCATTGTATTTTTTAGCATGCTCTAGTCTATGTTCGACATTATCGATTGCTATAACACGTTCGGCACCTTTTAGTTTCGCAAATTTTTGTGCCATTAAACCTATAGGACCACATCCTAATACAATAACAGTATCCCCAGCCTTCACACCTGCATGTTCGACACTCCAATAAGCTGTAGGTACTACATCAGATAAAAATAATACTTGTTCATCTTTTAAATCACTATCTGGCACAACAAAAGAAGAAAAATCAGCATATGGAACTCTTAAATATTCAGCTTGACCACCCCAAAAATTCCCATGCATTTTTCCAAATCCAAATAACGCACCGTTATCCATCTTCCAGTTTGCAGGTTCTTCATTAGATTGATCACATTGTGATTCCATTTGGTTATTACAGTAAAAACAATCGCCACAACCAATATTAAAAGGAATAACGACACGATCACCTTTTTTTAGATTCTTAACTTCTTTACCAACTTCTTCAACAATCCCCATTGGTTCATGTCCGATAACAAAATCTTTATCCATAAACATATCGCCTTGATGATATAAATGTAAATCTGATCCACAAATACCTGAAGCAGTAATCTTAATAATTGCGTCAGTTGGTTCAATAATCTTTGGATCTGCAACTTTTTTTACTTTCATTTTCTTTTTACCTTGAAATGTTACAGCCTTCATACACATTACTCCTTTATTATATAATATCTGTATAACACATTATTAATACCCCTAATTTTAAATGATAAAACCTTTATACATATATTATTACCTTTACACAAGATTAAATATTCAACAAACTATTTATTTAATTTTACTTCTTAATTATCGAAAGATTTATCAGCTATGTGAATACCTATTAATTCACTATCTTTATTAAGGATAGGGGCTCATATTGCCCAAATGAAGTATCAGCTTAGTATATCTTCTTATTACATATACTTGCTTTTACTTTACCATCACTAAAAATATCTTACTTTTTTCACCACTAAATACACTCCTCTTATTTTTGAATGTAATTAGATAAATGTTTCCCAGTTACGCTATCTTGTATGCTAAGGACACCTTCTGGGTAACCACTGTATAATAATCTTCCTCCTTGTTGACCAGCAGCTGGTCCCATATCAATTAACCAGTCTGATTCTGTCATCATTGACAAGTTATGCTCGATTAGAACGACGGTATTACCTTCATCCACTAATTGATTAAATAATTCGATCAGCACATGGATATCCCTTTCATGTAACCCTGTTGTTGGTTCATCAAAAATAAAGATGTGGTCAGTCACTTGATTGATTAAATACTCACTGAGCTTTACACGTTGAATTTCTCCACCTGAAAGTGTGTCCAATGATTGTCCAAGTGTCATATAGCCTAGACCAGTGGCAGCGAGGGATTTTAATATCTCCAGAATTTTATGATGTGTATTGAAGTAATTTATTCCTTCTTCCACCGTTAATTGTAAGACATCTGCAATAGAGTAACCATCTACTTTAGCATCTAGAACTTCCTGTCTATAACGTGTTCCATGACATACTTCACAAACTTGTGAAAAATCAGGCATAAACGCAAGTTCTGTTTTAAGAATTCCTTTTCCTTTACAGTTTGGACAAGCACCTTCAGAATTATAGCTGAACATACTTTTCTTTAGCCCTGTCTCCTTACTGAAAAATGCTCGTAATTCATCAAATGTATTGGTATAAGTTAATATATTTGAACGATTTGAAACATTAATAGCTTTTTGATCGATGAATATAACATTTTTAATCTGTTTAAACCCAGTTTTTATGAGCGTACTCTTACCAGAACCAGCAACCCCTGTAATAACAGAAATAGCATTTTTAGGGAGATACACTTCAACATTTTTGACGTTATTTTTTGTAACTGGACCGATATGAATCATTTCTTGAGATGACCTTGGAACTTTTAGTTGATGTTTTTCTTTGAGTTCTTGTCCAGTCGCAGTGTGGGAGTCGAGAAGTTGATCGTATGTTCCTTCAAATGTAATTCTACCCCCATTTTTACCGGCACCTGGTCCTACGTCAACAATGTGATCTGCAATCTTAATAATATCAGGATCGTGTTCAACCACAATAACTGTATTTCCTTTATCCCGAATAGACATAATTATGCGATTGATATTTTCAATATCTTCAGGATGCAGTCCAACACTCGGTTCATCGATAATGTATACGAGATCGGTCAGTGGGCTACTTAAATGACGAATAAGCTTAATACGCTGAGATTCACCACCTGATAATGTAGGTGTTTCTCGACCAAGTGTCAAATAACCAAGTCCAATATCAACTAGAGATTGAAGTTGCTGTTTAAGCGGCTTTACAATATATGCAGCTGTTTTATCAGTAAGATAGTCTAAAAACAGGATATTTTCTACGATACTTTGATTTGTAAAATCAGCAATATCTGCACCGTTAATTTTGCAGCTTAAAATACGTTGATTTAAACGTTTTCCGTGACAGTTAGGACAAACCATTGTCGTTACAACACGCTCATATTCATCCGGCCACCTGCTTTTTTCATAGCCATCATTAATAATAAACAGTCGCCTGAATCGATAGACGACCCCTTCATATTTTGCAGTACGGGGCCATTCTTCAGGAGGATTGGTCAGTTTGGTCGGCTCTAAATAAAGTAATTGATGCATCTCTTCCTTCGAATACTCTTTCAGCTTCTTATCATTATCAAATAGACCCGAATGCGTATAGCTTTTACCACGCCAGTGATCTGGTCCGAATGTAGGAAAATTAATTCCATGTTCGTTTAAAGATTTGTCATAATCCAGCAATTCATCGATATCAATTTCCTCGACATATCCTAAGCCTTGGCATCTCTCACACATTCCTGCCGAATTATTGAATGAAAATTCATTTGAATATCCGACAAATGGTTGACCAATACGAGACCATAGTAGACGAACAGCAGAATAAATGTCGGAAATTGTACCTACTGTAGAGCGCGAGTTACCACCAAGTCTTTTCTGACCAATGACCATTGAAACAGGAAGATTTTGAATGGAATCTACATCAGGTTTCTCATAATGAGTTAATTGATTCTGTATATATGTAGAATAAGTTTCATTGAGTAGACGCTCAGATTCAGCTGCAATCGTACTAAATACTAATGAAGATTTTCCAGATCCTGATTTTCCTGTAAAAACGGTCAATTGATGCTTTGGAAGACTTAACGAAACATTTTTTAAATTATTTTGTCGTGCACCTTTGATGATGATATTTTTCATCCCAAACTTCCTCTCCATAATTAAATATATTTATATTTTTTACCTTTTTAACGAGAAATAAGTTTATAAGTATCAATTTTAAAGTTCCAAATTTTTAGCTGAATTTCCGATTATATTCTATTAAAAAATTTAGGGAAATTCTATAATCAAGTTAGCCACCTACGGTGTGCTTTAAAAAATTTAAATGTACGCAGATTGTAAAATTAAGCTAGACAACTAAAAAAGCCTTCTGTGCTAAACTTAATATGTATTTCCGACCAAAGAAAACATTAAGGAGTTAGCACAAATGGCCTATACACACCTTACCACGGATGAACTTGCGTCCATAGAATTATATTACCACCAGAAAATTTCGGTCAGTGAGATCTGCCGGAGAATTAAGCGTTAAAGAGAGATCGTCTATAATGTAATTAATGCACTCAAAGCAGGTATATCTGTACTGGAATTCTATCAGAACGATAAGAAAAGAAAATCTCTTTGCAGAAGACGTAGAATCGTCCTTCCTAAGCATCAGATCAGTTATATTCAAAAAAGGATAGCCGACGGCTGGACACCTGACACCATCATAGGCAGAAATGAAGAATCTATCAGCTGTTCTGTTAAAATTCTGTACAGAATGTTCAGAGAAGATATTCTTCCTGTTCACTCACTTCCGATGAAAGGGAAAAGAAAACCTAACAGTCATCATGAGAAAAGAGGTCGTCAGACTTTCAAACGTCACATTTCAGAAAGAACAGTTGAATTTCCTGACTTTGATAAAGCGTTCTAAAGTGGATCCCATTGTCAAAACACTAATTTTATAATAATAAGGTGAAAACAGTCATTCTTCTTGTCCTTGTCCCATCTTGCAGACCCAGCCTTTCCTATGCCAGGTTCTGTCAAGGGCGTATTTTCCCTTGACAGGTCCTGGGATGGGAAAGATAATTGCTCCGAGATGGCAAGGACAGTAACCTACTGAAAATAGATGGATGCCGGTGTCCTATAACCCAATGACTGGTGGGGACGTTCCCAGTTATAGAATTCCATGTAGTCACGGATGTTCTGTCTCGCTTCTCTTGGTGTCCCGTAGTCCTTCAGATAGACCTCTTCGTACTTGAGGCTCCGCCAGAAACGTTCGATCATGATGTTATCCAGTGCCCGACCCTTGCTGTCCATGCTGATTTGGACGGCAGGCTGTTCCTTCAGGAGGTGGATATATTTGGAACTGGTGAAGTGGCTACCCTGGTCACTGTTGAAGATGTCCGGCTGCCCGATCGTGAAAGCCCGCCGGACGGCATCCAGGACAAAACCTATTTCCAGTGTCTGGTCCAGTTCCCAGCTGATGATATACCGGGAGTGCCAATCGATGATGGCTGCCAAATACATCCAGCTATCCTGCAGGCGGATATACGTGATATCAATGCCCCAAGCCTGGTTGGGACGGGTAATGTTCACCCCTTTCAGTAGGTATGGATAAATGCGATGCTGCAGGTTGCGTTTACTCAGATTGGGGCCTGGATAGAGAGCCTGTATGCCCATCTCGCGCATGTGACGCTGGACCCTCTTGCGGTTGATATTCACCTCTTCATTTTTCAATACTTCGGCAATCCTGCGTGACCCGTAGAACGGATATTTGGTGTAGATCTCATCAATCCTATGCTTGATGGCAACCTCTTCAGGCGAAGGGGCAACCGGCCTGTAATAAAGGCTGGAACGATTGAGCCCAAGCAGATCGGCCTGTTGGGAAACAGGAAGTTTACTGTTTCCCCATTCCATCATCTCTACCCGTTCCTGTCTAATCGTGGTAGATGCCAGATTTTTTTTTGATCCACGACAGCTGCGTGGTTAACTTTCCGACTTCTGCATAGAGATTTTCCAGTTTCTCTTCATAGTCGGCTCTCATCTTCTCTTGGTCCTTGTTCTGTTTCTTGAACACTTGTGGCATCTCTGACAGGAAATGTGTTTTCCACTTATGCAGCTGGTTCACATGGATGCCATGTTCGGAAGCAATCTGGCTCATTGTTTTTTCTTCCTTCAAGATTTCCAACACAACTTGAGTTTTGAATTCGGGTGTATATCTTTTTCGTTTCATATACCTACCTTAACATCTCCTTTTTCGTGTCTGAAATCTTGGGTCCATTATAAAGAGACAGGGTTATGTGGTGCGCGTGGCATCGATCAAGAATTTATCCATGACGTGGATGCAACCATCGTGTTGGACCGTCGGGGCACACGCGACATTGTCACCGGATGTCGAGGCATGTTCGATTTTTGTGAAGCGTCTTATGGAGAACTGTTCGAAAGAGCGGGGCGATTGGTCGGAATGAACGACTGGAAGGCGACGCGCAACGGGGGATCAAGTGATGCAAAAGTATTTGCGGAATTCGGTATTCCGTCTGTGAATCTATCCATCGGTTACCGTGACGAGCATACAGACTTCGAGGAAGTTGACTATTGTGCAACATTTGAGACGGTGGTACTTGTCGAAACAGTCCTTAGTCATCGTCTGATTCAACAAAATAGCTGAAAAAATAGGAAGGCAGCACTTGAAAAAAATGCTGCCTTCCTATTTGCAATTTTCCTTGTATTAAAATGATTCTATTTTTATTCCCCTACCATTCCGTCATTATCGTTATCACGCATATAGGGGTAGAGCCAATGGTCGCTCATGATCGGCATCGTGAAACCGGCGTCTTTCGCTTCCTGGATCGTCACCTGACCGTTGCCATTCGTATCTACGCTCGAGACATCGCCTGTGGCCTCAGGTGCAGCTGCGGGTTCCGGTTCACCTTCTGTTAGGCCGAGTGCTGCATTCACTTCATCCGGGTTAACGTTGTCGAAGGAATCGGTGACGACATTTCCTTTGACCGTATAGGTGTATTGGTAGTGTGACGGAATATAAGTTTTCGTATCCGGATAGGTAATGATCGCCTCGAAGTCGGTCGCGCCGCCGGCCATACGGATGACGTCCTCCATATAGGCCTGGTCCCCGTAGCGGTTGAGCGTGCTATCTTGTGGTGTGATGTTGTAGGCGTTCGAGACGCCCCCGAGCGAGTCAGCGATGACGTGGCCTTCATCGAGATCACTGTTTTCGACGCCTGAGACCTTCGCCTCGTCATGATAGTAACGGCCATCCGAGGTCACATCCTCCGAATCATCATCCTGCAAGATGATCTGATCGGCGATGACACGAATCAATTGACCATGTTCGTTCGTGAACGCCCAATACTCGCGATCTCCATATCCGATATCGACGACGACGTTCGCCTCACGGTACCCGGACAAGTCCCCACCATCAACATTGATCAGTTTATAGCCGGAGAATTGATTGTTATCCGAATTTGTGACCGTTTCTTCGGCTGTTGCAGGTTCTTCTGCAGTCGTCTCCGTATTTGCGTCGTCTGTGCTCGTTTCGGTCGTCTCGACGACTTCTTCTGTTTGAGTAGCAGGCTCCTCTGCTTTCTCATTTGTAGAAGGGGTGTTTTCACTGGTACAACCGGCCATCAGCAGGATGGCCAAAGGCAAGGCTAAGTAGGTAAATTTCATTTTGTTCTCCTTATAGCATGTATATATGTAGATGAGTCAATACGATCTATGTTCAATTATATCCTCCGCATGTTTACGATGCGCCAATCCTTCACGTTTTGTTCGTCCATATGTTGAGTGACGCGTTCGATCATTCTAAATCGTTCGCGCTGACAAAAGTTGTAGGCTTCTTCCGGTAATGGCAGTTCGACCTCAATCGTGACTTTCACTTTTTTTCTTCGTTTGTTGAATCGATTCAGCAAATGATGTTCCAGCTTCGTGATGAACGCGTCGTCACCAATACCCTCTTCTGACTTCAGTACGCCGGTTATCTCAGGACTGATTCCATCAAGGTGGTGTTTGATTTCAAACGGTGTCGCATCTAAGTACTCGCAGAGGTGATCAAAGCGCAGTAACTCTGTACCGTGATATTGCTGGATCCATTCTTGAAGTCGCATGAGGAGAACCCCTTTTTAGTTCAAGTGTACCTCGTAGGGTTTTAACAAACAGTGACGAAGTCGTGTACAGCGTATGTAAGGTGCCGCACATGAGACTTGTTCGATTTCGTAATTCTGTCCTTCCTTAAAAACGGACTTTGTTCTGAGCCTCCATCTCTGCCAGCTTTGCCTTTTTCACATCAGGATCAGTGGTGAACCGATAGCTGCTTCCCTCATGGATCCAGGTCTCATCAAGGATAATGCCATTCATAATGTGGCGATACGGCATGGCGGTACATAACGTGTATCCCTTCAGATAGTGTGCAGCTTCCTGAATGGAGACACACTCCTTTACTTCTACCCCGTCTTTAAAAATCAGGACCGGTTTATACGTCTTGTTTATTGCGATTGGTTTTCGTAAATCCATTTCTCTCACTCCTCCTATCATCACACCTTACCTATTTATGTATGTGGTCAACCGCAGGAATTAGAAGCTATTTAACAAATAGCGGATTATAATAAAGGTGTGTTGGATAATTTTACAATAATTTTAAAGTGGAGTGATAGAAGATGAATAAATTGATCAAGATTGGGAGTGCCGTTCTATTTAGTGGAGCGCTATTGGTGTCACCATACGGGGAAGCATCAGCCGCTACGAGCATTAAAGTCCATTACATCGATGTCGGACAGGGAGACGCCATCTACATCAAGATGCCGAGCGGTGAGGACGTCATCATCGACGGGGGTAACAAAGGAAAGGGCGATGCCATCGTCGCCTACCTCAAAAAGCAAAAAGTTGACGATATCGAGGTATTGATCTCGACGCATCCGGATGCGGATCATATTGGTGGATTAGACGAAATCCTAGATGCCTATCGTGTCGAGAACGTCTACGCGCCGAAAGTGAAGCACACGACCCAGGCCTATAAAGACTTCCTTCAAGCCGTCAAACGGGAAGGGAAAACAATCAAAACGGCACAGGCCGGAGTGAAACTGCCAATCAAAGGCGTCAGTGCGAAGTTTGTGGGTCCGGTCAAATCCTACTCGAACAGTGACTTGAACAACTGGAGTGCAGTCCTTCATGTAACGTACAAGAAGAACACGTTCTTGTTCACGGGAGACGCGGAACACGTTTCTGAGAAGGACATGATGGCGAAGAAGCAGACGCTCCGTGCAGATGTCTTAAAGGTGGGACATCACGGTGCCAAGACGTCGACAAGCAGTACGTTCCTGAACACGGTCAAACCGAAGCATGCCATCATCAGCGTCGGGAAGAACAGCTACGGCCATCCGACTTCCGAAGTGGTGACGAACTTGAAGCGTCAAAAAACGAACACGCTTCGCACAGATAAGAATGGCACGATCATCATTACAGGGAACGGTTCAAGTTATGCCGTAAAGAAATCAAGATGAAGCGACGAAGAGGTATCATCGATCGATTTGAAGGGGACTTGGCTGTCGTCGAATTCGGAGAAGTGATGGAGGATATTCCAAAGTCACGACTTCCAGACACGGTTCAACCTGGTGACGTGCTTTGGTTTTATGAAGATGGGAAAGTTGAAGTGGACGCCAAGGAACGCAAACGATTATCGAGTGATATCGATGAGTTGATGGATGAGCTTTGGGAAGATTAAAAACGAGTATCAATTATTCATGATTGTATTTTTAAAACTTACAAATCAGTATTTTTTAATAAAGACAAATCGGCAAATAATTTTTATCTAAATATAAAGCTCGATTGACATTGAATAAAAACTGATATAAAGTCAACAGCATAATATTCACTAGGAGGATTGTTAAGAATGATGCACGCCGGGAGATTACGCCACCACACTTTGAACAATGGCTAATTGAATATGTTCAAAGGCTCTGTTTTCATAAAACAGAGTAAATGGGAGTAGTCTGCACATTTTTATCAATCTTTGACGAAGAAACCACACACTTACAAACATAGCAGATTTACAACTCTTTTTGTCGTGTCCTTTTATTTTTGATAATGGACGCTTCTTGGTTGTAGCTCATTTACTCTTGATCACAGACACCATTTTGTCTGTGATTTTTTTATGACTTCATTTAGTTAAGTCTAATTAGAAAAGATTGAAATGAAAAAGTATTAAAAATGCATACATTTCACTTGCTTATCGCACAACATAAAAATTGGAGGAACAAATCATGAACGAATTTAAACGGCTTGCAAAAAATAAAGGATTAGATGTGTTAGAGAATAGCATTGTGGTAAATGAATCGGGTGTTGATTTTCAAGTTGCTTATGCAAAAGATACGCTTGGTAGCAAGTGGATACTAAGAATTCCTCGAAGATTAGATTCGATGAGGAGCGCCTTGAAAGAAAAGGGGGCACTAGAAATTATGGAAGAACATGTGAGTTTTCAAGTTCCAAATTGGTCAATTTTTGATGATGAACTAATTGCGTATAAGCAATTAGATGGTGTTCCGGTTGCAACAATTGATGTAGAGCAACAAGATTACATCTGGAGTTTTGACAAAGAGAATACACCACAATCTTACTATCAGTCATTAGGTAAAGTGTTGGCAGAACTACACACATTACCACATCGACACTTCAAAGAAATCGGTATCAAAACTCTATATGCTAGAGATTTAAACAGTTCAATGAAGATACGGATGGAGAAGGTGAGACAGAAGTATCATGTGAATTCAGAGCTATGGGAGCGTTGGCAAGAATGGTTGGCGAATGATTCGCTATGGCCATCGCATGTAGGTGTAAGCCACGGGGATTTACACCCTGGCCACATATTAATAAATAAGAATTTTGAGGTCTCTGGTTTGATAGATTGGACAGAAATTAGTATTGCGGACACATCTGTGGATTTTCTATCACATCTATTACTGTTTGGTAAGGATGGTTTGACAAAGTTACTCGATGCTTACGACAATGCAGGCGGAAGAACATGGCCAAGAATGGATGAGCATATAATTGAGTTGTTAACAACCAGCGCAATAACTGTAGCTGAATTCGCAGAGATATCTGACCTACAAGATATGCGTGAAACAGCTGCTCATATGCTTACACAAAATGTATGAGGTAAAAGCAATGGCAGCGCTCTGAAATTGAAAAGGGTATGAATTTTTAAATCATCATACCCACGAATGTCACCAGAGTCTTTCGATGTTAAACAATGAAATTCTTGAAAGGGACTTTTGTTCTTCATCTAACAACACGTCATGCCAGTGATTTTCAAGCGATTTCAGGACCGGTCTCTCCAAACGATTGGTTTTTTCAAGATGGTGTAAAGGATGTACGGCACTTTCCGGGACGAAGTGACCACTGACCAATGGTTGATTCGGTAATGCGATTGTATAAGCCACAAGCTGATCTTCACTGAAGTCATGATTATTGGCGATGCCGAACTGCTGAAACCCGAGACCCATACCATGAATATACATGAGCGGCTCATCGACGCGATCCATCTTCAGGTTCGTCTCGAGGGCCGCTTTTGAGTTCAGATAGGGCTCCACCTCCTCGGGGAACACACTTTGTACGGCATGCACCCGTTCATAAAGACTGAGGTCAGCGTCTTTCCATCCCATTCGCCGCTCCAGCTGTTCAAGGTAATCAAGAGGGCTCTGTTCTTTCTCCTGTTGTAAGGTGTGTACTTTTTCTAAGTGTGACTCGATATGGTCGAGGAAAGTTGCGGATGTCTGGTGGACCTCCTGCAACAATTGTTCCTTGTCTAAAAGTTCCTTGTCTTTCGTCCAACCGGCCAGATAGGAGAGCGAGAAGTCGTCCGTCGGGAACCCGAGTTGATGCGAGACGACGTAGGCGACCATCTCGGCCTGGAACTCCTTCTCGGGTGCCGTGAGTGGTTTGTCCCGTTCGAGGTTCCGCTCTTGGTTGTGTAACTCAGAGTGAGCGAGCTCATGGATCAGGACGGTGATGTCCTCGATGGATGTGTTCCGCGGATTCAAAGCAATCGCATGCAACTCCGGATAGTAACAGCCCTTTGCCGTCCCGATTTCGTCGAGCGGTTCCTCCAATAGTGTCACATTCCGGGCATCCGCGAGCGTCGTCAAGGCGTCACGGATGTCTTGTTCGTTCTCGAGCCCGCCGTCCCGGTGATACCGTTTGAAGATGCCCGAGACCTCGATTCCTTTCTCGCGCGCGTCGGTCTGTGTGTACTCGAACACGTGACCAATCTTGAAATACATCATCTTGCGTGACGGGACTCGCCCTTGTTTCACGCCGTCCTTGATCGACTTCGGTGCCTTGCTGAGCGGTACCCATTCATCTTTGTGTAAGGCGTACGTCACCGGGTTCGGGACGAACACCTTGATGCCACGTTCACCTTTTTGAACCTGTGCGCCTTGCTTCTCCCAGAACGGATAAGAGCCGACTGCGACTGCGCCGGGGAACTGGGATTCGATCAAGACCGCGTTCCGCATCGAGTATTGATGGAACTTGCCGAGGAACTGTAGATGCTCACGAATCTTTTCCGGGCTCTCGAAGTAGCTGTCGATCTGTTTTCCCATTTGTTCCGTCAAGGTTTCGAGCTCGGCCTTCCGCTCTTCGTTCGTCTTCATCTTGGCCATTGTGTCAGACTCCTTCCTTCAACAAGGCGGTGACAGATTCATCACTATCCGCAAATTCGTTCAGTTCACGTTCGAGTTGTGGCGATAATTCCGGTATGTCGAGTAACAGCCGTGTCCGCTCGAAATTGATGGGAAGCAAGACGATCTCGTCTTGCGCGATGGTTGTTAAAAGCTGGTGCTCGGAAACGGACACCGGGATGTCGTACCGTTTTCCATAGATGAGGACCGTGACGGTATCGGATTGAAGCGTCAACAGTTGTCCCATCGTGAAGGGACGGTCAAGTGGTCGCATAAGATTCATCCTCTCTCAAAAGTTAAAGTGTCCTTCTTCTGTTTTTGATGCTCGATACGTTCCTGGACGACACGTTCCGCCGTCGCGAGGAACGTCGGCTTGAACTGGTCCGTCGTCATGATGTCCTCGATGCCCTCGGTCTGCATGAGTGCCTGCAGGAGCTCTGTCAGGATTTGCCCATGACGGTCAGAGCGGTTCGCGGCGAGTCGTATCCGCTCGAGTTCCGTTGAAACCTGTTCATTCATCATTTCCTCGATATGACGGGAGACCTGCGTGCTGATCGAGCGGGTAAGGAACTGCATGTCCCACTTCTCGTCGGCCAGTTTTCTACGTTCTTCTGCGATATGGTCGATGACCTGACCGAGGTGGCCGAAGCGTTTGTCGTCGGCGAACTCTTCTAAATACGCGACCGTCTCCGGTTTCAATCGAAGACGGATCTGTCTCAACTCTTCCATCGTCCTCCCTCACTTTCCATATTCGATGTCCCGCTCCAACTGTTCGAAAGCGCGTTGGTTATTCAAATGTTCGAACTCGTCGTTCATGTGCCGCTCAATCCGGTAGAGTGATTCGTTGAATATCTTTTGTTGTTTGAACGCACGTCGGACCGGATGCTTGGGGGTCTTATTTTTCTCGAATATCACCTGTTCTTTTGACAAGTCGCACATCTCGGAGAGGATGGCATTCCCCATCCGCGTGTAGAGGTCCTGTCGCTTCGTCGTCCGGTACCGCTCGGCCTTCTCCGTGTCGCCGTAGCTACGACGATGGAACGACACCTCTTGCTCGAGCCGCTCGTTGAAGGCCTGGAACTCTGATTTGAAGTGAATGTCGATGTAGCGGTCGGTCAAGCGGTCGAGCGATTCACGGAGTGGCTGCATCCCGTTCATGTTGTAGCGCCATTGACGTTTGTCCTCCGGCAACCGTTCATAGATGTCCTTGAATTGACGGACGAGTTCGGGATGCAGGACACGGTTCGAGAGCATTTGAATCTTCCGGTTTCGTTTATGGGTGACCAGTTCGTCTCTTATGAACGCATTCAGTTTCTCCTGTTCTTTCGTCCGGTCGGCGAGGGAATGGATGACCTTCGACTTCATCAGCTCGATCGATTTTGGTTTGCGTTTGCCGCGCTCGCGCATATGGCTCGTCTCGACGATGGCGACATGGACGTGGATGTTGTCGGTGTTGTAATGCACGGCGCCGGTCCAGTAGGCATGGACCATCTTTTCTTTTTGGAGCATCGCCTCGACCGCGTTCCGTGTCGCCTGGATCAACCGTTTCTCGTCGACGAGGTCATCGTGGAGCACACCCGTCTCCCGTAGCCAGGCGTTATCGAACGAGATGACGTCCTGCCAGAGGATGCTCCCGTCCGCTTGTGCGTGTTTGAAGATGTCACGGACGGTGCGACGCTTTTCTTGGTCCAACCGGTCGTCCTCGCGTGTGAAGAGACCGCTCGATTTCGTCTCGTCTTCCATATAGTCGTGATACGTCTCGAACTGATCGGGGCTGTCTTTCGCATCCGGTCGATTGATGTAATCGAGGTATGTCGTGTAGCGACGTGACTTCTTTTTTGTGCTCGGCACCTTGAACTTCGACTTGATGACGACGCCCGGTGTCTCACGCATCCTGCATCACCTCGTTCAACAAACGGGTCACCTCGGCGAGCTCGTCTGCGCTCCGTTTCAGGTGGAGCGTGTTCGCCTCGAGCTGTCGTTCGAGCCGCTCGACCTGCGTCGATTGGATACCGTTCGCGCACCAGGAGGCAAGCAGTTCTTTCAAGTATTGTTGCCGGGAGCGATTGTGTTCCTTCGCCCATTCATCGATCTGCTTCACGATGACGGGGTCGATGTCGCGGAGTAACAGATCCATTTACCTGACCACCTTTCTGGAGGCTGTATATTGCCAATGTCCTAAAAGTTCGTTCAAAGAGCATAAGGGGAAACTGCTATCACTTGTCGTGATAGCCCAGGCAGAGCCTGGGGTTTCCGTGATATCACCAAAAGTCCGAAAACGGCACGAAATGTGCCAGCGAAAACAGCGATTTGGCACGAAATGTGCCACTTAAATCGACAGTTCCCGGAGCCGTACGCGTAGTTTTTCATGCTTTTCTTCGAGCGCTTTGACGGACTGTTCGAGCTTTTCGAGTTCAAGTGTGAGCTCGTCACGTTTCCGACCGAGGTCGAAGATTTCTTTCTCCTGTTCGACCTGTTCGTCGAGCGAGAGGTAGGGGAGTTCACCTTCAAGCTCCTCTTGATCACGATCGAGTCGCTTGATCTGTTGATGTTGAGCTTCGACTGACTGCTGCGCTTTTTCTAACTGGCGCTCGGTTTGCGCGAGCTCGTCCTCGACGAATTGTCTCGTGAAAGTTGTCTCGTCAGATGAACTGTGGTTCGCCTGTTCGATGGTCCGATGGTCGGCATAGAGGGACGTCAAAAGACCGTTCTCCCGTTCCTCGGATGTGAGTTTGTCGATTGATTGTGACTCATCCAATCCGTAAATCCGGACAGCGAGCTGGTCGAAGTCGCTCGGAACATCTTTCAATTCGAGCACGTATTGATCGTTCCGGTCATACAGCACCATGACTTCCTTCTCGGAATCCGGACGTGCCTTATAGACATAGCGGAAGAGATGATCGTTCGTGTTACCTGGTGCTTCATCGAGCGAGAGTCGGATGCGTATTGTCTTGGCCTCCGTATCGTAACTGGACGCGTGGAGCGTCACGGTCTCCCCGTTCGAGAGACGGATTGCCTCGTTGATCGGCGTCTCATTGACCGGTGCCTCTTCAGCAAAGAAGAACGACGAAGTACCGAAAAAGAGGAAGCCGATGACAAAGAATACGCCGAGTCCGAGGTAGAACCGAGAGACGTTCTGGGTGAGACGCCGTCGCGTTTGTCGTCGCATCTAGATCCCTCCTTCCGGTGTCAAATCTTCCATTTCGGTGACGACCAAACGTCCGTCGATGGACTCGAACGTCAGGGCCAACAGTTCTTGCGTCGTCTCTTCATAACCCGTCTCGGTGATCAACAGGTCTTGTTCGAATCGCACGAGACAACCTTCTCCAGTGACAGAAGGGAACACCTCGATGTCGCGGACGGTCGTCTCGAACGTGCCGACATCGCTTCCGTCCGCGGCGAAGAGTATGGCCTTGAGTTCTTCCGACATGACCTCTTTTGCCTGTCGCTTCTGGGTCGTGTAACTGTCCTTCGTGATGGTAAAGGCATACTCGACGAAGCGTGTCGCTCGTATCGTCAGCTCCTCCATTCGGGCAGTCTCCGTTGAAGCGAAGACTGGTTCGGTGTCCACCGCCGACACTTCGGAGGTTGTCGATTCAGGGGAAGTGACAATCTCATTTTCTGTCTGACTCGCCTCTGAAGTACTCGTTACAGCTATCACTTGTTGATAGAAAAAGATGTTCGCCGCAATCGAAATCAGGAGCAGCACCCCGAACAGATACGCGAGGTGACGTGCGGTGAAGTTCATCCTTTCTCCTCCTTTCTATACATCCATGACTTACAATCCGAAGACCGGGGCGGGGTCGATATGACCGGACCATTCACCCGTCTTGATCTCGAAATGCAGATGGTTCCCGCTCGAACGGCCGGTCGTGCCGCAGTACCCGAGCGCTTGCCCGGCCTCGATCTGTTGCCCTATCTGGACGCCGAGACGACTCAGGTGCGCGTACGCCGTGATGTAGTTGTCGTGCCGGACCTGGACGAGATTTCCGTACGGTCCACGGTTCCCGCTATAGATGACGGTGCCGCTCTTGACCGCGTGGATCGTGTCGGACGGGGTGCAACTGAAGTCGATGCCGGTATGGTTGTCCCGTTGTCCGAAGACGAAGCGCCATCCGAAACGCGATGTCACGTTGAGCGGGATGGCAAGCGGGGAACGTATCCCCGACAACAGTTCTTTCGTGATGACCCCGTCGGCGACGGCGACCGGCGCGAGGTATTTCAGCACCGCGTCGACGTATTCGATGTCTCCGTAACAGGCGCCGTACTGGACCGCGCTCGGACGATGACAGCGGTAGATGCCGGTGTGTTTCACGCGTTGGTACATCATCTGCGAGAACGAGATGGCGAGCTCTTTCGAGTATCGTCCGCCGTTCTCCTGAACATAATCGATAAAGCCGCCGCCGAAGTTGTAACTCTGTAGCGTGAGCTGCACGTCACGGTTCGCCCGTTCGAATACGGACGCGAAATGCTCGACGCCATAGACGATGCTCTCCTCGGGGGAGGCGATGCACCCGATGCGTCCACATTTCGATTCGCTCGCCTGCATCGGGTCGTTCCCGCGTCCGCCGCTCTCTTGCATCATGAGCGCGAGTACGAGGTTCGTCTGTTCGGCCAGCCCGTGTTTCGTCAGTTCCGATTCGACCAAGCCTCGATATTGAAGCACCTGGTCGCTCACTTGGAGACCGCCGGTCGTGTCGAACGGGACGTCGGTCGGTTGTTCGTTCTGGACACCTGTGAGCGTGTCGAGGATTCCCACAACGAGGATGACCAGGAACAACACGAGTGCCGCGATGCCGAGCAGGATGAGCCGCCACTTGAGCGTCGCGAGCTGCCATTTCGCTGTGACGGCGAAGCGGGCCGTCCGTTTCGCGGCCGCCCACATCAGGCACCCCCACCGAACAAGACGAGTTCTTCGGGTGCGACATCGACGTCAAAGATGAGGTTCTGCACGCCGGAAATGCTCAGGACGACACGCCCCGTCTCGAGCGAGGGGATGATCCGCATCTCGGAGTTCGAGAGTTGGCCATCAAACACCGTCTGGATGATTGGGATGCTCTCCGCGTCCTGTTCGCCGATGATCTTGTATTGCGTCAACTGGAAGAGCGACTTGACGTTCTCCGCGTTCTCGGACTTCGATCCGGCCGGCACGAAGTCGGTGATCAGATGCGACACGAAGAAGATGCCGCCGAAGTACTTGCGCGCCTCGCGCATACAGCGTTGCAGATACAGGATGGCGGGTTGTGAGATGTCGCGCGTGTTGATTAAGTGGTGTGCCTCGTCGATGACGATGAGGTACTTGCATGCTTCTTCCGTCCGGAGCACGCCCTGGTTGTAGGCCTTCAGTTGACTCGAGCCGTTGGCGATCATCCCGTCCCACAGCATATTCATCAAAGAGAACACCTGCGCCTGGAATACCTCGTCGCGCAGGCTCGTCAGGTTTCGGAGCGGGAACGACACGATGAGCTCCTCGTCGAATCGGTCGATGGAGGAGTGGCCGTCGAAGATGTTGCCATAGTTATGGACGAGGTTCGTGACGGCGAGCTCGATGTTCTCGAGACGCCGTACCCGGTTCGGACTGATCGCTTCTTTGATCGAGGTGCGTGTGTCGTCCGTGTAGAGCTCACGCCGCACAAGTTTTAAGAAGTCGGAGAACGTCGGGTACCGCTTCGCCGGATGCGTCGTGATCGGCAGTTCGCCTTGTTCGTCCCAGAGCCCGTGCCGGACGTACAAATCCCGGAGCAGGATCTCGAACTCGTTCGTCTCTTCCTGCGTCGCCGCCGGGTTGATGTAGTGATAGAACACGGCCATCTTCGAGAGATGCTGCATGAACGAGAGTGCCTCGTTGGCGCTGCCGTCGTTGTTCGTCACGGTCTTATAGACATGGAGCGGGTTGATGAGCCCGGCCGACCCGTCGAGCGCAATCTCTTTCCCGCCGAGCTGACGCACGAGGTCGGAGAACTCGCCCGTGACGTCGAGGATGCGGATCTTGTTGCCCTTGATTGCCTGGTCGAGCACGGTTTTCTTAAGAAGTGTCGACTTGCCGGACCCCATCTTGCCGATCATGAGCGCGTTATAGAACTTGCGCTGTTTGTCCTTATGGAACAGGTCAAAGATGACGCTACCGTTCGTGTCGGTCGTCCCGTAATACGTGCCGGTCGCGTCCTGGAGCGACGTGAAGTGGAACGGATAGCCGCCGGCGATGGAGAGGGACGGGATCTCTTTCCCACGGCGCCGGTTCGGGAGCCTTTGTTGCTGATCATAGCTCGTGAACAGGCTCTGCCATTCCCATTCCTGTTCGTTCAGGAAGATTGTCGAGCGGAAGTTCCGGGCCTCGAGTTCTTCCATCACTTCCTGCACTTTTACCTCGAGTGCGTCGAGCGTTTTCGCCTTCACATAGAGGCGCAGATGCAGATATTTCATCGTCTCGCCCTGGGTGATCTGTTCGTAGAGCTCGTTCAGTTCCTTGTACGTCTCCCGGGCGTCGATGCGGTCGATGTTGTCCTTCGCGTTTTCGAAGCGTGTGTTCTGTTCGGCCATCGACTTGTTGATGGTCTGGATGATTTCACGCTTGTCGGCCGTCCCGATGTCGAGTGTCGTCAAAACGCCCGGCATATTCAGGATCGGTTCGAGCCAGTAGTCGTAGACGAGCGACTGATATTTGTAGACATGGAGGCACGACAGATAGCCGTCCCCTAGCCGGACGAAGTTGGCGTCGAACTTAATGCCGCCCTGCGGCTGGACTTTGCCGATAAATTCGGGATTGTAGCCTTTCTCGATTTTTATGGTCTCCGGGTCCTGTTGTTTGGCCATTCGCTCACGCAGGCGCTGCCACATGCGCGTCACTCCTTTCTTCAGGCGTCGAGTTGCGGTTTCGTGTTCGGATTGTTCAGCTGATAGAGCACATGGATCTTCTGATCGAGTGTCAGTTCGCGCATTGGGTTCGAGCGGCGGAGCAGTTTATAGAGATGTGTCTTCCGCTCGCGTAGCGTCCGCTCGTCGTCGGCATAAAAAAAGAGGAGATAATCGCGATTGGTGCGATGCTCCTCGAGGTATTCGAGCTCCTGCTTCTTCTTGAGTAAAAAGGGCAGGTAGGCCGGTGTCTGATTTTGTCGGATCTGTCGTTCGATGCTGATCTTCTGCCGCTCGAGACTGAGCGGTGTGTTCAATGGCACGACCTTGAGTGGATGCGTGTACGCCTGCAGGAGATAGGCGAGGGAGAACACGTCATGGTCTTTTTCCTCCTCATTTAGTGAATAGATATCTTTCGAGGTGAGTTGGACCATGTCGAGATAGGTCCCGTCGCGCATCTCGAACGCCTCGGTCCCAGTGATGTCGACGACCGGCATCAGTTCGGCGACCGTCGATTTGACGACGACCTTGTCTTTGACCTTCCGTTTCTCGACCACGTCCTGTTCATCAAGCCAGGTGCCCGTGCGTCTCGGTTCTTGTAGCGACTCCTCGATGAAAGCCATCTCAGTCACGTCCTTTCGTGTGCGCGTCGAGCGCGAGATAGGTATCTTTCCGTTTGATGAGCGCGTAATAGAGCGCGTGGACCATCCGCTTCTGAGGATTGGTCGCCGGCCGCAGTACCATAAACAGCCCGAAGACGACGAGGAAGACCGTGAACGAGATGTGCAGCACCGACGGGATGAACGGGAGCGTCACGAGTCGGAGCACGATGAGCCCGACGAGGAACAGGAAATCGTGCAAATAGAGCATCTTGTTGATCTTCAGTTCGGTCGTGACCTCGTTCGGGATCCGGTATTTGCGCATGGGTCATCACTCCTTCTTCTTGATGTTGTCAGGTTTAGGCGGCGAAGTCGGATAAATCCGTCGTGACTCTTCATGGTGCTGGCTATGACGGTACGTCTGATTCTCACGCACCTGTTCGATGACCTCGGTCTCGACGTCGAGCACGTCGTCCTGACGGATGGTCCGTCGGGCGCGTCCTTGGCGTTTCTCTGTTGCCGTATCACTCGAGTCCATCGCAGATGACGAAGACGAGGATGAATCGTTTGAATGTGGTGCCTCATGAGGTGACGGTGACGTCGCGTCGTTTCGGCCTACCGATTCATTGTGACGGTGGTCTGGCCCAGATGCGGCATCAATGGACCCGGTAACCGGTTCGATAGTCGACGAAGTAGGGATTGGAGATTGACCAAAACTTAAATGGTCGTGAATCGACTCCGGTCTTTGCGTCTCCGATAATGTTGTTTGATGGTCGGAGCCACGTTCGGTATTTGATTCAGGGTTCGTCGCATGAATCGATTCGGGAGACGTGCGGCCCGACGCTTCGTTCACGTGTGGAGAACCGTTCACTTCACGCTCTGATTTTTGACCGTTATTTTGTTGCACAACGTCCTTCGGAATTGTCGGTTTGTCTTGGTCATGTTGAGTACGACTTGCGGTTTGATTCGTCTGAGCAACATCATCTGGATCGGTTTGTCTCTCGGCGTCCATCCGTTGTGAAGCTTGGGTCGCCACACTAAGCGGCGAATCATTTTGTGGCATGGCATTCGAATCCATTTGAGCCGTCGCAGCCTCATGGAGCGATGGCATCTTCTGTGCTCCTTGTGTGGAACGCGCGACCTTCGAGACCGCGTGGGCACCGGCCGAGGTCACGCCTTTCCCGGCGGCATAGGCGCCGAGGGCGACACCCCAGCCCCGTTTGAGCCCCGCATCGATTCCGAATAGCCGCTCGACCATGTTCGGCCCATCAATCAACGCGACCGAGAAGGCGATGAGGGCGATCAGATAGGCGAACCCGTCCAACGTCTCCGCGAGATAGGCGGTCCCGATCGTGTACAGCTTGATGGAGACGAAAATCAGGATGATCACGAGGAACGTGTTCAAAATGCTCTGGATGACCTTCTTCGTCTTTTGACCACTGTGCAGGTCGGCCGGTGCGACGAGGATCGCCAGGACATAGTTGAAGGCGAGCTCGAACGACAGGCGCGCCAGTTTGTAGGCGATTGAGAACAGCGTGAAGCCCATGATTCCGAGCGTCACGAAGATGGTTAACCAGTTCGGCTGATAGCGGTAGTAATACTGGTTGTTCCACTCGACGCCGCCTTGGTCGAGTTTCGAGGTTCCCATCGTTTCACCATTCCAGGTTAGTTTAGACTGAGAGATTTGTTCGCCAGTACTTCCCAAGCGAAATTCATTACTATCGAATACCTCGTTGATATCGATATTTCGTAAATGACTTTGAGGCAGAGAGTTCAAAGCCTCACCTTCCAACCCGGAAAAATCGTTTCGGTCATATTCAATCAAATCATGAATGTTTTCTCGTAAAATCTGATTTGATATCGATTCACTTGAAGAGTTTTCGCCAGAGTTTTGAGTTGTGAAATCAATCGCGGTATCACTGAATTCACTTACTTGCGTCATCGTTGGAGATAATAGTCCGAGAATGAGCAACGTGATAAACAGATTGATTAAAAATCCTTCTCGATCAAATTTCTTTTGAAAGATGATGAGGTAACCCGTGAATAGGAAGCTAGCAGCTAAAAGAACGTACAAAAAAGGTTGAATCGTAGAAACGAATTCAACCACTTGAGAGTTATTAAAAAATGCTTTCGTTAGTAATATGTTGTCAGTCACTTTTTCAAGTCCATCAATTAATACTGCTAAGCCACGTATTAAAATCCAACCCATTGAGCGGAGGGCATCCAGTACCAATGTACTGAGACTAAGGATATCAGTGAACTCTTGTAGCTTGTTTACGACTTCGTTATCACCCATAGAATCCCTCCATTCAGAGGCTATTTAATGAAAGTAGTGACTTGCTCCTTTAATTCATCTTCTGTAAGGGCAGATACATTTAATTCACGACTGATTTCACCGTCAGTCATCTCGTACAATCTGCCACCTTTAAGTTCAGGATGTTCTTGGGTAGAACGTTCTTCAAGATCTTCCCCATTAGGCTGAAACGGATTGAATAAGAGAACGTCTTTCTTTTTTTTCGTGGCGACTTCTCGCACAGTATCAACGTAAGCCCCTTCATTACCTTGACTATCGCTGTCTACAAGAACGTATGCACTTTCTTGCTCAGTTTTAATATCTGCAATTTCTTCAACAGAAGTCGTAGAAAGATAATTCGAACTTTCGGCACCACACGATGCTAAAAGTAACGAACTTCCGAGTAGGACACCAATCAAGATTTTCCTCATAACGTTTACCCCTCCGTCAGACGATTTTCCCCTTCAGTAGATCCGCAATCTTCAGGTTGACGCGGAAGTCGAACTTATCTATTAGTGTAACAGTTTTTGGGGTGTCTGAGGTGTCGTCCTGATAGACGGTCAGAAAGCCATCGGTCGTTTGGATATTGAGCACGTCGCCCCGTTCGAGGCGGACGCGCTGCGTCTCGATGATCCTCGCGACGACACGCAATTCGTTCTGGATTCGCTTCTCTCTCGCACTCTCGGCCATGGGTTCGGCCTCCTCTCTACGGTGTGCCTTGCTTCAGTTTCTTGAGTCGTTTCGCGATCATCGTGCTCAAAAAGCTCTTCTGGCTGTCGGTGACGTCGTAAACTCCTAGGTTCAGGTTCGTTTCGAACTCGGGGAGGGACATCCCGCCGATGTCATGTCCTTCGAACATCGAGCGGAGGATGCTGTCCTGAAGCACGTCACATACCGTCAAGGACTTTTCTTCCTGATTTGATGGCGTATTCGCTTCCGTCTCGTCTTCTTTCTGCGTAAAGCGGATACGGATCTGTTCGAAGTCGAGACCGGCGTGGCGGCAGGGGATGTCGATGTCATGCAGGGAGCGGTCTGTGTCGAAGTCGTCCGCCAGGTATTCGTAGCGGTACTTCATCGCCGTCTTGCCGGTTAAGAAGATCGGATACGACTGGATACGCCGTTTCTTCGTATCCTGACGCTTGATGACACGGATGATGAGCATCTCGCCCTCTTTGAGTCCCATGACCTCGGTCGCCGTCATGAGCCGGCGGCCGTCCACGTTCTCCGTCTTCGATTTCTTGAGCGAGAACGTCTGCCCGGACCGCGATTTCGTGACGATGGTCGCCTCACCGAGCTTCTTCGAGATCAGTTCGGCGGTCGATTCGTCCGCGGTCAACAGATAGTGCGTGTTCCCACAGTTGCCGTCAATCGTCTTCCAGTCCTCCCCGTATAGGTTCTCGAGTTGGGAATAGGCCTGGATGACAAGGTTGAAGCGCATGTTCCGGCCGAGACAGACGGTGATGATGTTGGCCATGCCTTCGATCGGTGGCATGTTCCCGAACTCGTCGAGAAGGAAGACGACCTGACGCTCGCATTTACCTTGTTTCGTCTGCGAGGCGACCCGAGCGAGCGCCGTGTATACCTGTTTGATGTAGAGCGACGCGATGACGTTGAATGTCGGGTCATAGTCCGGGACGATGAGGAACACCGCCACGGGACGGAGCTGATGCATCACCTCACGGATCTGTATCGTCCCGTCGATTGCGTAATGGAACCGCCCACTCTCCTCGTCATGCGCTTCCAGCTGGATCGTCGCAGTGCTTGAGTCAGTCGAGATCTGAACGACGTCCCCAGATTGGAGCGGCGACGTATGGTAGACGATGAAGCTGCCATCGTCGTCCGTCGTGAGCGCATGGGTCGTCCCATCGGGGAACGTGAACGTGAGTCGTGTCAAAGGCTCGGTCCGTCCACTGATCCAACGGTTGAATCCGATGCGTCGCATGTCGAGTGAGTTCATCGACGTCAGCTTCCCGGTCCCGTTCAACGTGAAGATACCGAGTTTTGCGTTCGTATTGGCCAAAATACTCGCCCGTGTCTGGCCACCCGAGAAGTGGAGCGTCGCGAACTGGAGCCGGGCCGGGTGGTTCTCCGGGAACCGCTGAAAGAACTCATCAAGCGCGGAGATTTCCTGTCCTTGCCGCGTGACCACCGTCCGTGAGCCGAGATCCGAGAGCATGAGCGCGACGTTGTACATGTTGATCTTCTCCGGCGTGTCCTTTGCCTCCTCACAGAGCCCGAGGATGAGCGCCGTACACAGGTCGATCGACGAGTTGGCCCAGAACGGGTCCCGTGCCTTCGGGTCATGGTACAACATGAACGCGACCGAGCGCGCATACTGCTGGGCGAGCGAGTAGTTCTCTTCTAAAAACGCGTCGATTGTCAGCTGCAACAGGTTGTACGACATCGATTGGAGCGGGTTCATCAGATTCAACACCTCGACCTGATACCCGCGTTGCTCGAGCGTTTCCTTCGAGGCGGCGAAGAGCTCGCCTTTCGGGTCGTTGATGATAAGACTGGCCTGATCACTGGCTCGACTGTACAGGTCGATCGTCGAGAACACGAACGTCTCGCCCTTCCCGGATCGGGTCGTCCCGATGACGAGGTTGTTGACGGGCGAGTCATCGATGAACAGCTCGTTCTTGACCCGTCCGACCGGGACACCACCTAATCCTTCATACCGTTTCTTCCGGTCCGGGACGCGGCGGTACTGTTGTTTCAGTTCATCGAACGACGTGAAGCGGGCGCTCCCTTTCTGATTTTTTCGTAGATCACGGAAATTCAGCCATACCTTGCCGAACACGACCAGTCCGATGAACAGACTGCACGCTATCAGCCCGAGTAAGACAGTCGAAGAGGGAAGACTCACCTCCAAGAACAAGGAGGGTGAGAGCGTCGGAATCGCCGCTCCGGCCAAAAGCCCTTCTTTTATAATTGGGGTCATGATTTGTCGAATGATGTTGTAGACCCCGTTCAGCAGATAAAAAATCCCGACCGGCAACACTAACAGGCAGAACAGGACGGGGAAGATCAGACGTATCGGGAATCGTGGTGATAGAGACTGAGTTCTCAATTATTTCACCTACCTTAATCTGAATAAAGAATCGTTTCTAGGTTAACTTCTTCAGCAGCGATAGCGGCTTGAATCTTCTCACGGGCCGAAGTGTCCTTGCTAGAAGTTTTCTTCAGTTTCTCGTTCAGTCCTTCGATCGTGGCCCTAATGTCTTGGTATTTATCCATCTTTACTTGTACGGCAGGGTCGTTCGTCTTGGACGCCCATTCATTCGCGGATTCAATATCTCCTAGATAGAGGTAGGCGGTCACTTTCGCCGAAATGCGGGGCGCGGTCCACTCCACGTCTTTCGTCTTGGCCACAATCTCATGGTTCCGTTCCAGTACGGCAATATCGAACGCGCCCTCATCGGTCGGATGTGACACTTGGAAGTCCCGGAGACGTTCCAATTTTTCCTGGTCGGATAGATCGAGCCCGGCCAGCTTCGTCTCGATCAGGATCGGGTCATCCGTGAGCTCAAGTGCTTTCTGGTCTGCGCCTTCTGCGAGATAGAGGTCGGCCAATAAGGCATCCTCTTCCTCAGACCGGTCTTTTCGCTCGAACAGTTGTATCAGTGAAGATTCTTCGCCTTGGAGCGCCTGATCGTAAGCATCTAGCCACGCCTGTTCGCCCCCGGTCACCTGTTCGGCGTGTGCCTCTTTATCAATGAACCATTGGGTGGCAGTGAACAACGATGTGAAGAGAATTCCAGCCGTGGCCGCCCCGTAGATGAGGCGGCGCTGTAGTCGGGTCAGGCTTGATTGATAGGTCGACGACACGACCAGGTTCGATTTGACGGACGGGCGCTTATAGTCGTCTGGCGTCTCGGACTCGATCTCGTCGAGGAGCCACATCTTCTTAGAATTGTCCTCCTTCTTTATCCGGATCCGTTGTACCCGGTCTTGCACTTGATGATATAGGTTCGGATACGTTCCTTCGGTCCCGAACGTGAAAGTGCCTCGATAGAGCATCTCGTCTTTCTGGTCGAAGAGCCGGAAGTCACCGGAACAGCTCATCCCTTCCTCGCTAAGGGTCTGGTGCAGGTCATGTGTCGCAACGACCGCCTCAGCGAAGGTGAGCCGCTCATAGTTCTGGATCCGTGTATCCGGCACGTCGGTGAATCGTACAAACAGCATCTCGTTCCTCCTCTCGTTTCAAGCAACAAAAAAAGCCTTCCGATTGGAACGCTGAGCGAAGGTGCATTAGAATTTGATGTTCTGATTGACCATCTCGGCGAGCGTGAACGCGCCCATGACGATGATCAGGCCGACGGCGCCCCCGACGAGCCACCCGACGGCCTTCGAGCGGCCGCGATCCCCGCCGAAGATGAAGTAGAAGCCTCCGATCGCGAAGGCGATGGCCGCGGCGATGACGGCGAGCCCCTGGAAGAACTGAAGCAAGCTGAGCCCTGTCTCATTGAGTCCCATGTCGTTCCCTCCTTAGTCCTGGTGCGCCGGCGACTTGAAGCTGAGCTTCGCCTCGAGCGCCTCCATGATGAGTTCCTGATTGTCCTGGATGACCTGTTGGTGTTGCTCGTCGAGCCATTCCTCGTAGTCCTTCCCACGGATGCGTAAGAGTTTCTCGGCGAAGCTTCGGTTCTGTTTCTGTTCCTTTGATGCCACAGTACACACTTCCTTCCCTTGATCTCGTGATGTGCAGCAACACATCATTAAGGACAGTCGGATTCGGTGCGGTGGGTTTCTAGCCGTTCCCCCACGAACTCTGCTCCTCGCTGAGATGAGGAGCTGTACAGGGTTTTTCGATGACCCGGAACGATGTGGTGACCTTGTGGCGAGTTTTAGGCGACTCTCGCCGAACCATCTGTGCGTAGATCCCGCCCACCCGGTCACTGGTGAGGGACACGCCGGTATGTGATTGGAGGAGACCATCCTTAAGGATGTGCTGCTGCGTCGATATCGGTTACTGTCGGACTCTTTTCCGCTTCTTGACATGGATGAGCTCGTCATCCGGATTCTTGCGCTTGGCGAGCACGTGGGCGTCACAGACGACCGTACGGATCCGGTAGTAGAGTTGCGTCAGTTGGACCGCCTCGCCGCTCCCTTTCTCGATACCGATGAAGCCATGCAGCTCATACGTCTTCCCGTCGAACGTGCGGACCGAATCGGCCTGTGGCAACTCCTTCAGGTCGAACCGACGTCGCTCGAGCTTGGTGACGGAACGCGTCGCCCCGTAGCCGAAATCGATGGCATCCCATGGGACCGTCGCAAGCGTGTGCCCGAACGCGCGGGCCAGGTGATCAATGTCCGCAATCGACGGCACCGAACGGTTCTGTTCATACTGGCTGATGGCAGGCTGTGAAATCTCTCCAAATGTCTTCTCGGATAGTTCGACCTGTGACCAACCCGAGAGCCGACGGTTCTCCTTCAACCACTCCCCGAATCGATACATAAGCCTTCCCCTTTCTGTAAACCAGAGCGGCGACCAAACAGATGTTTCCTTTTCTTGGTTCCAATATAACAGGGTTAGGAATAAAAATCATCAGTTTTCTGATATGTCAGAAATTTTACAGTTGACGATTCTTGTCGAATCCGCTCTATACAAGGGATAAAGAGCAACAGTAACTCAATATTTTTGATTTTGTCGCACAATTGTAAAAAAATAACGCTTTGATGATAGAAAATAATGACAAGTATTTTGATTTCAAGAGATTGTGGTAGGGTAGAGGAATAGAAGGTTTCGTAAAGAATAAGGAGATAAGAGAGTACTTAAATCGTGAGGTGAGCAAGTGGAATTGAACGAGGCAATCATCGAGCGGATGAAGGAGCTCGCAGCGGAACATAATATGACCATCCATCAAGTCATTCAAAAAGGTGGGTTGAATCAGGCGACGATTTCCGAATTGATGAATGGACGAACAAAGCATCCTAAAATAAGTACGATTCAAAAATTTTGTGATGGATTGGGCATTACTTTGCATGATTTTTTTAATGATAGTACTTTTTTATAGGCTAAAAAATTCAATACGCTCAAAAATAAAGGAGTAGAACTATGCATCAAATACGTTCAGTTTATATAAAAAACTACAAGAACTTTAAAGACACTTTAGTTGGAATTGATCAAATATCGTTAATAAATTTAATAATAGGAAGAAATAATACTGGGAAGTCTAGTTTGTTAGACGTATTTGATTATCTAACCGATATTGAACTATTTAAAAGGCATAACCAATTATTTGACGAAATTGTGATTGGATATGAACTTGATAAAGAAATAATAGAACGGGTGTTTCATAAAAATACAAGTGATGGAAAAATAGGTAACCATTATGCATTCGGTGTAAAACTCATTGGAAAAATTTTTTATGTGGAAATAAGGATAGAGAAACAATCATTTGGGGGGAATTCTAAGTACATTGGGGTTGCGTCAAAATCAATAAACAAAGATTTTAGAGAAGATTTATCGACTTACTGGGATAAGCTTGCAAATGCAATTGGAAATCCTTTTACTAGAGTCAGTTTTTTTAGATTAGCAGCTGATCGAAATATTGTTCCAGAGAAAGAAAATAGCGAATTGAATTTAGATAGTGATGGAACTGGAGCCACTAACTTAGTACATAAATATATTAACTGGAGTACTTTAGATAGTAAGATGATCGAGAAAAAATTACTAGAAACCCTGAATCAAATCATTCATCCTGATGCTCATTTTACAGATATTGTGGTCCAACAAATTGATAAGAATAATGAGATTTATTGGGAGATTTTTTTAGAAGAAGAAACAAAAGGTAGAGTATCACTTTCTAATTCAGGGAGCGGACTTAAGACTATTATTCTCGTGCTATTGAACCTATTTGTGGTCTTAGATGTTAAAAAGTTAACTCCATCTCACGCTATTTTTGCATTAGAGGAGCTTGAAAACAATCTCCATCCTTCTCTACAAAGGAATTTATTCACTTTTATAAAAAGTTGGGCAGTGCAAAATGACTCAATTATATATCTAACTACACATTCTAATATTCCGATTAACTTGTTTAGTTCGGATTTAAACTCTCAAATCCTTCACCTTAGAAAGAGTGATAACTTATTAAGTATAAATACTCTTAAAGGATATAAAGATAGCATGCAATTATTGGATGATCTCGAGGTGCGTGCAAGTGATATCTTCCAAACCAACGGAGTCATTTGGGTTGAAGGGCCTTCAGACAGAATATATATAAATAAATGGATCAAAGTATTTTCAAACGAATCATTAATAGAGGGTATTCATTATCAAATTATTTTTTATGGAGGAAGATTACTCTCTCATTTTCAACTTCATGAACAAGTTGAGGAATCTTCGTTAATTAATTTACTTTTAACAAATAGAAATTCAGCTATAGTGATTGATAGCGACAAAAGATATAGAAATCAACCAATCAATGACACAAAAAAGAGAATTCAAGAAGAGTTTCAAAAGCACGATTCTTTTTGTTGGATTACTAAGGGCAAAGAAATCGAAAATTATATTCCATTGTCTGCACTGTCAAATAGATATGATATTAAACATTTGACTTCTCTCGACCATTTTCAATTGTTTGATGAATTACTAGACTCAATAAAGCCTGGTGAGGGCAAAAAGTTTCTTCGTAATAAAATTAAATTCGCGCAAGAAATCTCAGACACTTTCTATCTACAGGATTTAGAAAGTACATTAGATTTAAAAGACAAAATGAATCTTCTTATTGAAGAAATCAAATCATGGAATTGAAGTAATTCAAATAATGTCATCATCTTGCCTTTCATTTTTTGAATCTTCATTTAATTGAAACAGGAGTTTCATAATAATACTCAAAAACAATATTAAGTGAATAGTAAAAACGGCTGTAAGGAAAATCCAAGAGTAAAAGAATACATGCACTAAAACACTTGAAAAATACCTTGCGACATACATTATTATTGAATTAAATACAAGTAATCCTCCTATTATAAAAGAAGATAAAAAATATGTTCTTAGCTCTTCTTTTTCCTTACCATTCAATATACGATTCATAATTTGACTGTCTCTTGAACTCAATAAAATTGTTAAAATAGCCACTAAAAAACCTATTATTATAGACGTGAATGTAATAACCCCATCAATTACTTTTTCATACCCCTCTAAAGTAAAGTTTAATTTAATTTGGAGGGGCTCAATATAATCTATTAAGAAATTATAAAGAATTAATGTTCCAGTAATTAAAATAGCTAAAATAACTGGAAGTTTTAAGTTTTTCAAGGTTTACCCTCCTTTTGTAAGGTACCTTTGAATATCAAATTTCCGCTTTTTATTTTCTGTACCTGTATGAAAAATATCAATCATAAGATCCCATACTACTTTGTGATTCAATTGAGCCCGAGCCTCTTCGATTTTTTCACTTACCTGAACTTGAGAAAAGTCAGTTGCTTTATCAGTCAACAAATCTATAACTTCTGGTTTACTAGTATCACCTATAGTCAAACGCGCTTTTTGAATCAATTCAGGGTTTTCAAGAATTTCATCCATTAATTCTTGTACTGGCTCTCTTTTTATTTTTTGATTTTTAAATCTACCATTTACTAAAATGATATCAACATACGGTGCCTCATATACAGACCATCCACTAACGAGACCTTTTAAACCCTTATCTTTCTCAACTATTTTTTTAATATCTTTATCAGCAATTCTAACGTGTATTTTTTTTATTATTCCACTTTTTTTGACCCGAGATTTTGCATCATCAGTGCATATTGGTTCAAGAAAAATTTCATAATTTGTTTTACCAGTAACTTCTTGAAACATAATATTTAAATATTCTTGAATACCCGTTGGGCTTAAACTATCTCTATTACGTTGAAGCATTAATACATGCATATCGGGATCATATAAAGCACAAACTTCCTCACCAATATAATCATCATCCTCTAAATCAAAGTCTTCTAACGGGCTATCTAATTTTCCTTTTTTAGTAAAGTGTGACTTTTTCAAGCGAGAAAAGAGTAATAAATGATAATTATTCGCTTCATTATGGTCATCTAATCTTGAACTTTCTAGACGTACCTTTTTAGCTCTTTCCCCTAAAGGCAATTCTTTAACTTTAGAAATTAATTTATCAAGTTTAAATAAACCTCTCTTGTGATCAATTTTGTCAATGTCAGTATAAACCACTCGATAATATTCGTATCTTACATACTTCTTTTTCATACAATTAACAAATCCCCCAACTATTTTTCTTCATTTTACCAAACTCAGAAAAATAACACGATCTTTTATAACATCAATCTTCACTTGTGATAATATAAGATTATCACAAGTTAATGTTTTAATAATTATCTATAAAACAAAATGTAATACATTTATTACACGCGATATTAAATCCGTTTGTATTGTATTTAATATTTAATTACGTATGTAATACGTTAAATCACACCATTATGAATAGCGAATGACGAGTAAAACGGTGAATTCGAATCGAAAAGAGGGAGAAGCATGAAAATCGAGAAGACACGCCAGGAATTCGAACTGGCTTTGAGAGAGTTGACCGGGGCGAACCCGAAACTGGCCGAGGCGTTGAAAGGTGACCACATCACTCTCGAGACGTTAAACGACCTGGAGATCATCGAGCTGTTCTGGGCGACGGAACTGTTCCCAATCTATGCGGAGAAGAGCCCTCACACACGCCGCGCCTACAAGCAGGACCTCGAATTCGTACTTGGTTTCGTGATGACGAATACCGACGGCCTGAAGCGTCTGACCGTGCTCGACGTACATCGCTATCTGTTCGAGGTGAACGCACGGTACGCCCCACGGAGCGCCAAGCGGAAGAACAACATGCTGAAGAGACTCCTGACATACCTACATGTCAACCATTACCATCTAAACAACCTGGCCTTCCACGTGAAGAACCAGAAGCGTCCCGAGCCGCTCCGTCGCGAGGTCGACTTCGACGAGGTCGAGCGCATCGCCGAATCGTTCCGTCATACCGTCAAAAGGGCACAGAAAAAGGAGCTCATGGAGCTCCGAAACGAGACGATTGGCTATCTGTTGCTGACGACGGGAATGCGGGCGGCCGAACTTCTGTCAATTAAATTCACTGATGTGAAACGGAATCAACATACATTCTATCTCGAGGCAAAAGGAAAACGAGACAAATGGCGACGGATCCCGCTCACCGAGAAGGCGAGCTACCTTGTCAATCGACTGCAGACGCTCATGATGATCGAGGAGGTCACCTCTCCCTATATAGCTTTCAGTACCAAAAAGCTGCATAAAGCGATGACGTACGAGGCCCTCCGCCTGATGACGCACAATGCGGTCGAGCACGCAGAGACCGAAGAAAAGGCCCCGCCTCATTGGTTCCGTCGCGCTTACATCACTAAGCTGCTAGCCAATGGCAGTCCGCTGATTGGGGTCATGCAATTAGTGGGCCACGAATCTATTAGTACAACAAATGAATATCTGCAATCTCTTAATCAATCATCAAACGTTTCAAATACCGACTTGCCATTTGAATAAACAGTTTGTTGCCACGAAGAACTTTATTACAAAAAGCTTATTTGAAGCGAGGCCTACCTTGACTAAATTTAGTAAACAAACATGGAAATAAAATACTGTCAATCTAAAAATTCAAAGCGCTTATATATCATGTGTTTATACGATAAAAATAAAAACAGGATTTATATACTGATTTTTATTTTGATTTTTCTGGGAGGAATATTTATTGCAATTGTTGAAAATTTTAAATATATAAATTTAATATTAAAGGAGGATATATAGTGCTGTTTTCAGAAAAAAAGTTGATTGACTTTACAAAAGTCAGCGATTCTCCAATTGATGATTTTGTAATTGAAAATGGATATGTAAGCTATAAAGGGATTCAAGAAGTTGTAAAGATTCCTGGTTTTATAAATGGACAGGTCGTGAAAGGAATAAGTCGCGGTGCATTTGAAGAATCAGATGTATTAGCCGTTTCATTTCCTGATTCCGTAATAGAATTATGCGATTCTGCCTTTTATTCATGCATTGATCTTGAGCAAATAGATTTCAACGAAGGATTAATAAAAGTAGGTAAGCACTGTTTTCAATCGTGTGAATCTCTTAATTCTGTTAGCTTTCCAAAAAGTCTAAAAATCATTGAAAGTTATGCGTTCGATGAATGCGTTCAATTGAAAGAAATACTTTTTAACGGAAATATTGAACATATTGGTGCGTATGCATTTTCTGAGACAAGAGTTGTGTCCGTGAGCTTACCCGAGGGCCTAACTTTTTTAGGGAATTGCCTGTTTTCGAATTGCGACTCACTTATATATGTGGATCTACCTTCCACTCTCCAACATATAGGTGCGCATTCTTTCTCGTACTGTCAAAAATTAAGATATATACTGATTCCTGAAAATGTTGAAAGTATTGGCCCTAATGCATTTGAAGAATGCAGTAATATAGAAGTTGTGATTTTGCCAAAAAAACTTCCAAGATTCACAGAAAACTCATTCTCTGGAATGCCTTATGTAGACAATCTAGTTTCAATTCACTCTAAGAAAAGAAACGTTATCGTCGAATCGAATCAACAATATTTCAATGATGCGACAAATAATATTTTGACTATATTGAGCCAGCTTAATCTGACAGCCGAAACCTCAAAATCAACCTCTATAAAGAACGACGTAGTACATAAATATCCATTGAAGGATGTCGTGCCTGCCATGAAATATATTCGGCTCAAGGAACAGGAGTTTAATGAGTTTTACTTTAACTTTCGTAAAGATACTTGTTCCGAGCTTGGAATTCCAATGAATCAATAATTTCGTTCTTAATATTGAAAATGTGATGGAAAGAAGAAAAGGCGAATGACCCACTCTATGTAGGGTCATTCGCCTTTTTCTGTTTAATTTTCGGGCCGAACAATAAACTTTTAACGAACACTATAACTCAAGTCCGTTTTACGTTGAACTATTTCATTAGTATAATTCTAGTTCAACGTTAATTCTGATTCTCTGCAAATATTTTTTCCTTTTCTTTCGATAGTTCTTTCAAGCCGTCCCGTAGAAGCGAGGAATCTTTTTTGGTCGCCCCCATTTTCTTCTCTATTCTCTTCCAATCTATCACAAGTGAATATAACAATTGGTCTATATGACTCTCGATTTCTGACTGTTTCTTCCCACCTTTTCGAAGGGGCTCTCGAGAAGAGACGAAAACAATCCCTGCGAAAATATCATTCCGTTGGATTTTCTCAAATACGACGATATAGTCTTTCTTAGACGTTCTTCCCATCTCATTCACTACAAGACCGATTGGCCAACCTACTCCATGTGATTCTAGTAATCCGTCCTGCTCAATCAGATCCATTGTGATTTTGAGTAAAACTACCGGATCTCTGTCATTTCTGTTCCAAAGCATGGATTGGACGTAAGTTAAAGTACCTAAAAAGAGATTCAAGCGTTTTTTGTCCCAGTCTTTCGACTTCAACGAGGAAATCACCAACCCGAACATATACCGGTCAAACTGATTCAATGTATAGGAACGATTACTTATCAGTTGGACCAAATTGGTGAGATGAAGACGCGCAGAGGATTGATCTAACACCTCGGGAGCCTGGTACACTTCATCTTTGGCCCTTGTCTTCCCTTTGTTCATCAGTAAGGTCTCTCGGCCGATACCAGCCCATGTTTTTGCGCGTCTCCTCATGCCCTCCTCGTATTCGTCTTTCTCCTCAACCGTCATCTCCCTCTGTCCTTTCTGCCCGATTATGGCAATGGTATAGCGTGGCTTGATTGTGAGGCTCTCGAGCCCTTCCTCGTTCAACATGCGCTCCACCGGTTTTCGATTTCTAGTGTCATAATACTTCAAAAACACTTCTTCCATCTGATTCGATAATTCAACGACCTTCTCGAAATATAGTGTGAAAGCTTTCAAACATAGCTTGGCTGCGTGAACATCGTTTATATTTTTCAAATCACTCATGCCTTTGAATCCATACCAAAACTCTCGTTCGATGGTTTTTTGGTAAAGGTTCGCCTCATCTAAGATTTCTTCTTTCACGGTCTCGATTTTCTCGTTGGCCCCGATGTCGGCCCAGAACAGTTCTTCGAATCGTTTCTCTGTCTTGAATATGAGTGGCGCCAATTCAACTCCAAGCATTGTCTTCAGAAAAGTAGCATACTCTCCAAGCTTCGGGTTTCCTGACTTATACAACGTCAAAGAGATTCGATCAAGCAAATTATAACGGATTATTTTATAAGGTTCGATGACAAGTAGCTTCGTATATAGGAGAAGACGCAGTTCAAGCGGCAAGAAACTGATTTCTCTGGACAGGTTGATTTGGAACCGTCCGTGATAGTAAGGGACCAGCTCCTCTGTTACCGTCTCAAGCAATTCCTCATTGTACGTGATTCTTTCTGTGAATGATTCCTCAATGGCTCTTACCAATGCCGATTCATAAGCATCAAGTTTCTCTTTCAAGAGGTTCTCGAACTCATGCATCCGATTGTTCGCTATATATCTTAATGTGAGAAGGTCGTCAACAATCTCGTTGTCTTGCATCTGTCCAAGGTCGATTTTTTTGTACAGGAATTTCTTTCGTTCTTTCCCCTCGAGACGATGGGACATATCTTCCACATCCTGGGTAAACCGGGTCAATAATACTGACTTTTCATTGATTTGCTGCATCATCCATCTTCCCCTTTAACTGTTGTGTGATTTCTTTGAATACGATATCTATGTTCTGGCCGCTCACTTGCAACAACCGTTCCCTAGGAATCTTGCTAGTGAGCTTATAGAAGGCAGCATGGGTGGCCCTCGTCCCCATGAACACGAAAAGGTCGTGTTGGGTGCTGAAATTGGATAAATCTATCGACGAGTATTGGGTGATGCTGTGGAGGTTGTATCTATTCTTATATTTGTTGACGGAGGCTTCGTCATATGGCGTCTGTAAAAAGAACGCTACTCTCTTGTCGAAGAGGGAAACCTTGACCCTTGTCTCTTCATCGATTCGATATAGTTTTATGAGTTCTTCTTTTAAACCGTCATGTTCTGTCCCTTTGTCCTGAACATCATCCATGGTCGTTGTCAGGCTCGAGTTCTTCAAAGAAAGTTTCTGCGTCCTTTCCCAGGTCTCTTTTTCAATCAAAACCATCTCCGAATTATCTAGCTCCCTCAATAGATGGAGCTCCCCGTTCAAAAGAAAGTGTGCCCAGGTATGTATGGGCCTTTCTTTCCACCTGCTCTTTAATTGATTGATGTCCAGGTTTTGAAAGTCTCTTTGGAAGGACCCATACCATTCTGAGATGGCCTCGTAGACCAAAGTCCATTGTCCGGAATTGACCAGGTTATTTTTCAACCCATTTACATACTCGACCGTCGTCATCCGGAAATTCTTCTTGTGTATCTTATCCAGGTGTCGTCCACCGGTTCCTTCTTCCACGATGTAGCCCACGGCGTCAAGGGCGTACCCTCTATCGGTTGGAGACAACTCGATGAGGTTGACGAACATTTTGCTCGCTTCCATCCTGACCCTCCTTTCACTTCGATGTTTCACATCCTTCAGATGCAGTATTGAAACAATTCTCTCTTTGTCCTAGATTCCCTGCCAACGGGGCTCATCATCGAATCTTTCTCGTCCTCTATTTTCATCTGTTTAACAAACATCAAATTCAGATCGAGCTTGCCCGTTGCCGTACCATACCTTGTGTCCATCTGGAAATGTCCATGGTCTCGTTTCGGACGCAACGGTCTATATGTATCTGCTTGACGAGTTGTTCACCAAGCAGCCCCGGTTAGAAAGTGTGCGCCGGCGCACACTTTCTAACCGGGGCTTATTTCAAATCACACCTTATAAAGGTAAGACAGATAGGCATCCTAGGTCACGAATACCATATCCATGTCTGGCGCCAGATAAAATGATGTTCGGTTCACCAAGATGACGAGACCCTCACGGTCGAACGGTCTGCCATGAAGGTCAGACAACTCGTCGCACATATCCGTCAGCTGTGCATGTGGAGACACCCCCATCAAACTGTACATCAATGCTTGGGGAAGGTCTCGGCTCACCCCTCTGATGAAGAGATAGGTATCACCGACCTTCACATGAGAGATTTTACCTGGCCTTCTCAATACCCCCTCATACAACTTCTCATCGAACCCGTATTCCCCGAGCGGGTCATAGTCGAGAAGTTCTGTGAGCCGCTCGATCGTATAGAAGCGACCTACTTCCATCTCGTTAAAGACCAACGCCTGAAAAGATTCCAATAGTTTGGTGGTTATGCCCGCACGGACGAGTGCCCGCTCTGTGATGAAAAGGCCGGGCTCGATTTCGATGATTCTCCAACCGACCCTCATCTTCGCCATCATTCTGGACGCATAAGGATGAGACAAGACCGGCGTATCCTTCATCTTGAAATAGTCGCCACCCAAGATGACGTGCTCGATATACGACCTGCTGTCCAGGTGCTTCCTGGCTAAGATGTATGGTGAGGATATCCGATACCCTACACGCTCTACAAGGCGCTTGCTGATGGATTCGATGCCGAATCCCGGGATGACCTCTCAACAGGCTGCCACGAACGTCTCCGGGGTATAGGCCTCCTCCTTAAGCATCCTTTTAAGGGAGTCTATCGTGGCTCCCTCTATTCCATCGTCGATTGACTCCATGTCTCGTAGGACATTTATTTCATCCCGTCTGGCCTCGAAGAGCGGGTTGACGATCCCACTCACGTATTTCGCGTTCAGCCAGATACCTTGCTTGGTGATCATCTGTCCGTCAGGTAGAAGGGTGACATCGTTCTTGTTGTTCGCTTTCGGCCGGATATGTATCATCTTATACGCCGCCTGGCCCGGAAGATTGTTCTTCGTGATCATTTTCTTCCCGTGAGAGGCCTCCCACATCGGGACCCCTTCTCTCAGTATCTTTGTCACCGTATGCCAATAAGATTTCAAACCCTCCACCTCTTTTTGAGGCAGTTTCCAAAGAACGGGACCGAGAAAGAACACATCTCCCACCTTGTTCTCACCAAAGACCATGAATAGGAAGGTCGAACCGCCGAGACATCGCATGATTGCACTGTTTTCCCAGTCCGTCTCGACCCACTCGAGAAAATCGATTTCCTCGAGGACAGTGTTCTGTTTGGAAGTGCCCTTTTTATTGAGATTGACAAACTTCATTAACAGTCGTCCGTCGACATCTCCTTCCCACAGCTCTATCGCATCGCTATGACGATCGATGAGCCGTTTCGTTATATTGGAGGTCTTCGCCTTGCTCTCGTTGAGATCAGGGTTGAGACCGACATCCCACGACAGCATCTTGGCCCCTTTCCCAATATATGTGTCAAACGCCTTAAGATGTACGCTCATAACTTCCCTCACTCCTTACATTTATTGAGTCACGGCCTACTTATAAGCCATTTTTAGGGAGTATTCTAACAAAACCCTACACTAGGATTATAATTCAATTTCACCTCTCATCATATTAGAAAAAAGTGTGCGCCGGCGCACACTTTTACTTATGGTATTTGAAATAATTATAGGGTATCAAATTTAAAGGTTCCCCTTAGGGACGTGTGCTATATTTAGGGGAGAAGAGGTGATCAGCATGGAGAACCAATCGAACTCCAACAGCCGCTCCCAGCAACTCATCATTTCGCAAGCGGTCAATTCAATCAAACAGCACGGCATGGAGGACATCCTCCACGAGGCGGCGATTTACGACATAAACGGCTTCGTGGCGTCGCTCTATCAGGAACACTACGCCCTTGAGAACATCGAGAACGCCTATAAAAAGATCCGCTATTATTCCTTCATGAAGTTGAAGCGTCGCTGGGTCAAGACGGCAATCCGTAACTATCAAGAGGGACGTGGATATAACAAGGAGCTGCGGGCACAACATGACATGATCTCGGCCTATTTGAAGGTGGCTGGCCCCGAAGGCCTCTATAGAGAGTTTCACGTGAAGTCTGTCGAGGACTATATGCAGCTCTGCATCACAAAGATCCAGGAATGGGCCGAGGATCCGAACCGATTACTCCACACATATCCTTACTGGTCGCAGAAGACCCTCAATCAAAAGACGTCCACGTTGAAGACCGACGTGCTGATGGTCCTAGGGGAGGTGGCCAAAGAGATCGATCTGACGCAACGGGTCGCGCACCACTCGCCGACATTGGCCGTCGACATCCCGTTCTTCGGCATGTCGGACCGTATCAAGAACAAGACGGACCACCTCGACGAGAGGTTGAACGATGCCTCGCAGCTCAACCTCGACCTGTTGAATTATGAGTCCGTCGTCCCCAAGTACAAGGAGGGCGTCCCGCATAACCTTTCCGTCCTGGTCAGCAAGGAGTTCATCCAAGAGTTGAACGGCAAGGTCCCTGACCTCGACTCGAAGGATTTCGAGGCCTTCACCGAGATTCTCTCTTACCGCGACATCTCGTTCCAGACGAGCCGGAAAATCATCTTCCCGTTGGTCCGGCTGGTGGAGAAGCTGTATGCCAACAAGAGCGGGAAGAGTTATGATTTGACGACGAAGCGGTTGATGAAGCTCGGCTATTATCGGGTCGCCGGGCATAACGATGAAGGGGACTTCTTCATCCGCGGGCTCTTCTCATCCGTCACCATCAGGAACGCCACGACACTGGCCGATAGCCAGGTGGTCGTCACGGTCACCGAGGAGGTCTATGATGACCTGCTCAAACAGCAGATCGTCAGCATATACGGGGAACAGATCGAACAGTTGACAGGGAGCTTCGCCTATCATTTGGCATTCGTCCTACAAAAAGAACGTATGGCCTCCATCCAGTCGGGGGAGGAGAACCCGGTCCGGCGACATTGGCGTCAGTTCACCTATTCGATCCGCTTCAACAAGTCACGTAAGTCAGAGAACCTGATGGAGCTCGAGGCGAACCTCGACCGCATCAAAGAGCACGAGTTCATCTTGAAGGACTGGCACCGCTCCGGTGATTATTATTTCTTCACGTTCTATCCGCTCGAGTCGTGGGAGATGTTGAACCACAATGACACCTTGTTGCTTTGACAGAGACGTACATCCCAGGAAGCCCTTTGCAAAAGGGGCTTCTTTTTGTTGATATGGCGGCCGAATATGTTCCACATGGAACATTATATGCCCTGGGCAAGTCATAGGACAGCCATGGACCAGCATCGTCCATCGCACCAAGATGACATCCTGGGAGATTTGGGGGTGAACGGCCTTATAATGTCGCGTTTGTTCTAAAGTGATCTGTACAATCCGTACTGAGACACATTTTAGATGAATTTGGTCGCAAGTCATCGTACCGAAACCGCACTTCCATAGAATTTGGTCGCAAATCGTCGTACTGAAACGACATCCTCTTCAATTTGGTCGCAAACCATCGTACCAGAACGACACTTTCTTTGATTTGGTCGCGAATCGTCGTACCAGAACGACATATATGGGCAAATCGATAGAATTTCAAAAAAAAAATTAAGTACCCGTTTCTTCAATTTGGTCGCGAATCGTCGTACCGAAACCGCATTTTGTTCGATTTTGGCCGTCAATCATCGTACCGAGACGACACTTAAGTCAATTTGGTCGCAAATCTTCGTACTGAAACGACATAATCTATGTTTTCGTGATGAAAATTCAAGCCGAATATAGCCTGAAATCGCTTCATCAGGCCGTTCGTGTCAATTTGGTCGCAAACCGTCGTACTGAAACGACACTCTTTTCCTCTCTAAAAATGGCTCAACACCAATGTTTATTTAAATTTGGTCGCAAATCGTCGTACTGAAACCGCACTTTGACACCCATTGGAAATAACAAGATACTAAAACTAGCATATTTTAGGATAGGGGAGGTGTAGGAGAGATGATCGGTAAGAATCGCCATGTTTTGATCGCGAATAAGCTTCTAGTCGCGATGAGCGGACTGACACGTTGGACTAAACGACAGGATCACTATCGTTATGAGCAGCATCATTATAACATTCCGGCCTGTTTCACGGCCTTCAAATGGACCAAGTCTCGAATCCGCCATATTCTCTCTATTCTCGCCTACGCTGACGACCAAGGGAAGATTGAATTTATCGAGGACCACATGGTCGCGGATTTTGCATGCACGTCGATCCGCTCCCTACATAATAACTTAAAAACATTTGAACAGAATGGTCTTATGACGGTCGTCCGTCACTTCCCAGGAGTGATCTCAATCCAATTGACGGATTACCTTGAAAACTATCGTGATTTGTTTGTAGACGGTGCTGTGGTCATTTCGAAGACCGGGTATACGTCTGTTTGGCACGGCCTCTTGTCCGAATTGATCGCACTCGATAATGTGAACACGCTGCGACTCGCGCTACGGACAATCGTCCAGGTCGAAAAAGACGTTCATGTCCAGTCAAATGAACAGGCCATCCTCACCTACGATGAGATCAAAGGATTCCTTCCTAAATACTGTGGCCATAAACTCGCCATCCAAAAGATGATGTCTGGTCTCAAATTCCTTCAAGTGTCGCTTGTTGAAGACAGTAAGCATTTCTTAAATATGGTCAAACAGAACATCTCACTCAAGAAACGAGTCCAAGACGCCACACGACCGCTCTTACTTGAAGTGCAACTATCAGCTGCGCAAGACAGTAAGCAGATCAAAGAGAAAGACCGCACTGAAGTTCAGCTCGTTTGGTTTGAAATGCGCAAGCGAGTAGGGGAGTTCTTCGAATTTGACACTCTCAAAGTCAACCGTGACTCACTCTTCTCGATGAGCGATACTTTCGGGGCCGAGACGTTCAAACAGGTCGTCGAAGAGTTAAAACAGGCATTCCTACACCATCGTGAGGACTTGGTCCACTCGAGCACCCATAAGCTGTTCTTTGAGGAGCCCATCTTCTATCTCCATCAACGACTAAAAGAGAACCAGGCAAAATCGGCTATCGCATGATGGTCTATTTGTCATGTTTATTTTTGAAAATATATATGAAAATCACCCATTCTTGCAGGGGTTTTCGTCTGTTTGTATTGTTTCCCATTCGTTCTAAGTCATCATTGCATACTGAATCTGCATTTTTTACTTTTAAGAAAAAAATCAAACCAAGCAGTTAAGTAATCAAAGATTTGCTGAATTAAATCCTCTCTTATTTTTTAATTTTCAAATTAGAGTTGAAAAAAAATGAACCTTTGTGAACGAAACGATGGTCCTTTTGAAATTTCTCTTTTCACTTAACCAGTCAGAACGCTTGATATGACTGGCTCGAGAGACCTTCTTCTTTTTCTAATTCTATTAATCTTTATTTAACTCTCTCTAATCTATTTATATTTTTTTAACTCAGAAGAATATGGTTTTTATCTCTTCTTCTATTATTTAAATCATGTCCAGATATACGATGTCTTTCTTCTATGATAAGAGATCTTAAAGTCCAGCTTACCGTATGACTTCAACTTTCTATAAATCATTAGTAGTGCAAATAACAGCCTGTATACAATTCGACGTCGAAACGTATACATTGATTTCTCATAGTCAATTTTTGTATACAACTTAAATTCGTAATTGTATACATAATAATTATGGATTTACTATCGTCTTTGCGGTTTTTGTGTTGTAAGGAATAAGAGATTGTGGCATGATATGAGTGAGAAAGGAGAGAGCAGATGAACATACTCACGTTTTACATATCGAAAGGTGGGTCAGGGAAGACGACCTGTTCTTTGAATATGGCTTATGCATTAGGTGAGCTAGGACAACGGGTCTTGATCATTGATTTAGATCCTCAAGGCTCGCTCAGCAAGCTGATGTTAAAAGAGTCCGACACAATCAAGTACATGACGATGTTTGATGTACATACCCGTAATCTTGATATCAGAGAAGTCCTGTTTGATGACGAAACGTATCACGTGAGTCTTCTCCCTTCGAATGAACGAAATGCCAGGTTGATCAATCTAATCTCCGAGCAAGACAAGCTCTTCCTATTAAAAGACATGATTGCACCGCTCGAGGAGGAGTTTGATTGGATCATCCTAGACTCGGTCCCATCGATCAATGAACTCTCGAAAGTCGTGCTTTCGACGTCAAACATGACGGTCATCCCGTTCATGCCGAAGAAGCTCGTGTTCGACCAACTTGCGAGTACGGTCCGGACGGTCCAAAAAGTGAAGAAGTTCTACAACCCAGACCTCGTCATCACAGGTATTCTTCCTGTCGCGATGGATGCCTCTTTTAAGGCGGATAAAGAGTATCACGAAGCGATGGAAGTCATCGCGAAGGAAGAGTCACTAGATATCCTTCCGATGATCAAGCGATCCACCTTCATCGAGAAAGCTGCCGATAGTGGAAAGAGTGTCATTCAGTACCGCTCCAAAGAAGCGAAGGTACTCGCTGAACCGTTTCGACTATTGGCCAAACAAGTCGTCGAACAAGCAGGTGAGATATCATGAAGGCACGGAACCGTAATATTCATAAAATCAAACCGAGTGAGCAGCACCCGTATCAAAGCGGTTTGACGAATATCAGCGCGCTCGTCCAAAAACTTCCGGTCTCTAAAGAAGTCGAGGACCTTGTTCATGAAATCAATGAGCTCTCAAAAGTTCAAACGATTTCAGTATTCGAGATCGGGAAACGGCTCGTCATCGCCCGTTCTGAGATGCATGACAAAAAAGAATGGATGGGGTTCCTCGAGGCCGTATCGATGTCGAGTTCGCTTGCATCTAGGTACGTAAAAGCCTATGAGACGTTACATCCACTCGAAGCATCGATTGCGAGCCTCCCGGCTTCCAAGCTGTTTGAATTGATGTATCTTGATAACGTCGAAGAGGTCGTCGAACAGGGACTCTATATTGATGGAGAGTCGCGAAGCGTCGACGAGTTGACGGTCAAACAGATTCGAGCGGCCCGTAAGACCCGTGAATCTGTGCAACAGGTCAAAGTCAGCCCGTTTCAAAAAACAAAGAAACCATCTGCCGTCCTTTCCGCACGAATCCCGTCCGACCTGTCCGATCAGTTCCAACAGTATGCACATGCCCAAAATCGGAGTGTGAGTGAGCTGTTGACGGAAATTATCGAGCGGACCGTGAACGACAATATCATCGACGTCACAGACGAGAATCGAGGAGACGAATCATGAAGAAAATCGCATTGTACAATCGAAAGGGCGGCGTCGGGAAGTCGACGACGACCATCAATTTGGCTCATGCTTATGCTCGTGACGGATTACGTGTCCTCGTCATCGACGCGGACGACCAGGCGTCTTCGACGAATGGGCTCGGTCTGACAAACGATTATGAAGGCAAGGTCTTACTCGATTGCCTCCTTGAAGAGAATGATCCATTCTATACACCAATCGAACAGGTGATCGTGACGTGCGAGTATGAGACGGGAACGGTCTATCTTGTCCCGACAAGGCGCTCAGCTTCCCCGAGTGACCTGACAAGCCAGATCGGGTATGAGTATCGCCTCAGCGAAGAACTTACCAAAATCGACGAATTGTTTGATATCTGTTTGATTGACTGTCCAGGATCGACTTCGGCGCTCAACCCATACGCTCGCTGCGCACTTGTCGCGCAGGACCGGATTGTGATGCCTGTCCAGATGCAGAAGTTCTCGATGGATGCCGTTTACTCGGCACCTGAAGAACTAGAAGAGATGAAACGATTCCGGGAAGACATCCATATCGCTGCCTTCATCCCGACGATGGTGAGTGCCCGCTCGAAAGGGGACGTCACGACAGTCGAAGAACTTGAAGAACTCGGGAAAGAAGTCGGTATTCCGGTTTTGACGACGATTCCTTATGCGGTGAAGGTTCAGACATTACAGCGAGAGTCTCGTCCTGTCATCGATCACAAGAGCCCAGCGACCGACGCCTATCTACAACTCGCCGAGGAGGTATTGTCGTTATGACACGCAACCGAAAGAAACATACACCTAAGATCTCGACGTTCAGTGCCAACCTTCCGGTGAATCAGAATCAACAAGCGACAGATAGCCGTACGGAACAAGTCGAGGCCGTGAAAGAATTCTCGGCAACGACGACCGTATCGAACCCTTATCAGGCCCTGCCGGCGACGGGACTGTCACGCATCATCACGAAGAAGCTTCCCGAAGATATGGATGGAATCGTTCAGTACTATAACCATATCGATGCAATTCAAGCGACCAGTTTTGTCGAGAAATGTCGAATACTTGCTCATGCGAATAGCTTATTTCGTGATCCGGAGACCAAAAAAGAGTTCCAGAAAGAACAAGGAACGTGGAAAGACTTCTTAAACAAAATTGGGATGTCACATCCTCAAGTCAGTCGCTTCGTCTCATTTTGGAATACGTTTGGTCCGAATATCTTACAGAAGACGCTCGAGCAAGATTTCAGCGCGACGAAACTTGCTGAGTTGTTGTCGTGGCCAGAAGATCCAAAGCTCGCGCTACTCGAGAATAAGAAGTACTACACAGCTTCGGGAGACAAGACGGTGTACGAGATGACACGTGAAGAACTCCGTGAAGTGAAACGGATGTTGATTGAACGTCAGGAACAACGTGTGCTCGAAGTCGAAACTAAATCTATGAAACCAATGCGTGTACAGATTCGTTTTGCTGATTTGACAGATCCTTTATACGTTGGATTAACACAAGCCGCGCAAAAAGAACATGTGTCAGAAGATGAGATTATCCGGCGGGCTCTCAGTGCCTATTTAAATACGAATTAAATTGAGAGATGTGAAATACATCATGGCCCACGAAGACTCCTAACATACCGGATCAGAGTGGGTCATTTTCATTAGGAGGGACATACATGACTTACTCCAATCAATACAAAGACGTTGAGAGTATTATCGATACCTTGCTCGTTCTTGATACGTTTTGCGCCTCAAGAGACATCGAAGTCGAGTTTGTCGTGGTTGGCGCATCAGGGATTCTTCTCTTCATTGAAATGATGAATAAAGATGCCGAGTATCGTCCGACGCGAGATATTGATATTCGCGTGACGAAAGGTGTTGTGACACCTGAATTGAAAGAAGCACTTCATGAATATGAAATTGAAATTGTCGAAGGGGTGATTCAGTTCCCACCCCGTGAAGACTTTAGAGAAAATGAATTTCGACATAAGATTGAAGGTCTGTTCGAGGCGATTGATGTGTATATCCCCGACATTGAACTCTTAGCATGTACCAAGATCTTTTCCTCTCGCCAAAAGGATTTAGAGGATCTCGAAAAGACGAACCTATTGGCACTTTGCGATAAAGACAAACTTCTCGAACTTGTAGAGGAATATAAAGCGAACATGACGTGGGACGATCCGTTTTGTAACGTGCACGACTTGAGTCGAATTTTTCAGGAAAAGGGTATATAATAAATCAAAAGAACAGTAGAGGAGGGTGACCGATGACGGACAGTAATCATGTACTTTTGCAAAGCGAGCTAGCGGATGAACTGAATCGTATGCAGGCAGGTGGGACAAGCTATCGCTTAGAGACGGCTCAATTGGCCCTGGCATTAAGTCGTCATGTATCGGTCCCTGAATCGCTACGTGACCGAGAAATGGCTCGCCAGTATGTTCGATCTTCACTCCTTGATTTACAGGACGACCGGGCAGAGGATGTGGCAAAAATGCTTAGTATGGCAGCACGGCGTGCCTACAACACTCCTGAAAGTACGTTCTCGGTAGATATGAAAGTGAAATTAGAAGAAAAGCGTAATCGATTCAAGATGCGTGGATTGCGGGTGAAATCTTAATTGGACCAAGTGGAGTCATTTTTATACTCTCATGAGGTTATGATTCTACGCATGAAGGAAGAATCTCTGGTCAAATCATTGAACATGTATCAGACGATTTCCCCAAACCGTTAAATCCTTTCTTTGTAAAAAATATAAGGGTACTAGATTCAGTCACTGGTTGACTCAATCTAGTACCCTTTTCGTATCATTGTTTATTTTGTTGGGTGTTTCGCTCCCGCAGGACCGCGAGCTCGACCTGTTCCTGTAACCGGTTCTCGAACGCCTCTTTTTCACGACGGAGGAGCTGCACTTCCAAGTGAAGTTTTTGGTTCTCCTCTTCGAGTTGGTCGCTTCGTCGCGTTCGTGCCTTCAACTCGTCAAGCGTGTCCATCAGGTTCTGGTTTTGACGATTGAGCTGGCTGCGCTCTAGCTCGAGCTTCTTGACGTCTTCTTCTAAGTTAAAGACCAACTTCTTCTGGGTCTTCAGTTCCTCTTTGAAAGAAGCACGTTCGGTCTCGAGGGCGTCCTGAGCGTTCTGTTTTTCGGCGAACAGGAGCTCCACTTGATGTTGAAGTGGAATTAATTCCTGGTCGTGGGCCGCGACTTGACGCTCATAGTCCTCTTTGAGCTGTTCCGACTCTATGATGATGCTTTGCTCAAGGTCATGAATCGTCTTTTGATAGCGCGAACGGATCCGTTCGTGCTCCTTTGTTTGAAGCTCGAGCCGCGTGGCACGTTCATTGAAAAGGGCCAGCACCTGATTCAGTGCCGCTTGGAGAGCATCGTTCTCCTCACTGATCAATGGATCTGGCACCTGTTTATCAGCCAAGGTGATCAGTTCTTCAAACAATTGATTTGTCGACAGTTGCCGCTGTTCCGACAACCGTTGGATGTGTTCTTTTACCTCTTGGGAGACTCGAAAAGAGGTCACTTTGGTTTCATTCGACTGCACAGCATTCACCACTTTACCATTTGATAGTTTTCTCGTTTGAACGCATATGGACTCGCATTCATCTCACTTCCATTTTCGCGTATTTACTACGTAAACACAAGACGAGGCATTGCTGACAAGCCTAATTCGTTTCGACGTCGAAATGTATACAGTGAATGAGTACGGGTTGTCCGGTTTTGTATTAAAGCCGTTCTTATCATCCGTCAAAATCTATGAATCTTCTTTCAACTCGAACTCGTAAGTATATAAACTCGTGAGTACGAGCGCACTCTCGCAATCAAAAAAGGATGGGGTGTGTCATTGTGAATAAACTTAAAGTCTTCTCAACTCTATTTACCACGGTATTTATCATGTTGAGCGTATTCTTTGCTCTGACGACAGAATTAAATGTCTTTTTGGGTGGAGCTTTGGTGGGGGTAAGTGTACTCATCAGTGGCCATCTGGCAGAACGATTGTTTAAACGCTTCGAACATGAGACGGTCTCTCCTCCGACAGTCATTTTCTCATACGTGCTCCTGTTGGTGGTCGTTGCTTACTTTATCGGACTATACTCATAAATTCCGTCAAACGGACCAGGTTCATAAAAATGAACTTGGTCCGTATTTAATATGTACAACCATTATAAGATGATGGAGAGCTTATGATGGGGATGCATCGAACCGATTTCATTCACGACAGGAGAGATGAAAAAACGCTACGGATTTATTTATGTGGACCGTAATAATGACGGGAAGGGGACGCTCAATCGCTATCGAAAAGATTCGTACGAGTGGTATCGTCACGTCATTCTAACGAATAGGAAGAGTCTTCGTTAAAGAGAGATGAGATATCAAACAAGTGAGATATCTCTATTGTGAATAAGCTCCATATAAAACCCGCACTGGCGAACCAGTGCGGGTTTTATAATCGGATTCAATCGATTTTGTTAACTGAACAATAGTTATATTGTAAATTTTAAATTATTTTAGTTCTTATTAAAAATGAAAAAAACTCATAATTTGTTTACTAAACATTATTTATTTTATAGATTGAATGCGTTAGAATCAGAGTGTGGTGAAACTGATGAGGAGGGAATGGCTATGAAAGATATGATGAAACTGTCTGAAGCATTTACAAACACTTTTCACGAGGAGTTCGAGCGGGTATTTTTTGCGCCTGGGAGAATCAATTTGATTGGAGAGCATATCGACTACAATGGGGGACACGTCTTTCCTGCGGCGTTGACGTTCGGAACATATGCGTTGGTACGACGTCGGACGGATCGACAGTGCCGTTTTTACTCGATGAATTTTCCGGAAGCTGGAGTGGTCACTGTGCCGTTAGGTGAGCTTGATTATCAAGACGCTCACGGGTGGGTGAATTATCCGAAAGCGATGCTCCGTTACATGCTTGATGGACGTGAACCGTCGTTCGGGTTGGACTTTCTGTATTTTGGCGATATCCCTAACGGTGCGGGCTTGTCTTCGTCGGCTTCGATTGAGTTGGTGACGGCGGTCGCTCTGAATGAGGTGTATGATTTGAACTTTGATCAACTTGATCTCGTCAAATTCGGACAACGCGCCGAGAATGAATACATCGGGGTCAACAGCGGGATCATGGACCAATATGCGGTCGGGATGGGCAAGAAGAATCAAGCGATGTTACTCGATTGCGATACGCTTGAATGTACGTATGCGCCGTTTGAGTTTGAGGATGTATTGGTCGTCATCATGAATACGAATAAGCGGCGTGAACTGGCCGAATCTAAATACAACGAGCGGCGACAAGAGTGTGACACGGCACTGGAAGTTCTCAATCAAGAATTGAATATCCGTGCGCTCTGTGATTTGGACAGTGACACACTAGAAGAAAGACAAGATCGATTTGAAGATGAGACCATCTATCGCCGGGCAAGACACGTCGTCAGTGAAAATGAGCGCACACGTGAGGCGCTCCGCGCGCTTCAGGCCGGTGACGTCCATCGCTTCGGAGAACTGATGGATGCCTCTCATCGCTCGTTGGATAAGGATTATGACGTGACCGGTGTCGAGTTGAACACATTGGTCGAGAGCGCATGGAGACATGGAGCGATTGGGGCGCGCATGACGGGCGCCGGTTTTGGAGGTTGTGCCATCGCTTTGGTACGGGAACATGAGATTCCTCGTTTCATCGATGAAGTGACTGCGGACTATGAGCGTCAAATCGGATATGCGCCGACTTGCTACGTCGCTTCTATCGGGGAAGGAGCCCATGAAATCAAAGGAGGGAGCATCTCATGAGTATTCTCGTTGTAGGGGGCGCCGGTTATATCGGCTCTCATGCGGTCTATCAACTGATTGATCGAGGCGAAGATGTCGTCGTCGTGGATAATTTGTCGACGGGACATCGCCGAGCGTTGCATCCGGATGCGACGTTTTATGAGGGGGATATCCGAGATAAAGCCTTTTTAGACAAGGTGTTCTCTCAAGGTCAGTTTGACCAAGTGGTCCATTTTGCAGCAAATTCGCTCGTCGGCGAGTCGATGGAGAAACCGCTCGATTATTATGACAACAACGTTTATGGGACCCAGGTGTTGTTAGAGACGATGGTGAGACACGGTGTGCTTGAGATCGTTTTCTCTTCGACGGCAGCGACGTATGGCGATCAGGAAATCATGCCGATTGCCGAGTCGGCCCTGACACATCCGACGTCGACGTATGGTGAAACGAAGCTCGCGATGGAGAAGATGATGGGTTGGATCGGGAATGCCCATGGACTGCGCTATGTGGCTCTGCGCTATTTCAATGTGGCGGGGGCAAGGTCGGGAGGAGAGATTGGTGAGGACCATCATCCCGAGACACATCTCATTCCGCTCATTTTGGAAGTGGCGAACGGGAAACGGGACCACATCTCCATCTACGGAACGGATTATCCGACAGAAGACGGGACATGCATCCGTGACTATATCCACGTCGAAGACTTGGTAGATGCACATGTGCGTGCTCTCCACTATTTGCGTGACGGTCAGAAGAGTGACGTGTTCAATTTGGGATCGAATACGGGATTCTCTGTCAATGAGACGATTCAGGCGGCCCGTCAAGTGACGGGACATGCGATTCCTGCTCGGGCGACGACACGCCGAGCTGGCGATCCCGCACGTCTCATTGCCTCTGCGGAAAAAGCGAAGCGAGTACTGGGGTGGGCTCCTGAAAGAACCGATATCACCCGTATCATCGCAGATGCATGGGCATGGCATGCCGCCCACCCTGACGGATATGAGGTGGGACGATGAGTGCGCTTGTGAATGGACTCGTGGCGGCAACGCGAAAAAGTGGACTCATCCAAGAGCGGGATGTCATCTACGTGAAGAACCGGTTGCTCGCCATGACGGGGGCGACACCGAGCGATGAGACGACGAACGGTCGAATCCCGGAGCTCGTCGACCGATTGGTGGACGAGGCGGTGCGGAACGGTTTGACTGAGGACGGCCGGTCACAGCGGGATCGATTCGCGGCAGACATGATGAACCAATTCATGCCACGCCCCTCGGAAGTAGAACGGGTGTTTTACGACAAGTACGCGACGGACCCGGTCATGGCGACGGATTACTTTTACCGGTTGTCGACGGACTCGAACTATATTCAGACAGAGCGAACGAAACAGAATATCTCTTATCAAGTAGATACAAGATATGGAATGGTCGACATCACCATCAACGTGTCGAAGCCAGAGAAAGATCCGAAAGAGATCGCGCAACAGAAGAGCGTGAAGAAAGAGGGAGCCCCGTACCCGAAGTGTCTCCTCTGTGTGGAAAATGAAGGGTACGAAGGGCGTTTAGATCATCCGGCGCGAGCCAATCATCGGCTTGTGCCGCTCGAACTCGGAGGCGAGGAATGGTATATGCAGTACTCGCCTTACGTCTATTACGACGAACACTGCATCTTATTGTCGGGTGAGCATCGAGATATGCGGATCGACCGTTCGTCGTTCGTCCGTCTGCTCGACTTTGTAGAGAAATTTCCGCATTACTTCGCGGGATCGAATGCCGACCTGCCGATTGTGGGCGGCTCGATTTTATCGCACGACCATTACCAAGCAGGACGATACACGTTTGCGATGGCGGAGGCGCGCGAGACAGGCCGATTCTCTTTTGAGGAATTCCGAGATGTGAGCGGACACACGTTGCTTTGGCCGTTGTCGGTCATTCGGTTGCGTAGCCAAAATCAGAACAACCTCGTCGCGTGCGCGGATCGTGTCTTGTCGACTTGGCGCAACTATTCGGACGAAGCATGTCACATCTTGGCCCACACGGACGCCCCGCATAATACAATCACACCAATCGCACGAAAAAAAGGTGAGTTCTTCGAGTTGGATCTCGTTCTTCGAAACAACCGGACGACATCGGAACATCCACTCGGACTCTTCCATCCCCATGCAGATGTTCACCATATCAAACGAGAAAATATCGGATTGATCGAGGTGATGGGGCTTGCTGTACTGCCGGCGAGGCTCCAAGCTGAGATGGACGAAGTTAAGAGATTTATTGTAGGAGAAACGGACAACGTACAAGATCTCCATCAAGATTGGGCTTGCGAATTGAAACGAGCATACGATGGAAGGGAGAATATCGAACGTTTCATCGAAATGGCCGTAGCCGAAAAATTTGTTAAGGGACTTGAGGACTGCGGCGTCTTTAAGTTGGACGAAAATGGACAACGAGGACTTCAGCGCTTTATTCAAGTAATTCAATCACGGGACTAAAGGGAGGCGGACAGGTGAAGACTTGTCTGCCTTTTACTTTACGGTTGAAACAAATCCTACTGTTTAGTAAAATGAAATCACATTTTACTCAATATTGGAGGCATGATTACTTTGACAAGCATTCGTGAAGTGGCGAAGAAGGCGGGCGTTTCGATTGCGACTGTATCCCGCGTATTGAATTCGGATGAGAAGTTATCCGTCAGTCAAGAAACACGTGATAAAGTGTTGCAAACAGCGAAACAATTAAAATACAGCCCACGAGAGAAGAAAACACATAAGAACCGGATCGCGACAGTTGGGCTCGTGACCACGGTCAATGAGATTCAAGAGATTGATGATCCATATTTCCGAGCGATTCGACGCGGCATCGAACAAGAAGCCGAACGGCTGAAGGTGAGTGTCAACCGGGTGATCCGTCTGTCTGATAAAAAAGCGGACTGGGAAGGGTTGAACCATTTGGGAGGAATCCTCGTCCTCGGTACGGTCGACCCGAAAACATTGGAGTCGCTCTATAACGAGAATCCTAATATCGTCGTCATCGATGACTCGCATGCCGACGCACGGTTTGACGCCGTATATTCTGATTTCAAAAGCGCGACCATAGCGAGTCTAGAACATCTATACGAAAACGGACATCGCAACATCGCCTATATCGGAGGGCAGCGTGTCGTCATGAACCAAGAGGGTGACGTCTATTTCAATGAGGACGAGGATCGATATCAGACCTATGTATCTTGGATGAACGACAAAGGGTTGCAGCATCTCCGCTATGGGCTATTAGGGGGATGGAGCACGTTGGAAGGACTGCGTTTAGGTGAACAGTTGACGGAGCGTGGCGACACGACAGCGGTGTTGGTCGCGAGTGACCCGATGGCCGTCGGTGTGTATCGCGCTTTTCAAAAACAAGGATATAGCATCCCAGAGGACATCTCGATCTCTAGTTTCGACGACATTGAAATCGCTGAATTCCTGACACCTTCGTTGACGACCGTGAAGGTAGAGACCGAAGAACTTGGGAAATTTGCCGTCAAGTTGGCGTTGGAACGGATCCGCGAAGAACGAGATATTCCCGTACGAGTCATGATTCCGGCCAAACTGATCAAGCGAGAAAGTGTCCATTATAAAAATTGAATAAAAGCGATTGACAAAGTGTTTACTAAACGTTAAATTATAGATGTGTTTAGTAAACGTTTTCATTTTAGTTTTTAATGAAAGCGCAACCACTATTGGGAGGTTGAGCCATGAAGTTGATTCATGTTAACGAAACAGAGAGAGTATTCCATTTGTCTAATGCAGTGTTTAGCTATGTGCTCCGTGTCGAAGAAGGCAACGTGTTGACCAACGAATATTTTGGTCAGGCGATTTCGGCATATCGCGGTGGACGGAAGTATCCTCGCGTCGACCGTTCCTTTTCCCCGAACTTTCCTGAGGCGACGGATCGCCTTTATTCCCTCGATACGATCTTGCAAGAATATCCAGGTTACGGGACGGGAGATTATCGGACGCCGGCCCAAGTCATCCGCCACGAAGACGGATCGACTGTCACGGATTTCCGTTACAAGTCCTATGAGATTGTGACAGGAAAACCGCGTCTTGATGGCATGCCTTCAACGTATGTCGAACAGGATGAAGAAGCCGAGACGCTGATCATCACACTCGAAGATCCGAAAGAGCGACTGACTGCTCGTCTCGTCTATACCGTGTATCGTGACCGTCCGGTGTTGGCACGATCCGCTCGAATTGAAAATGAAGGAGCGGAGACCCATTACCTTCAAAAAGCAGCGAGCCTCTCGTTGGACCTTCCGCTTCAAGAGCTCGAGGTCATCACGCTGAACGGGATGTGGGGCCGAGAACGAATGATGGAGCGTGAACCAGTAAAACGTGGCGTGAAAGTATTCGACAGCAAACGTGGCTCGAGTAGTCACCAGATGAACCCGTTTCTCGCACTCGTTTCACCCGAGACGACGGAATATGCGGGAGAAGCAGTCGGCTTCAGCCTTGTCTATAGCGGAAGTCATCAAATGTTGCTCGAACGAGACCCATACGGACAGACCCGTGTGCAACTCGGCATCAACGAATTTGGATTCGAGTGGCGCTTGGATCCAGGCGCATGTTTCCAAACGCCGGAAGTGAACATCGTCTATAGTGCAAACGGGACGATGGAAATGTCACAAGCATTCCACGCCTTGTATCGTGAACGGCTCGCACGCGGAACCTTCCGTGACGCAGACCGACCAATTTTGATCAACAACTGGGAAGCGACTTATTTCGACTTCGACGAAGCCAAAATCAAATCGATCGTCGATGAGAGTGCCGCGCTCGGAATCGAGTTGTTCGTGCTGGACGATGGCTGGTTCGGACATCGCGATGATGATTACACGTCACTAGGCGACTGGTTCGAATATGAGCAAAAGATTCCGAACGGATTGAAAGGACTCGCAGACTACATTCACACCAAAGGTATGAAATTCGGTCTATGGTTCGAACCGGAGATGATTTCGAGAGAGAGCGAACTCTTCAAACAGCATCCGGACTGGGCGATTCAAATCCCGGGACGCGGTCTATCCAAAGGACGAGATCAATATGTACTCGATTTCAGTCGGAAAGAAGTACGAGATAACATCGTGCAGCAGATGACCGAGGTGTTGGACCGCGTCCCAATCGATTATCTCAAATGGGACTTCAACCGTAACGTGACCGAGGTGTTCTCGACGTCACTACCGAGTGACCGTCAAGGAGAAGTGTTACACCGCTATGTCCTTGGACTATATGAAGTGCTCGAGACGATCACATCACGCTATCCGAACATCTTGTTCGAGAGCTGCTCCGGCGGCGGCGGTCGGTTCGATCCAGGCATGTTGTACTACATGCCTCAAACGTGGACGAGTGACAACACGGACGCCATCGCGCGTTTGAAAATTCAACATGGGACGAGCATGGTGTATCCCATCTCCTCGATGGGCGCACACGTCTCGGCTGTGCCAAACCACCAGACACACCGTGAGACGAGTCTCGAGATGCGGGGGAACGTCGCGATGGCTGGCGTGTTCGGTTATGAGCTCGATGTGACTGAGATGTCAGAAGACGAGAAGGCGATCGTCAAACAGCAAGTCGCATTCTATCAGGAGCATCGTCGTACGTTCCAATATGGGACGTTCTACCGGCTGGAGAGCGCATTCGACAGCAATCATCCTTCTTGGATGTTCGTATCGGAAGAGGAAGTCATCGTCTGTGACTATAGCGTGCTCAGCGAAACCGCACCGCTCATCCGTTTGTTGAAATTGAGAGGATTGGACACAACAGCCGTCTATGAAGTAGAGGGCCAGCGTTACGGCGGTGATGAGCTCATGCACGTCGGGCTTTACATCGAGCCGATTGTCAAAGGTGATTTTGTAAGTAAGTTGTACGTACTGAAAAAAGTAAACGAACTTTCAGGAGGCCAATCAAAATGAACAAGACAATGAAACTAGGCATGGTAGGGCTCGTCGCATCATCTCTCGTACTCGCAGCTGGTTGCTCGGGCGGAGCGGAGTCGGACAAGACAGAAATCGAATTTTTCTCCCAAAAAGTCGAAATGAAAGGGACGCTCGATGAGATCATCGCTGACTTTGAAAAAGAGAATCCTGATATCGACGTCAAATTGACGAGCGTCAGCAATGCCGGGACCGTATTGAAAACACGGGTTGCCGGCGGTGACATCCCGGATATCGTGCACACGTACCCGCAAAACCCAGACTTTAAAGGGTGGGCGGCTGACGGGAAGTTCCTCGACCTATCTGACGAAGATTTCTTGAGCAACTTGAAGCAAGGGGCGGCTGAATCGTACGCGGTCGACGGAGGGATTTACTCACTCCCGCTCAACTCGAACGCGTGGGGCTTCTTCTATAACAAGACAAAATTTGAAGAGCTAGGACTGGAGGCTCCGAAAACATGGTCCGAGTTTGAAGACGTCGTCAAAGAGATCAAAGCTGCTGGCGAGACACCGTTTGCGGCAGCACTCACAACCGACGATTCCTGGACGATGAACGGCTACCACCAATTGGCTTGGGCGACGACGACAGGCGGTTTCGACCAAACGCAAGACGCGTTGAAAAACAGCCCGAAAGATGGCATCAAAGTCGGCAATGAAGATTTTGAGGCAGTGGCAAATGAGTTAAGCCTCGTCAGCGGTAACACGCAAAAGAATGCGAACGGGGCATCTTACAGCGATGCGGTCGCACTCTTCGCAAAGGAAGAAGCGTTGATTTTCCCGAACGGCATTTGGGCACTTCCGGTCATCCGTGACCAGCAACCTGATTTCGAAGTAAGCATGTTTGCCTTCCCAGGCCAAAAAGCAGGCCAAGAGATGACGGTCGGTGCGGCTGACTTGGCACTCTCTGTGTCGAGCGCTGGATCGGAAGCAGAACAAGAAGCATCGAAAAAACTGCTCGCGTACATGACGGAAGGAGAAGTCATGCAGAAATACTATGACAAGGACGGTTCTCCGACATCGGTCGAGGCAGTCGATACAGATGGCGCGTTCGAAGAGACGAAAGCTGTGTCGGACCTCGTGTTCACAGACAAACAAATCATCTGGCTCCATTCTGAATGGCCATCGGAAGAAGAGTTCTGGCACCTCACGGTCGATTATATGAACAAAGAAGATAAAGACCAACTCGCCAAGGATTTGAACGCCTTCTTCAACGGTATGAAATAAAAACATTAAAGGAGTTGCACCATGAGAGAGAAAGGGTTTGTCAACCGCTACTGGCCGTACCTGTTCATTCTTGTGCCGCTCTTGCTTCAAATCGTGTTCTTCTTCATACCGCTCGCACAAGGTGTGATCTACAGTTTCACGGACTGGACAGGGCTAACAAGTTCGTACAATTTCATCGGAATCGATAATTATTTGGCCATCTTCTCAGATGCGAAATTCTTATCGAGTATCGGCTTCACGTTACTCTTCACGATCGGTCTCGTCGTTGGACAAATCGTGTTAGGGATTGCGATCGCACTGCTATTGAATCAAAAAATCAAAGGGGTCGGGCTGTTCCGGACAGCCTACTTCTTCCCTGCGGTCATCAGCACCGTCACACTCGGCTTGATCTTTAAACAGTTCTTCAATTACGGGCTGGCGCCACTCGGTGAATTTTTAGGCATCGAATGGCTCTCGCAAAGTCTAATCGCGAACGAAGGGACGGCGTTCTGGGGCCTCCTCTTTGTCGCCCTCTGGCAAGGGGTCGCCATTCCGGTCGTCATCTTCTTGGCGAACTTACAAAGCATCCCGAACGAGATTCGGGAAGCGGCCTCGATTGACGGGGCGAACCGGTGGCAAACGTTCAAGAGCATCGAATTGCCGTTCTTATCACCAGCCATCAGCATCGTCCTCATCTTGGCGATGAAGGCGGGATTGACGGCGTTCGACCTCATCTACGCCTTGACGGGCGGGGGACCGAGCGGGTCGACGACGTCACTCGGACTGCTCGTGTACAACTATGCGTTCAAAAACAACCAATTCGGATACGCCAGTGCGATCGCGATCGTCCTCTTCATCATCATCGCCATCGTCTCGGTCATCCAAATCAATTCTTCGAAAAAATTTGAAGTGTAAGGAGGGGCATCATGAAAAAGGACAAAATTCATATCCCGACGTATGTGTTTCTGACAGTAGGGCTCGTCTTGATCGCCCTTCCGATGTATTTGACCGTCTTGAACTCGTTCAAAGAAACACGGCAAATCACCGGCGGCTTCTTCGAATTGCCGGACCCGTTCACACTCGAGAACTTTCAACGTCTCTTAGACGACGGGGTCGTCCAATACTTTGCGAACTCGTTGACGATCACCATCGCGTCCATCGCGCTCATCATCTTGATCGTCCCGATGGCAGCCTATGCGCTCGCACGGACGATGCCGCGTAATCGCGTCTTCCAAGGGATTTACATCATGTTGATCATCGGGATATTCGTCCCGTTCCAAGTCATCATGATCCCGATCACGTCGATGATGTCGGATTTGGGGTTGTCGAGTAAACTCGGGTTGATCATCTTGTATCTGACGTACGCGGTCCCGCAGTCACTCTTCTTGTACGCGGGGTACGTCAAGACCGTGATCCCGAAAGAGTTGGATGAGGCGGCGGCCATCGACGGCAGCGGGAAGTTCAACACGTACTTTAAAATCATCTTCCCGATGATGAAGCCGATGCATGCGACGGTCCTCATCCTGAACGCACTCTGGATTTGGAACGACTTCTTGCTTCCGTTGCTTCTACTCAACCGAGATGAATCGACATGGACGCTCCCGTTGTTCCAATTCAACTATCAAGGACAGTATTTCAGTGATTTCGGACCTTCCTTCGCCTCGTATGTCGTCGGGATCGTCTCGATTCTCATCGTCTACTTGTTTTTCCAGCGCCACATCATCGATGGGATGGCCAACGGATCCGTCAAATAAATGAAGCTCCTACACGTGAAAGCAAGACGGGTAGGAGCTTTTTAAAAGGAGAATGGACATGAAATTGAAAAACGAAGTGATGTTGATCACCTATGCAGATAGTCTCGGTAAAAATTTGAAAGAACTCGATGAGATCACCCGCACGCATCTCGATGGGGTGATTGGCGGAATCCATTTGCTACCGTTCTATCCTTCGTCAGGTGATCGCGGGTTTGCCCCGATGGATTATACGAAAGTGGACGAAGCGTTCGGGTCATGGGAAGATGTGCAACGCCTCAGCGAACGATATGATTTCATGATGGACTTCATGGTGAACCACATCTCGCGTCAATCGCCTTATTTCCAAGACTTCTTGGAGAAGAAGGACGAGTCCGCCTTCAAAGATTTCTTCATCCGCTATAGCGAGTTTTGGCCTGGCGGGGAACCTACCTCTGAACAAGTCGACCTGATTTATAAACGAAAACCGAGAGCGCCGTACGTAGAAGTCACGTTCGCCGACGGGACGACCGAGAAGGTGTGGTGTACGTTTGATGAAGAACAAATCGATTTAGATGTCACAAAGGACGCCACACGGTCGTTCATCAAGCAACAACTCGAATTCCTTGTAGGAAAAGGGGCGTCAATCATCCGTTTGGACGCGTTCGCCTACGCCAATAAAAAAATTGGGACGAATTGTTTCTTTGTCGAACCGGACATTTGGGAGATGCTTGAGTACTGTGAAGAGGTCGTGGCTGACAAAGGCGCGACGGTCCTGCCTGAAATCCACGAACATCATTCGATTCAAGAACGAATCGCGAAGGAAGGGTATTATGTCTATGACTTCGCTTTGCCGATGCTCGTCCTTCACGGCTTATATAGCGGACGGTCGGAACGGCTGATCAACTGGATGGAACGTTGCCCGCGCAACCAGTTCACGACACTCGACACGCATGATGGTATCGGAGTGGTCGACGTCAAAGACCTATTGACCGACGACGAGATCGAGATGACGCGTGAGGCACTGTACAGCAAAGGCGCGAACGTGAAGAAAATCTACAGTTCGGAAGCGTATAACAACCTCGACATCTACCAAATCAACTGCACGTACTATAGTGCGCTCGGAAACGATGATGCGTCATACTTACTTGCCCGAGCCATTCAGCTGTTCGCCCCAGGGATCCCGCAAGTGTATTACGTCGGACTTTTAGCTGGTAAGAATGACATCGAGTTGTTAGAAGCGACGAAAGAAGGAAGAAACATCAATCGTCACTACTACTCGAAAGAAGAAGTCGCGAGCGAAGTCGAACGACCGGTAGTACGAGAACTCTTTGATCTCTTAAAATTCCGCAATCGTTCTAGGGCATTTGATGGGTACATGGAAGTAGAACAACCTTCAGAGAATGAAATCATGATCAAATGGAAGAACGATCAGATCATAACGGAATTACATGCAAATCTTTACTCTAAAGAATTTAGTATCGTTGAAATGGACAATGGTGTGGAACTGTATCACTATAAATCAATGAAAAATAGTCTAATCTGATGAGCACGTAAGTCATGCCAAATAAATTGGCCTACGAAGGTTGAACATGAAAACTCAACTTTCGTAGGTATTTTAATGATTCTACGAATATTTTTTCAGTTTTCTGCATCTAAAAGGATGAGTATTCGACGTTCTTGGTTAAGGTCAAACACGATACTTAACGTAACCTAGGTCATCTCATCGCTTGAACATTCGAATTTTTTCATAACCAACTAGAATTCTTGATTCGTCAAATTAGTGATGGTTCGCACGTTACAGACAGTGGCGTCCTTAATGTTCGAAACCTGCTGTCTCAGAACGTTGACATTTTGACAAGTCTGACAGATGTCTATGAGATGAGGATACTGCCTACAGCGAAACAAGCATGTGGTTCTACTTCGAGACGGTTACATATGACGAGGAACCTACATCAGATTATGGGTCAGCAATGTATACCGAATAATGTAAGATATTCAAGAGAGGGGGATTCCTCTCTTTTTTGTATGGCACGCAAAAAACCTACCGCACACAGCTGCATGCGACAGGAAGAATCAGTGACACGTGGGATTTTACTTGGGGGATGAACAGCTCCATGTAATCCTGTAAAACTCATCGTAATGAAGATTTTACACGGAATGAATCGTTAACTAACATGACAATATGGATTTTATTCCGGTCAATATGTCGGTTCATCAACGAATAAAAGTAGCAATCATTAGATTGAGGATAGGTCGAGGGTCAATCAAGATAATCGTAAGCCCGTCTGGACTTATAACGAATATATAAATTTTTCATTGAATGAAATACCACACTCGAGACATCATAAGGGGATATTAGTATTTTCAAATATGGAATAATGTGTATAGTAGAAACCCATTTTCTTAATATTTGAAATTATGTATTGAATCGGATAATTTTCTGTGGTCTAATGTGTTGTTGAAAGTCTAATCATTAGAGGACTGACCAAAACTGAATCCATCTTTGGGGGATGAATCACATGTCATTTGACATATTCACACTAAGCATCGTGGTGAGTGGGTTATCCATTCTCGGGGCCATCACGATGTACTCGCAGCAACATATCCTCTTCGATCATCCATCGCTTGGTCGATGGGTCCTCGGCGGTATGCTAGGATCCCTCGGCTTCGTCGCCATGCTCTTCTATACACAGTTAGACGAGTGGGCAATCTTTCTTCATACGGCAGGTTCCCTGTTAAGTTTTTATTACCTGTATCTCGGGGTTCGAGTGATTGATGGCCATCAGGAAACAGGAGTCAGGGCGACACGGACTGATGTTCTGTTTGTCGGTGGTTGTCTCGTCATATCCTGGCTTGTACGTGATAACGTGGAGGCCAGATACGTATTCCATGATGCTGTGGCGGTCGGTCTTTGTCTGTTCACGATCCATTATTTGTGGAAACACTCAATCAAGGGAGAACTGTTGGAGTATACGGTCGCATTGATCGCATATGTCAATGTCACCGTCGCGTTCGCGGGGCGCTTTATTCTGGCCGTGTTGGGACACTTTTCTGGGAGTGCGGACCATCCCTATAACGACGTCCTATTCCTCGTCGTCATCTTTTGGGTGTGCGGCTGGGTGTTCGGATTGTCGTTGATTCTTCATAAACAGCGACAGAGGATGTTCGAGGAACAGCTGATGCGGGATGAGCTGACGGGACTGCTGAATCGGAACGGGATCATGAAAGTGGCGGGGGACTGGATTGAGGACGGTACACCGTTTCATCTGTATGTCCTTGACTTGAACGGGTTCAAACAAGTGAACGACACGTTCGGACACATGAAAGGTGATCAAGCACTACAAACCTACAGTAAACTCGCACGTGACAATCTGCCACATGTGGCGAAAATCGGTCGCATCGGCGGAGACGAGTTCGTCATCCTTTCACCTTATCCTTTGGACTTCAAGAAGGCGGCATTGAAATACGATCTCTCAATCGGAGATGTGCCGGTGACCCTCGATGCTTCAATCGGGGAAGCCGCATATCCGACAGATGGAGATTCAGTGGAGACACTATTTTTGGTCGCGGATGATGCGATGTACATACAAAAATATTCATGATCGAGTCAGGAGAGGCCGTGACTCGTCAACAAAAGAGAGTGTACACGTTTCGACGTCGAAATGTATACACTCTCTTTATATATTTATAAAAGTAGAGACAAAATCGATCGTCTAGAAAGTACACTATTCTTGTAGAAATGTATACATCTCAAAGTGTTATCATCAATTTTGATTAGATATGACCATATATCAATTTTTCTGTATACAAAAACTCTAGATTGATTATGAGGCGTACTTATCGAGACTAGGCGGTTCGGGCTCGAGGTTACGAAGGGCTCGATGAACGCACCAAGGATTCTTCCAACAACCGGGACTCTTCTAACAGTTCTTTCAACGTATCGCTATATGGGTTCAATGAGATTTGAGTATGTCCGATGCTTCCAAAACTGAACGAACGTTGCATCAACACACCCAGGAATGTCAGCTTGTCTGTACTCGTGTAAAACGAGACGAATTCCGGGTCGTCGCTTAGCCTCGCCAAGAGAGCAGCTTCCCGTTCTTGAGGGGGCAGTTGTTGAAAGACTGGATCACCGATCGATTGGTAATAGGCGTCACAAGCGTAAACTGGTATAAATTTATGCTCGAGAGCAGCCGCGTGGTCATAGATGAGTTCAAAATGGCGAAGGTCGTTATCATTCACTTGTGACAGAAGATGCAAGAAGAAAGCGGACTCACTACTTGCGGCGAGTTCTAACCGGGCAAAAACTTTCGCAGAGTAGATGGCCAATAGAATGGTCGCCTGATAAGAGTGATTGATCTCCGAAATCTCTTTAGCACGGGCGATGAACAGTTTGACGACATCGTCGCATGTCTTGAACTCTTCCATGAGCCAAGACATGTTCTCGAGGGTCATATCGCCCTCCGAATACAGTTTCCATGCGAGATAGTCCATGAAGCGGCGCCGGTATTTCACATAGGGAGACTTTGCGAGCTCGTCGGAAAAATTGACCGAGAGAAGTTTGATTGGATTGGATGCTACTTCAAAAGCAAGGACTCCGTAATGACCGAGTGACACGGCGGACTCTAGAACAAGTTTAGGGGCATATTTGACGACTTTGCGGATTGGTTTTCGTAGCTTTCCCATGTGGCATCCTCACACCTTCCTGTAGGGGCTGGTCAACAAACGATTGGACGTCAATAGTGGCCGAATAATTTTTTGAGGGACCGCCACTTCGGCGGGTAAGCATTGCTACCGCTATAGGAACTAGTCTCCTCCCCCTTCTTACAGACCTCCAACTTCCACTGGGTCCCATCGTGAGTGATTGTTTCTGTTTCTACGAACAACTCCGGCCAGAGATGCGTCTTAAAAGAATTGAATTTCTTTAAGACTTTTGCAGAGTCATCCTGGTTGTACCAACCGGATTCTATCCGTTGTTCCTCGCCAAACGTTTGAAGGATCAAGAGTTCTCGTTTAACGAAACCGTTCGAATGAAAAGTCAAAATGGACTCGTTATAAACGCCAAAACTCCCGATCCATAGCGTCACTTTCATGATAGGGTCTGTTAGTGTTAATTCACTAAGCGGAATGGTTGGCTCTAAAGCTAAAGACTGACGACGTTTGTTCTTTAACTCTGACTCTTGAAATTCCTTCTTGTCGAGAGAATCATCTTTTTTGTGCATCCTAATTCCTCCTAATTACGTAAGTTTAAAATCTTGAGAAAATCAGTTGAAATTGCGAGTTATATATTTGTATAGAACATAGGAGGTAGCGACCCAGAATGACTAATTCATGAGTATTCTCTATTATAAGTTGGATTAAACGAAATGGTGTGTAAAATATTGGGTAAGGCTCTGCTTTCGGAAGTCTAGCAGAAACGTTATAATTCTTAGTGTGGAATAATTTTTTATCACTAAACTTCGAATATTAGACAGGAGAAATAGACATGTCAGCATTGAACCAAAAACTTTTCAGCGCAGCGGACAACCTTCGCAGCAAAATGGACGCCTCAGAATACAAGAACTATTTACTAGGCCTCATTTTCTATAAATATCTTTCAGACAAACTCTTGGAAAAGGTGGTCGTGAGCGCGGATGCCTCGTTAGAGGAATATGACACGCAGAAGAAACAGACGGAACTCTACATAGAACTCATGTCGGATGATGAGATCAGGGATGACTTGATCGAGACGTTGGTCGACACGCTCGGGTACGATATCGCACCGGGGTATCTTTTTAACGTCTTAGCTGACCATGCACAGCAAAATATCTTCCAATTGAACGACCTCAACAAGGCGTTCGTCGAGTTGGCCTCAAAATATGAGCAGTTCAACGGTTTGTTCGATGACGTCGATTTGACGTCGAAGAAACTTGGCTCAGATGATCAGCAACGGAATATCACCATCACCGAAGTGTTAAAGAAGTTGGCTCATGTCGATTTAGTTGGCTATGGTGGCGATGTCATCGGGGATGCGTACGAGTTCTTAATCAGCCAATTCGCCTCAGAGGCAGGAAAGAAAGCGGGCGAATTCTATACGCCACACCAAGTCTCAGACATGATGGCCCGAATCGTTTCCCTCGGACAAGAAGACAAGAAACTCTTCAGCGTCTTTGACCCGACGATGGGATCTGGGTCTCTCATGTTGAACGTCCGGAATTATCTTCACTATCCGGACAGCGTGAAGTATCATGGTCAAGAGCTGAACACGACGACATTCAACTTGGCGAAAATGAACTTGATTCTCCATGGTGTCGACAGTGAAGATATGCGTCTGCGTAACGGGGACACATTGAACAAGGACTGGCCGACGGATGAGCCATACACGTTCGATTCGGTCCTCATGAACCCGCCGTACTCGGCAAAATGGTCAGCGGACGACACGTTCCTTGATGACTCTCGTTTCAGCCGTTATGGTAAGCTGGCTCCTAAGACGAAGGCAGACTTTGCCTTCCTTCTTCATGGTTTCTATCACTTGAAAGACTCCGGGACGATGGCGATTGTTTTGCCGCATGGTATCTTGTTCCGTGGAGCAGCAGAGGGCGTCATTCGCAGGAAGCTTTTGGAGGATGGAAGTATCGATGCGGTCATCGGATTACCAGGAAACATGTTCTTTGGTACTTCAATTCCGACGACAGTCGTCATCTTGAAGAAGAATCGCGAGACGCGTGATGTCCTCTTTATCGATGCGAGCAAGGATTTTATCAAAGGCAAGAATCAGAACAAACTTTCGACTGAACACATCGAGCGCATCGTTGAAACGTATAAAAAGCGTGAGGCTGTAGAAAAATATGCTTATGTCGCAAGTTTCGATGAGATTAAAGAGAATGACTTTAACCTCAACATCCCGAGATATGTCGATACGTTCGAAGAGGAAAACCAAATCGATTTGGCAACAATCGGGAGCGAGTTAAAAGCAGTCCGTGAGAAGAAAGTGGAGCTGGAAGCTAATCTCTTCGAAATGATTTTTTCGTTGCAGTATAGCAAGGAAAATGAAGAATGGATTAAAGGGGCATTAGAGGTGTTTAACTATGAAAAATAATATTCCAGCGATCCGATTTCCTGAATTTACACTAGGGTGGAAGAGCACAACCTTGAATAAGGTCACAAATATTATCGGCGGAGGTACGCCTGATACAAAAGAGCCTACTTACTGGGATGGTGAAATTGATTGGTATTCGCCTTCTGAAATCGGAAAAAAAATCTATGCCGATGGTAGTGTGCGTAAAATTACTCAATTAGGCTTAGAAAAAAGTTCAGCAAAAATATTACCTGCAAATAAAACGATATTATTTACTTCTAGGGCGGGTATTGGTGATACGGCCATTTTAAAAAAAGATGGGGCTACAAATCAAGGCTTTCAATCTCTAGTCGTTCACGATAATTGTGATGTTTACTTTCTATACTCCATGAACAATAAAATCAAAAGTTATGCGCTGAAAAATGCCTCGGGATCAACCTTTTTGGAGATATCAGGAAAAAATCTAGGTGTAATGCCGATGTTAATCCCTTCGCCAGAGGAACAAACCAAAATCGGCACATTTTTTAAAAGTTTAGATGATACGATTTCTCTTCATCAGCAAGAACTTGAAGCCCTCAATCAAACCAAACAAGGTTTCTTGCAAAAAATGTTTCCGAGAGCTGGAGAAAGTATTCCTGAATTTCGTTTCCCTGGATTTAAGAAAGAATGGACTAATTATAAAATAGCCGATATTTCTAAAGTTACGATGGGACAATCACCAAGTGGGAAAAATTATACAAGTAATCCGAATGACCATATTCTCGTTCAAGGAAATGCTGATATAAAGAAAGGATATGTCCATCCAAGAGTCTGGACTACTCAAGTCACTAAAACAGCTAATCCTGGGGATATTATTTTATGTGTACGTGCCCCAGTAGGAGACGTAGCAAAGACTAGTCACGAAGTAGTATTAGGGCGCGGAGTTGCCAGCCTAGAAGGGGATGAGTTTCTTTATCACCTTCTTTATAAAATGAAGTCAGAAGGATACTGGACAAGATTCAGTACAGGTTCGACTTTTGAATCGATTAACTCGACTGATATTAAAGATGCAGTAGTAATGATTCCTTCTAAGGACGAACAACTCAAAATCGGCGAGTTCTTCAGACAACTGGATGAGGTCATGGAACTGAAGGAGAAAGAAATCGAAGCTTTGAAGGAAACAAAAAAAGGCTTTCTTCAAAAGATGTTCGTATAATCTAATGAGACGAAAAGGAGAATCGTGGTGAAGACGACACATAGTGATGAGCTCGCGGTCGAACATCGACTGATCGAAGTGCTCGGGGAAGGGCACAACCAATGGAACTATCGGCCGGACTTAAAATCGGAGGCGGACCTGTGGGACAACCTCCGTCACAAGATCACGCGCAACAACCTGTCCGAAATCGGGGAACATCCGATCACGGACAAGGAGTTCGATACCATCAAGACGGAGCTCCTCTCGAAGACACAGACGCCGTTTGACGCGGCACGTTGGCTGAAAGGGGAGAACGGCATCGCCCGCATCACCATCGAGCGGGAGGATGTCTCGCTCGGCTCGATGTCGCTCATTCTCTACTCGAACCATGACATCGGGGGCGGCATCTCGACGTATGAGGTCGTCCATCAGATTGCTAAACAGAAGGTGGACGAGGACGGGCGTGACCGTCGTTTCGACGTGACGCTTCTTATCAACGGCCTTCCAATCGTCCAAATCGAGTTGAAAAAGGTGATGGCGAAGGACGGGGTGTATCAGGCGCACAACCAGATCAAGAAATACGCGGAAGAAGGGCTATTCCGTAACAACATTTTCTCGACGCTCCAACTCTTCGTCATCTCGAACGAACAGACGACGCGCTATTTCGCGAACGCGCTCCCAAAGGACATGCATCGGAAGTTCGTCTTCAGCTGGCGCACGACCGAGAACCGGAAAGTCGACAACCTGTACGAGTTCGTGAAACAGATGTTGAACATCCCGGACGCGCATCGCTTGATCGCGAACTACACGATTGTCAGTGAGGACCAGGATAACAAGGCGCTCATGGTCCTACATCCGTATCAAATCCATGCCATTGAGGCTCTTTTTGCGTCGGCGGCGCGACATGAGTCAGGGTTCGTCTGGCACGCGACCGGTTCCGGCAAGACGTTGACGAGCTTCGTCTCGACGAAACTCCTCGCCCGGAAACCCGGGGTCGACCGGACCATCATGTTGATCGACCGCAAGGACCTCGACAGCCAGACGACGAGCGAGTTCACGAAGTTCGCCTCGGAATTCAACACCGGTATCTCGTCGGGGAACACCGCAGCCAACAGTCTGATTGTCGGGACGTCGAGCTCGAAAAAGCTGAGCGAGACGCTCCTGTCCGACACGAACTCGAATACGGTCATCATCACGACGCGTCAGAAGCTCGAGGCGGCACTTCGGATTGCACAGAAGCAGGAAGAAGAGAAGGGCACACATCGCTTCCAAAAACTTATCGGACAACATATCGTCTTCGTCGTCGACGAATGTCACCGTGCGCTTAGCGCGGAAGGGATGGAGGCCATCAAAGGCTTCTTCCCGAACTCGACCTGGTTCGGGTTCACCGGCACACCGATCTTCAATGAGAACAAGAAGCAGGCGCAAGGGCAGCTCGCCCGTACGACGCGTGACCAGTATGGGGAGCTGCTCCATTCGTACACAATCAAGAATGCGCTCGAGGACGGGGCTGTGCTCGGCTTCCAGGTCGAACATGAGGACACGATTGAACCGACCTCGCTGAACAACCGCATCTTTAGCATCCTACGTCAGGACGAGAGGCATGCCGACCTTTCCGACAACGAGTTGAACGAGCTCATCGACCAAATGGACGCGATGGAGAAGGAAAAGCATATCCCGAACGACCTGTACGAGCGGGACGAGCATATCCAGAAGGTCATCCATAAGATGTTCCGCCCGGACAATGCCTACACGAAGTTCGACTTCAAGAACGGTCGTCCGCAGAAGTCGGCAATCCTGACCACGAGCTCCATCGCGATGGCGAAACGGTATTATCAGGCCATCCAGGAGATGAAGCAGGACCCCGACTGGATGACGAACGAGTTCGCGGGACATCCGATCCGGAAAGGGCGTACCATCGAGGACTCGGACTTCCCACGCATCGCCATCACGTACTCGATGCAGGAGAACGAGGACAACTCGAAACAGGTCGAGGACGAGATGCGACAGGTCATCCGTGATTATAACGCGTATTATGGGACGGCGTGGTCGATCGAGGACATCGAGCGCTACAACGGGGACATCAACAACCGTCTCGCGCGCAAGAAGGCCGAGTTCAAGGAGTTTGGGAACCAGATCGACCTCGTCATCGTCGTCGACCGACTGCTCACCGGATTCGATGCGCCGACCATCCAGACGCTCTTCGTCGACCGGAACTTGAGCTATGCCAACCTGATCCAGGCGTTCTCCCGAACGAACCGAACCTTCCCGGGAAAGACGAAAGGATTGATTGTCACGTTTCGGAAGCCCGCCCTCATGGAGAAGAACGTCCAGGATGCGACCCGACTCTATTCAAACGAGAACGACGACACCAGTCTCGTCTATCCGACGTATGAGGAGTCGAAGAAACGGTTCAAGAAGGCGCATAAGGCGCTGCAAGAGCTCGCTGTGTCGCCAGGTGAGATTGATGAACATTCTTCCATCGAAGACCGAATTGAGTTCGTCAAGGCGTTCCAAGAGCTAAGTAACGCCTTTGAGGCGCTTGTTACCTATGACGACTATAACGACGACATGGAACAATCAAAGGTACTCCGGGAACAAGTGAAAACGATTGAGGACTTCGTTGGCAGCTACAATACAGTGAAAGGATCTTTGCAAGACGGTTCAGGTACTGATGATGGAGACTTGGATGACGTTCCTGACTTCTCAGAGATTGAATTTTTCGGGGACAATGCCGCGAAACTCTATGATGTCGATTCAAGTTATATTGACAAGCTACTCGGTACTTATTCAGCAAATAATGCTGATATTCGTTCTGAGATTGAGAAAGCTCTTCAAAAATTGAACAAGTCTGAGGTCGTTAAAGAAGTATACCGTTCGATTTTGAATGCGATTGATGGTGGTGAAATCGAAGCAGATGATATCTTCGCACTAAAGCGAAGTTACTTCACTGGTGCTTACGAACAAGCAGTCCGTGATTTTGCTGAGATGTGGTTTGTGGAGGAACGAGAACTATATGCCTCGGCTGTTCAATATAATATCGGCGCCGATCCGATTCCAAACATCGGTGGCATCATCAACAGCAAAGACTTCGCAAGTTATAAGGAAGCAAATCCCGAAGCTTTGCCATTAAAATATGGTCCTGCGATGAAACGAGAATGGCGATCCACATTAGATGAATCTGTCATTCCGCTCAGTCAAGAACTCAGATAAAGCAGAAATAGCCACGAAACTAATTTTGATTTGTTTCGTGGCTATTTTTCAAATCTAGTCCTATAAATCGTGATTGACTTGGGACTTAACCAAGGAGGTTTGTACTTCATGAAATCTGTACAATTGATCAAGGTATTCATTGCTTCACCAGGAGATGTGAGTGAACAACGTGACGAAGTTGAAAGAATAATTTGGAATTGGAACAATGAACATACAGATGTAGCGAATGTTGTCTTGATGCCAATTCGTTGGGAGAATAATTCGATAGCCTCCTACGCTATTGATAAGGATGGTCAGGCGGTCATCAATGAACAGATTCTCAAATCAAGTGATATTTTGATAGCGATATTTGGAAATCGTATAGGTACAAGGACTAAGAACAATAAGTCTGGAACAGTTGAGGAAATCAATGTATTTTATGAACATCATTCAAGAGGCGTCGGTATTTTCTTCGTAGATACCAAGGCACCTGATGAATTGTTGGATGAACGGAAGATGGTCTTACTTTATAAAGAGTATCTTTCGAAACATGAACGTGGCTTATATCAAACATATGACGAAAGGAAAATTAGACATTTTATTAGTAAACAAGTACATGAATTAATGGGTGCTTCCGTTGATAATAAAAGAAGAGAATATGATGATGAAAAAGAAAGTTCTTTTCAAAATATTTTTGATGATCTCGCATTCGATCATGATGAGCAGCTCTTTTTTATATTTACTGTAGAAAAAGAACTTCGTAATTTCGGGGCTCGATGGATGGCAAAAGAAACTTTGAAAGTTGTTGAAGAATGGGAGCAGCAACATAGCTTACAGAATTATTTAAGTACTCGCTATGAGTCTGTATTGATAAAACTCGAACAACGAAAAATCTTGAGTGTTGCTGAGTACACAGAGCCAGGTAATCCAAGGCTCTACACTATAAATAATAAGAATTATCTAAATTTGAAAAAAACAATACGCAATAATCCTGATTCAGTACAGCAATTAAAATCTCATTTTATAATTCAAAGTGATCCAATTGTACTAGATCCAGATTTGCCATTTTGACTTTTCTTAGTAGCATAATATAAAGATGTGCGAGCGTGAAGAACAAGAACTTACGCTATTTTTTGTTCTTGTTCTTTTCATTTTGTATAGTTGAGTAACGACACGACGTTTCGTGACGCAGACTTCGAACAACCGTTAGGGCGTTAGCCGATCGCCCGCTCTACATGAACGGTTGCCTCAAAGAGGATGTTGCTCGCTCGTTAGCTAGCTCAACGTGTAATCAACGCTGTTATAATCCCTTATATCAACGTATTAAAAATCCCTTAAATTAACGGATAATGATTCTGACAACCTGAAAATGGAGTGTGAGACATGATCCGAAGTGAGGGATTTTTTATGATTCGTGAGTTAAGAAGCAAAGGATGGACAATCAAAGCCATCTCTGACGAGACGGGATATGATCCTAAGACAATCCGAAAGTATTTGAAGATGGAAAATGCACCTACGAAAGTAAAGCGGAAAAAGAGGAAAGGAAAACTCGAACCCTACAAAGACTACATAAACGAACGTATAAAAGAAGGTACTACCAATTGCGAGGTTCTGTTCGATGAGATTCAAAAGTTAGGCTATGAAGGCAAAATGACGATTCTGAGAGAGTACGTGAAACCTTACAGACTTCAGCCTAAAAAGCAGGCTACCGTTAGGTTTGAAACGCCGCCAGGAAGACAGGGACAGATGGATTGGAGTGATGTCGGGACGTATGAAGTAGACGGTGAAATGCGTATGGTGTATGCCTTCTCCATCATCCTCGGGTATTCAAGGATGCGATACATCGAGTTCACGACCGACATGACGCTGGAGACTCTGATGAAGTGCCATATGAATGCGTTCGCCTTCTTCAATGGCGTACCGCAACAGATTCTCTATGACAACATGAAAACTGCGGTCATCAGCCACAATCCAAACGGTATCAAGTTCAATCAGAAGTTCGAAGATTTCTTGGCCTATTATGGGATTACGCCGAAGGCGTGCAAGCCCAGACGGGCACAGACGAAAGGGAAGATCGAGCGCTCATTCGGCTATATGAAACAGAACTTTTTCAAACGACGTATCGGAAAGACATTGGAACAATTGAATCGTGACGTCCTAGAGTGGCTACAAAACACGGCCAATAAAAAGAAAAACGATACGACGAAAGAGTCACCTGAGAAACGCTTCGAGGTTGAACAAGATTTTCTAGCACCAGGACATTTGAAGCCGCATTATCCGGTCCATCGCTGGGAAACACGTCAAGTAAGCAAAGACTGTTTTGTGTCCTACCAAGG
>NZ_JACSLR010000013.1:0-103771 GCF_018618255.1 Exiguobacterium sp. s56 | reverse complement strand
CGGTCGAGGCTTTGATCTAGTCTAATGGTTTGTGTGAATTGATGAGTCTTCAGTTTTGAGAGAACGATCTCTCTATGTCTGGTGGCGATGGCGAAGTGGTCACACCCGTTCCCATGCCGAACACGGAAGTTAAGCGCTTCAGCGCCGAAAGTAGTTGGGGGTCTCCCCCTGTGAGGATAGGACGTCGCCAGGCAAACGGTGGTTCTGGAGCATTCGCTCAAGGGCCGCCGCTTTTTTTATTTATATCGTGATTCAAATGAAAGAGAGGAAGAACAGATGGCCAAAAAAATCAAAGTATACGTCGAGCCAAACGAGACAATCGATGACTGTTTAAATCGAATTGCTCAAATGGGGTATCGCCCGGTACGTAGGATTGAAAAGCCTGTCTTTGAACAAACGGGAACCAAAGACGAACCTGTACATTCCCATCAATCGATTTTGTTTGAGTGCGTTGCTCTCGAATCATAATGCCAAACCGTCACGAATGCGTGGCGGTTTTTTTGTATTTTAACACCACTAAAGACGAACGATAAATATTCAGACAATTAAATTGTTCGCAGTTTGTTGACATGTTTTGAAAGAACAAGGTACGATAGGCGTGTGAGTTAATAACAAATTAAATAGTGCTCCATATAATCGCGAGGAAATGGCTCGCAAGTTTCTACCTGATCGCCGATTCTGATCAGACTATGGGGTATAGTCGACATTTTTTTGTCGTGGCCTATACCCTAAACTGGTTATTCGGTTTAGGGATTTCTTTATTTAAGGGGGACATTTGAATGAAGGCAACAGTAGGTGTGATCATGGGTAGCTCGTCTGATTGGGAAACGATGCGCCATGCTTGTGACATCCTAGAAGAATTGAGTATTCCATATGAAAAACAAGTTGTCTCGGCACATCGGACGCCGGACTTAATGTTTGAATATGCTGAAGAGGCCCGTGCGAGAGGCATACAAGTCATCATTGCAGGCGCAGGAGGAGCAGCCCATTTACCGGGAATGGTCGCAGCGAAAACAACGCTTCCTGTCATCGGAGTGCCTGTTCAATCTAAAGCGTTAAATGGACTTGATTCCTTGCTCTCGATTGTTCAAATGCCTGCAGGAGTACCAGTGGCAACGGTCGCTATCGGACGTGCCGGGGCGACGAACGCGGCCCTACTCGCCGTTCAAATCCTCAGCCTGCAATTCCCCGCACTGGTTGAACGCCTAGATACATATCGCCAAGCGAAGCGCGATATGGCACTTCAAGCGACGGAGGAACTAATCTAATGAGAATCGGCATTTTAGGTGGAGGTCAGTTAGGTCGCATGATGTCTCTCAGTGCGAGTGCTATGGGGTACGAAACGCTAAGCCTCGATCCAAACGCAAACGCGCCCGCCGCTCAGGTTGCACCAAGCATCGTCGCCGCATTTGACGACGTAACGGCAGCACGTGAACTTGCACATCGTTCAGACGTCATCACCTATGAATTTGAGAACATTGATACAGCGATGATTGAGGCCATTGCTGACAAATGTCCTCAAGGGATGGATGTCTTGAAGGCGACACAGCATCGAATCTTTGAAAAACAAATGATTGAAGGGGCAGGTCTTCAAGTCGCACCGTACGTTCCAGTCCGTTCCGTCCGTGATGTCATTCGAGCAAGAGACGTGTTAGGTTTTCCGTTTGTGATTAAGACGTGCCGTTTTGGTTATGACGGTAAAGGTCAAACGGTAATACGTTCAGAACAAGACGTAAGCTCGTTCACAGATCAGTTCGAAGAGACGGAATATGTGGCCGAAGCTTGGCTTCCTTTTAAAAAAGAAATCTCTGTTATCGTGACGAGAGGGACGCACGAGACGACGACGTTCCCCATCAGCGAGAACATTCATCGAAACAATATTTTATATCTTTCGATTGTACCGGCACGAGTGGAGCCTGATATTTTAGAGGAGGCGCGTCATTTGGCCCTCCAACTCGCTGACCACATCGGACTGATTGGTACGCTTGCGGTTGAGTTGTTCATTATGGAAGACGGTTCATTGTACGTGAATGAACTTGCGCCACGCCCTCACAACTCAGGGCATTACACGATTGATGCCTGTGAGACATCACAGTTCGAGCAACACATTCGGGCAATCACCGGGATGAAGCTTGGGCGAACGACGCTTTACACACCAATCGTCATGGTCAACCTGTTAGGCGAACATATGGACGAGCTGAACCCGCAAACGTTACCGTCGAATGTTAAACTACATTTGTATGGGAAAGAAGAAGCGAAGCAGGGGCGGAAAATGGGACATTTGAACGTGATTGCTGCTTCCGTCAAAGAAGCGCTTCAGACCATCGAACAATTGGCAATTTGGAAGGAGACCGTTTTATGATTTCACGTTATACCCGTCCTGAGATGGCGGCGATTTGGACAGACCAGAATAAATTTGAGGCATGGCTCCAAGTAGAGCTGTACGCCTGCGAGGCGTGGAGCGAACTTGGTATCATCCCGAAGGAAGATGTCGCCGTCTTATGGGACAAGGCATCGTTTGATGTCGAACGCATCCTTGAAATCGAGCAAGAGACACGTCATGACGTCATCGCATTCACCCGTGCCGTCTCAGAGACACTCGGTGAAGAGAAGAAGTGGGTGCATTACGGACTGACTTCGACAGACGTCGTCGATACGGCCTTATCGTACTTGATTAAGCAAGCGAACGATATTTTAGAAGCTGACATCGACCGTTTCATCGACATCCTCGCTGAAAAAGCTAGAGCACATAAGTATGACATCATGATGGGCCGTACACACGGTGTCCACGCAGAACCGACGACGTTCGGATTGAAGCTCGCCCTTTGGTACGAAGAGATGAAGCGCAACAAGAAACGGTTCATGGCAGCCCGCGAGACGATTGAATTCGGTAAGATGAGTGGTGCGGTCGGTACGTTCGCAAACATTGATCCATTCATCGAATCGTATGTGTGTGACAAATTAGGGATTCAAGCAGCACCGATTTCGACGCAGACGTTACAACGTGACCGTCACGCCGAATACATGTCCACGCTCGCGTTAATCGCCACATCGATTGAGAAGATGGCGACAGAGATTCGCGGCCTCCAAAAGACAGAGACACGTGAGGTCGAAGAATTCTTCGCCAAAGGACAAAAAGGATCGTCAGCAATGCCGCATAAACGTAACCCGATCGGTTCAGAGAACATGACCGGCCTGGCCCGTGTCATTCGCGGTCATATGGTGACGGCGTATGAGAACGTCCCACTCTGGCATGAACGTGACATCTCACACTCCTCAGCAGAACGGATCATTCTTCCGGATGCGACGAGTCTCCTCAACTACATGTTGAACCGCTTTGGCAATATCGTGAAGAACTTGACGGTCTTCCCGGATAATATGCGCCGGAACATGGACCGGACGTTTGGCATTATCTTCTCCCAACGCATCTTGCTCGCGTTGATTGAAAAAGGATGGTCGCGCGAAGCCGCTTATGATGCCGTTCAACCGAAGGCGATGCAAGCGTGGGAAGAAGAGACGATGTTCCGCACCTTGATTGAACAAGACGCCGAGATGGGCGCACTCTTCACGAGTGACGAGCTCGACGACCTATTCGACCCGAGCCATCACGTGCGCCGTGTCGATGTTATTTTTGAACGCTGTGGTTTGTGATCGTTGAGGGGCTTCATGCCCCTCTCACTTTTAAGGGGGACGATACAGATGGAAGCAATTTACGAAGGTAAAGCGAAAGCGTTATTTGAGACTGAAGAACAGGGTGTGCTCCGCGTTTATTATAAAGACGACGCGACAGCATTTAACGGGGAGAAGAAAGAATCAATCGCCGGCAAAGGCGTGTTGAACAATGCCATCACGACGCGCTTGTTCGAACTCATGCACGATAACAAGATTCCGACGCATTTCATTAAGCGACTATCGGATCGCGAGCAGCTCGTGCGCCGTGTCGATATCATTCCGCTCGAGGTCGTCGTTCGCAACGTCGCCGCCGGAAGCCTTGCCAAACGACTCGGTTGGGAAGAAGGGACACCGCTCCTGTCACCGATTGTCGAGTTTTACTATAAAGATGACGCACTCGGAGATCCACTCTTAACGGAGGATCATATCCGTTTACTGCAAGTTGCCACACACAAAGAAGTCGAAACATTGCGACAACTTGGTCTGTGGGTCAACGATGTGTTGCTCGATTTCTTCAATGAACATGGCATCGATTTAATCGATTTCAAACTTGAGTTCGGTAAAGTCGATGGCACGATCATCCTTGCCGATGAAATCTCACCAGACACGTGCCGGCTTTGGGACAAAGAGACGAAACAAAAGCTCGATAAAGACGTTTTCCGCAGAGACCTTGGATCTCTGACAGACACATACAGCCAACTGTTAACACGCATAGGGGGAATGGACCGATGAAAAAAGTAAACGTGTACGTGACATTACGTGAAAGTGTACTGGATCCACAAGGCGTCGCCGTAAAAGGTGGGCTCGAACATCTCGGTTTTACAGGGGTAGAGTCGGTACGCATCGGGAAAGTCATCGAGCTTCAAGTGGCAGATGAGACGACCGAAGCGATGGTGCGTGACATGTGTGAGAAGTTGCTCGTCAACACGGTTATCGAGAACTATCGAATCGAGATGGGGGTACTCGCATGAAATTCGCTGTCATCGTCTTCCCCGGATCGAACTGTGACCTCGACATGTATCATGCCGTAAAAGATGTCCTCGGCGAAGAAGCGGACTATGTGTTCCATACGGAAACGTCGCTTGATGGGTACGATGGTGTGCTCCTACCAGGCGGTTTCTCATACGGGGACTACTTGCGCTGTGGTGCCATCGCCCAGTTCTCACCGATTATGAACGAAGTGAAACGATTCGCCGAAGAAGGGCGTCCAGTGCTCGGCGTCTGTAACGGATTCCAAGTGCTCGTCGAAGCGGGACTCCTACCGGGCGTATTGATGCGCAACCGTGATTTGAAGTTCATGTGCAAGACAGTCGAATTGAAAGTCGAAACGAACGAGACGATGTTCACGAACGATTATGAGCTCGGGGAGACGATTCAAGTCCCAATCGCGCACGGGGAAGGCAACTACTACTGTGACGAGGCGACACTCGAGACGCTCCGTGCGAACGGGCAAATCGCCTTCACGTATACCGACAATCCGAATGGATCGGTCGCGAATATCGCAGGAATCACGAACGTACAAGGTAACGTACTCGGAATGATGCCACACCCGGAACGAGCGGTCGAAGCACTCTTAGGCGGGGAAGATGGCAAACGATTATTCACTTCGATGGTGAAATGGGGGACTCGACATGCTACTTACAACTGAACCGACAGCAACACACATCCGTGAAGAGCGACTTTACGCCACGATGGGCTTGACCGATGAGGAATACGCGCTCGTCGTCTCACTGCTCGGTCGTGAGCCGAATTACACAGAGATCGGGTTATTCTCGGTCATGTGGTCTGAACACTGTTCGTACAAAAACTCGAAGCCTGTCCTCCGGAAATTCCCGACTACTGGGAAACACGTCCTTCAAGGACCTGGGGAAGGTGCCGGCATCGTCGACATTGGCGATGGCCAGGCCGTCGCATTCAAAATCGAGAGCCATAACCATCCATCGGCGATTGAGCCGTACCAAGGTGCGGCGACAGGTGTCGGCGGGATTATCCGCGACATCTTCTCGATGGGCGCGCGACCGGTCGCACTCCTCAACTCGCTCCGCTTCGGAGATTTGAACGAATCACGTGTGAAACATCTTTTCGGCCACGTCGTCTCCGGCATCGCCGGTTACGGCAACTGTGTCGGCATCCCGACGGTCGGTGGGGAAGTCGCGTTCGACCCGGCCTATGCCGGCAACCCGCTCGTCAACGCGATGTGCGTCGGACTCATTCGCCATGAAGACATTCAAAAAGGGATTGCCGAAGGTGTCGGCAACTCGGTCATGTACGTCGGCGCAACGACAGGACGCGACGGCATTCACGGGGCGACGTTCGCCTCGGAAGAACTCGGTGAGGATGCGGACGAGAAACGCCCGGCCGTCCAAGTCGGGGACCCATTCATGGAGAAACTGTTGATTGAGGCGTGTTTGGAAGTCATTAAGCACCCAGCCCTCGTCGGGATCCAAGACATGGGAGCGGCTGGTCTCACGTCGTCTTCGGCCGAGATGGCATCGAAGGCAGGCATGGGCATCGAGATGAACCTCGACCTCGTCCCACAACGCGAGGCTGACATGACGCCTTACGAGATGATGTTGTCCGAGTCACAAGAGCGGATGCTTCTCGTCGTCAAGGCAGGGCATGAAGATGAAATCGAAGCAATCGTCACGAAGTGGGGACTTCATGCGATCAAAGTCGGTGTCGTCATCGAAGAAAAAGTGCTCCGTCTTCTCCATCAAGGGGAAGTCGCAGCCGAAGTACCGGTCGACGCGCTCGCAGAAGACGCACCGGTCTACCATAAGCCGTCGAAAGTACCGGCATATTATGAGACGTTCCAAGCGATGGCACCGGTCCAACCGGTCGTCACGGACGTACTCACGACATGGAAAGACGTGCTTGCCATGCCGACGATTGCCTCGAAACGTTGGGTGTATGAGCAATACGACCATATGGTCCAAACATCAACCGTCGTTGCACCAGGAAGTGATGCGGCCGTTATCCGGATTCGCGACACAGACAAAGCGCTCGCGATGACGACGGACTGCAACGCCAAATACGTGTACCTCGACCCGCGTGTCGGTGGTGCCATCGCGGTCGCAGAGGCAGCGCGCAACATCGTCGCCAGCGGCGCCACACCGCTCGCCCTCACGGACTGCTTGAACTTCGGTAGCCCGGACAAGCCAGAAGGGTTCTGGCAGCTCGATCAAGCTGTCGAAGGGATGGCCGAAGCGTGCCGTGCCCTCGACACACCGGTCATCGGCGGGAACGTTTCGCTTTACAATGAGTCGAACGGGACGGCGATTTATCCGACGCCGGTCGTCGGCATGGTCGGCTTGATCGACAAGCCAGAACATATCACGACGTCGTTCGCGAAAGAATCAGGCGACATCATCTTCCTGCTCGGAGAGACGAAACCTGAGTTCGGCGGTAGTGCGCTCCAAATGCTTAAAGACGGTCAAGTGAGCGGACAGGCGCCGACGCTTGACCTGGAGACGGAGAGCCGTCAGCAACAAGCGCTCCTCGCAGCAATCCGGGAAGCACTTGTCACGGCGGCCCACGACGTATCGGAAGGTGGACTCGCCGCAGCACTCCCTGAACTCGTGTTCGGCACGGGCTTCGGCGCAGACGTCACAGTCGACACAGATCTCGTGACGACACTTTTCAGCGAATCACAGTCACGGTTCCTCGTCACAGTCGCGCCACATCAAGCCGATGCGTTCGCGAAGTTGACGAAGGCGACACGCATCGGACAGGTGACAGACACGCCACAATTGACGGTGCGTGCGAGCGACCGCCTAATCGAAATGGACGTCACGGAACTTGAACGGGTATGGGAAGGAGCTATTCCATGTTATATGACATCCGAGGCATGAACGAGGAGTGCGGGGTATTCGGGGTATTTAATCACCACGAAGCGTCACACCTCGCCTACTACGGCCTCCACAGCCTGCAACACCGGGGACAAGAAGGGACAGGCATCGTCACGGCTGACGGGGAGCGCTTGCACGCCAAACGCGGGCTCGGACTCGTCGCTGAAGTGTTCGACGAACCGTCGCTCGATGCATTGACCGGGCACCACGCCATCGGTCATGTCCGTTATTCGACGGCAGGCGGCAACACGCTCGAGAACGTCCAACCGCTCCACTTCAAGTCGCTCACGGGCGATTTGGCGATGGCGCACAACGGGAATCTCGTCAACGCCAACGAGTTGAAACATATGCTCGAAGCGGAAGGTGCGATTTTTCAGACGACATCGGACACGGAAGTCGTCGCCCACTTGATTAAGCGGAGCCGAGGCAACTCGATGAAAGAACGAATCGCGGATAGCTTGGCTCGTCTCGTCGGAGCGTTCGCCTTCCTCTTCTTGACGGAAGACGCGCTCTACGTCGGCGTCGATGTTCACGGATTACGTCCGCTCTCGCTCGGCCAGACCGAGGACGGAGCCTACGTATTCGCCTCAGAGACATGTGCGTTCGACGTCGTGGGGGCGACGTACGTACGTGATGTCGAGCCAGGGGAACTCCTTATGATCACGCAAGACGGGATTGTATCGGAGCGGTACAGCGAGGCCTCGGTCCGCGCGATGTGTTCAATGGAATACATCTACTTCTCGCGGCCGGACTCGATCATCGATGGCGTCAACGTGCACACGGCCCGTAAGGCGATGGGGAAAAAGATGTTCGACGAGGCACCGGTCGAAGCGGACGTCGTCACCGGCGTCCCTGATTCGAGTATTTCAGCAGCCATCGGCTACGCCGAGGCGAGCGGGATTCCGTACGAGATGGGACTCATCAAAAACCGATACGTCGGCCGGACGTTCATTCAACCGTCGCAAGAGTTACGGGAGCGCGGCGTCAAGATGAAACTGTCGGCGTTGCGAGGTGTCGTGAGCGGTAAGCGGGTCATCATGGTCGACGACTCAATCGTTCGCGGGACGACGAGCCGACGCATCGTCAAACTGCTCCGTGAAGCCGGGGCGACCGAAGTGCATGTGCGCATCACGTCACCACCGATCAAGCATCCGTGCTATTACGGCATCGATACATCATCAAAGGAAGAGTTGATTGCGGCCACCAAATCCATCGAAGAGATTAAAGAAGAGATTGGGGCCGATTCACTGGCGTTCCTCACATTGGATGGGACGGTCGAAGCAATCGACCGGCCGTTCGAAGGGAACTTGCGCGGGCAGTGCGCCGCTTGCTTCACCGGACTTTATCCAACTGAACTGGCGGAACTTGTAACAGAGACAAAAGCTTGAGGGGGACTGACGATGAGTTTAAGATATGAACAAGCGGGTGTGAATTTAGAGGCAGGTTATGAGGCAGTATCACGCATGAAGCGTCACGTTGCACGGACGATGCGTCCAGAAGTGATGACCGGGCTCGGTAGTTTTGGTGCGATGATTGACCTTGGCTCGATGCAGTTGAAACATCCGATTCTCGTCAGCGGAACGGATGGGGTCGGCACGAAACTCAAACTCGCGTTCGCGCTCGACCAACATGATACGATTGGAATTGACTGTGTGGCGATGTGTGTCAATGACTGTCTCGTCCACGGGGCCGAACCGCTTTATTTCTTAGACTATATCGCGACTGGAAAAGCGGAACCGGCCAAACTTGAGCGCATCGTCGCAGGAGTCGCCGAAGGCTGTGTCCAAGCGGGCTGTGCCCTCGTTGGAGGCGAGACGGCCGAGATGCCGGGGATGTATCCGGACGGCGAATATGACATCGCCGGATTCGCCGTCGGTGTCGTCGAGAAGGAAGCACTGATCGATGGACGGACGATTGAAGCGGGGGACATCGTCCTCGGACTCGCATCATCGGGTGTCCATTCAAACGGATTCTCGCTCGTCCGCCATATCGTCGAATCTCAAGGGCTCGCCTACACTGATGAGATCGCCATGCTCGACACGACGCTCGGGAACGCCCTTTTGTTGCCGACGCGCATCTATTCCGAGGCGGCGAAAGCGGCCATCGCGACGGGGCGTGTCCAAGGCATGGCCCATATCACGGGCGGCGGTTTTTACGAGAACGTGCCACGCATGCTGCCGGAAGGCCTCGGTGTCACATTCGACGCATCGAATTGGCCGAGCCTGCCCGTGTTCGACTGGCTCGAACAAGTCGGGCACGTCTCGAAACAAGAGATGTTCAACGTGTTCAATATGGGTATCGGCTTCATGATCGCAGTCCGTCCTGAAGATGTCGAAGCTGTCGAAGCTGCGCTCGAGCGCGCCGGAGAGACGTCGCATCGCATCGGGAAAGTCGATGCCAAACCGGGTGTCCGCATCATGGGGGTCGACCAGTGAAAAAGTTTGCCATCTTCGCCTCCGGGTCCGGTAGCAACGCCGAAGCGATTTGGCAAGCCATTGACCGAGGCGACTTGTCAGGGGAATGCGTCCTGCTCGTCACGGACAAACCAGAAGCGAAAGTACTCGAGCGGGCCGATCGGTTCAACATCCCGACCTTCTCGTTCGAACCGAAGACGTACGCCTCAAAAGCGGAATTCGAACAAGAAATACTCGTCCTACTACAGGCACTCGGCGCCGACTATATTGTCTTGGCCGGGTATATGCGGTTGATTGGGGACGTGCTGCTTACCGCGTATCCAAAGCAAATCATCAACATCCATCCGTCGCTCTTACCGGCGTTCCCTGGAAAAGACGCCATCGGTCAGGCGCTCGCGGCGAATGTGCCGACGAGCGGGGTCACGGTTCATTACGTAGATGCCGGGATGGACACGGGACCAATCATCGCCCAACAAGACGTCGCTATCGCAGGCTGTGATGCGGCCGAAGCGGCAAGACGCATCCAAGCGGTCGAGCATCAGCTCTATCCGCGCGTACTACAACAAGTGTTTATCCAACAGGAGGTTTTCAAGTGAGAGCATTACTGAGTGTGTCAGATAAAACAGGAATCGTCGAGCTCGCGCAGGCGTTGCATGAAGCGGGCATCGAACTCATTTCGACAGGCGGGACGGAAGCAGCGCTCATCGCGGCCGGCCTTCCGGTAAAAAACATCTCAGCAGTGACGTCGTTCCCAGAGATGCTCGACGGACGCGTGAAGACGCTCCATCCGCTCGTTCACGGTGGCCTGCTCGGACGCCGCGATTTGGACTCGCACGTCGAACAGATGAGAGACCATGACATCGAGCCAATCGACTATGTCGTCGTCAACTTATACCCGTTCAAACAGACGATTGCGAAAGAGAATGCGACGTATGAAGAAGCGATTGAAAATATCGATATCGGTGGACCGAGCATGCTCCGTTCAGCCGCGAAAAACCATGCCAGCGTGACGGTCGTCGTTGATCCGGCCGACTACGGTCATGTGGCCGAAGCGGTTCGTGCCGGCGGGACGACGTTCGAAACACGTCAACGTCTTGCGACAAAAGCGTTCCGTCACACGGCGGCGTATGACGCCTTGATTGCCGACTATTTAGGGCAGCAGATCGGCGAGACGTTCCCGGAACAGCTCACGGTCACGTATGAGAAAGTACAAGACCTCCGTTACGGGGAAAACCCGCACCAGCAGGCAGCGTTTTACAAGACGCCGCTCTATCACGGGATGACGCTCGCGAACGCGAAGCAACTGCACGGCAAAGAACTCTCATATAACAATATCCAAGATACGAATGCGGCGCTCGAGGCGCTCAGCGAATTGACGGAGCCGGCAGCGATCGTCGTCAAACATATGAACCCGTGCGGTGTCGCTGTCGGACAGACAATCAGCCAGGCGTTCTCAAGAGCCCATGCGGCCGATCCGGTCTCGATTTTTGGAGGCATCGTCGCCTTGAACCGTGAAGTCGATGTGGAAACGGCAGAGGCGCTCCGCAACATCTTCCTAGAAATCATCATCGCGCCATCCTTTAGTGAGGCAGCACTTGACCGATTGAAAGAGAAAAAGAATCTTCGGTTATTGACGCTCGACATGGGCCAGATGACAGGGATGCGCTTGACAGCCGTCGCGGGCGGTCTCCTCGTACAAGATGGGGACGACGTCACACTCGATGATGCGTCATGCCAAATCGTGACGGATCGTCGTCCGACGGCGTCTGAATGGGAAGATTTGAAACTTGCGTGGCGTGTCGTGAAACACGTGAAATCCAACGCCATCGTCGTCGCCAAAGACGAGACGACAATCGGCATCGGTGCGGGACAGATGAACCGCGTCGGCGCGGCGAAAATCGCTTTCGAACAAGCAGGGGAACGTGCTCAAGGGGCCGCTCTCGGTAGCGATGCGTTCTTCCCGATGGGCGATACGGTCGAGGCTGCGGCTGCGGCCGGGATCACGGCCATCATTCAACCGGGCGGATCGATTCGTGACGAAGAGTCGATCGAAGCGGCGAACCGTCACGGCATCACGATGGTGTTCACGTCAGTTCGACACTTCAAACATTGAGAGGAGCGATAAGATGAACGTACTCGTCATTGGACGTGGCGGCCGTGAACACGCGCTCGCCTGGAAACTGGGACAAGACGGACATGAGGTGTTCGTCGCCCCGGGCAATCTCAATATGGATGGTGTGACCTGCGTGCCGATTGAAGAGACGGATGTTTCGTCCCTTGTTGGGTTTGCGAAGCGCGAAGAAATCGATTGGACGATTGTCGGCCCCGAATCGGCCCTGATGGCCGGAGTCGTCGATACGTTCCAAGCAGAAGGTCAACACATCTTCGGACCGACGAAAGCGGCAGCGCTCCTCGAGGGTAGTAAAGCCTTCGCCAAAGAAGTGATGCGCGAAGCAAATATTCCGACAGCGGGATATGATACGTTTACCGACGCAGCGTCGGCGCTACGTCATATCGATCAGTCGGAAGCCCCGCTCGTCGTCAAAGCGGACGGACTCGCTGCCGGGAAAGGCGTGACCGTCGCGTTCACACTCGATGAGGCGCGGGCGGCGATTCACGACATCTTCGGCACCGATAAGTTCGGGGATCAGTCCCGTGTCGTCATCGAAGAGTTTTTAGACGGGGAAGAGTTCTCGCTCATGGCGTTCGTCTCAGGCGAGCACGTCATCCCGATGATCACGTCACAAGATCACAAACGTGCGTTTGACGGCGACAAAGGGCCGAATACGGGTGGCATGGGCGCTTATAGCCCGATGCCTCATCTCGACGATGCCGTGTACACGGAAGCGGTCGAGCGCGTGCTCTTCCCGCTCGCGCGGACGATGGTCGAACGAGGCACTCCGTTCGAAGGGTTCTTGTATGCAGGTCTTATCTTGACGGCGGATGGCCCGAAAGTGATCGAGTTCAACGCTCGGTTCGGCGATCCCGAGACCGAGGTCATTCTCCCGAACTTGGCATCTCCTCTCCTCGACGTCATCGAGGCGGTCGTGGACCAAAAAACGTATCCGATTGAATGGGTGGAAGGCTATACGATTGGAGTCGTCGTCGCGGCAGAAGGCTATCCTGATCGAGCGACGACCGGACAGGTACTATCAGGCTTCGGTGACTTACGAGACGATGTGCTCGTGTTCCATGCGGGCACGACCCGTGACGGGGCGGACATCGTCGGCAACGGGGGACGCTTGTTCGTGCTCACGTCGACAAAACCGACCTTGCTCGAAGCGAAACATGCCGTCTATACGGCACTCGAACAACTTGATTTGCCACAGACGTTCTACCGTCGAGACATCGGGGGACGGGCGTTGGCACGTTTTTTTTAAAGGATGGGTCAACCCGTCCTTTTTTTCATGCGAAAAGAAGGGAATTCACGCTTCCTGCTCTACAATAATGGAGTAGATTGAAGGAAGAAGGTGGTCGACGTGCGCATTCGGACGAAGCTCATGATTGCGGTGGCCGTGAATATAGTCGTGTTTGTCGGAGTCATCTTTTTTGGGGTCCGCCCTTATTTTATCGAGAGGAGCATGGAGCAAGATCGGCAGACGGTCGAGAGTCAAGTCGCGAGCGTGTCAGAGACGCTCGCCAATCGGAAGCATACGCTCGAGCGCACACTCGTCGATTGGGCCGTCTGGAATGACACGTACACGTTCGTTCAACGACGGAACGCCTCCTATGTCCAAAGTAACATTAGCGAGGAATCGCTTGAAAACTTGAGCGTCAACGCCATCGTCTATTTGGACCGGGACGGAGAAGCGTTCTACTCGTCGTTCCGTTCAGCGAGCACGACGTTGTCAAAAACCGATCAACAAACGCTCATCAAGGCGGTCACTTCTCGATTAAGCGATCAGGAAGGTACGCAAAACGGCATCTATGCGAGTGATTTCGGTCCGACGCTGTACGTCAGTCACCCGATTTTACGAAGTGATAGTAGTGGTCCAAGTCAAGGTACGCTCGTCATGCTCGAGTTCGTCGACCCGGCATTTCTGGCGGACATGAGCACCCAGACGAAAATTCCATTGACGATTCAACCCGCGCGTCAAAATCAGACGGTCATCACGGATGGCGATGCGGGGACCGACGTCGTGATTCCGCTTGGCACCGTGTTTCAACAGTCCGATTTCGAAGTCAAATTCACCGTCGAACAAACACATTATGAAAATACGGTGGCGATGTTGCGACTCGGGATGATCGCCCTCGTCGTCCTTGGGCTCGGTCTCTTCTTTTCGTTGCTGTGGACGATTCACCGGGTCGTGATTCGACGTCTCATGGAAATCGTCAGTGAGTTGAAAGTGATTACACTCGAACGGGATAGCCGGCTCCGGCTCAGTCGTGATGCGAACAGCCACGACGAGATTGAACAGATGGCGACGAGCATGAATGAAGTGCTCGCGGCACTCGAAGACACACGTGCCGAAGTGATTGACCGGGCGTTTCGTGACGCGTTGACGTTGCTCCCGAACCGGCTCGCGCTTGAGGACTACTTCTCGAACGTACGTGGCAAACAAGACCAAATCGGTGTGCTCGGTTTGGACCTGGACGATTTCCGGCGCATCAACGACCAGTACGGACACCGGACAGGCGACGCCGTCCTGATTTATATCGCTTCCCGACTCAACTTTTATAAAGAAGACGGATTTGTCGCCCGAATCGGTGCCGATGAATTCATGTTCGTCCACCCAAGCTGGACGCTCGAACAATTGCAGCCGGTCGCCCGGCGTTTGATCAAAGACTTGAAGGATTGGGCCGAAGTCAACGGGGTGAAGGGGATGGCGGCGACAATCGGTATCGATGTGTTCACTTGTGCCGAACCGCACCATACGTACGAGATGATGATGGGACGGCTCGATGTCGTCATTCATGAGGCAAAACTGTCAGGAAAGAATCGAGTGCTCACGTTCCAAGAAATCGAGGATGGAAGCCACTACTTACAGACGCTCGAGATGGAGCGTGACTTGCGCCATGCGCTCGAACATGATGAATTCGAACTGTATTATCAACCGATCGTGTCGCCGCGACCGTTTGCCGTACGTGGCGTCGAGGCGCTCATTCGTTGGAACCATCCGACGAAAGGTCAAATCTCACCTGGACTGTTCATCCCTGTTGCCGAACAGCTCGGTCTCATCTCTGATTTGGGTCGTTGGGTGCTCGAACAAGCGGTCACAGAGATGAAAGACCACGTGGAACGACATCACTTGTTCCTATCGATTAACGTGTCGAAGCGCCAAATCGCCGACGGTTCGTTTTTAGCTTCATTAGAACGAGTGTTGATGAGTTCGAGGTTTGACCCTCACCGTCTCCATGTCGAAATCACCGAGAGCGAGGTCGGCGGCAATTTATATGAACTTCAGCAGTTCATTCAATCGCTCAAGGCCATCGGCGTCAAAATCTCGCTCGATGACTTCGGGGTCGGCACGTCGTCGCTGTCGTTTTTACAGTCGCTCCAACTCGATTTGATTAAAATCGACCAGAATTTCGTCAAAGGGATTCCGGAGAACACGTTCGACCGGGCGTTGCTCGAAGGGTTATATCAGACGTTCCACACGCTCGGGCTCGATATCGTCACCGAAGGAGTCGAACGTCCGGAACAGCTCGCCTTCGTGCTCGAACATAGCAGCTCCCTCATTCAAGGCTATCATTACAGCAAGCCCGTTCCGCTCGCTCAACTCGAGCATTATTTGAAAAAGACGGTCACGATGTACGATTGGTGAAGGCGTCTCCCGTGGGAGACGTCTTTATTTGTGTGAATTTCATGTGAATTCCGTTACAATGGGCAACATAGCTTGCGAGCCTTTCAGAGAAAAGGTAAACTTGAATCAGATGAAAGAAAACGCTTACAAAATTATTTTCTAATAATAATGGCGAGGCGATTAAGGGAGGATTGGGTTCGATGCCACCAAAACGATCGGCGCGGGCACCGTGGTCTAAAGCGATGATTCGGTCACAATTAGAAGTCGTGAGCCAAGTCAGACCACCTTCGCTCGTATTGACGAATGCCACATACTTAAATATGTACGTGAAGCAGTGGAAACAAGCAAACATATGGATTGAGCATGACCGAATCGTCTATGTCGGGCCAGATGTACCGAAAGCTGCCGTCGAAACGGTGGATATGTCAGGGAAATACATCGTGCCGGGCTATATCGAGCCGCACGCGCATCCATTCCAACTATATAATCCGGCGACGCTGTCGAAGTATGCAGGTGAGCGGGGGACGACAACGCTCGTGAATGACAACATGCTTCTTTTTTTACAAAATAAGGAGCAAGCGTTTGCGCAACTGGAAGCGATGCAACAGCTTCCGACGAGCACGTACTGGTGGGCGCGTCTCGATACGCAGACCGAACTTGACCGTGACAGCGTTCTCGTCGACTCCGAGCGGATTCACGCTTGGTTCAATCACCCGGACGTCATCATGGCCGGAGAATTGACGGCCTGGCCACGGACGTTAAAAGGTGATGACGAGATGCTTCAGTGGATGCTCGATGCGGAGACGTGCGGTCTCCCGGTCGAAGGACACTTCCCAGGGGCTTCGGCGAAGACGTTGACGAAGATGGCGTTGATGGGTGTTCACAGCGACCATGAAGCGATGACGGCCGAAGAAGCGCTCTGCCGGCTCGAACACGGCTATACGACAACACTCCGTCACTCTTCCATTCGTCCTGACCTTCCGGGACTCATCCGTGGTCTGCTCGACGCCGGACTCGAGGCGTTCGATCATGTGATGGTCACGACAGACGGGTCGACGCCAGGATTTTATCAAGACGGGTTACAAGACGCGCTCGTGAAAATCATGATTGAGGCGGGTTTGCCTCCAATTGAAGCATACCGCATCGTCTCGTTGAACGTGGCGCGACACTTCGGGCTCGATCACGTCCTCGGTTCGATTGCGCCGGGACGCATCGCCCATCTCAATATTTTGGATGCGGTTGATGAGCCACGCCCGAGCGCTGTCATTGCCAAAGGGCAATGGATTTATCGGGACGGGACGTCCGAATTTCCGAACGAGCTCGTCGATGCGGCGCTTGCCTTGATGCCGTCGACGAACGTCGACATCGAACTGACGCCGAACGACTTATCGTTCAGCATGCCGGTCGGGCTCGACATGGTCAACTCGGTCATCATGAAGCTGTTCAAAATCACGCACGATACCGGACAAGATGAGCTGCCACGTGACGGGGACGAGTCGTTCCTCATGCTGCTCGATAAAGAAGGGAAATGGCGCCTCAATACGGTGCTGAAAGGATTCGCCAACGACTTCGGAGGCCTCGTCAGTTCGTATTCGATTAGCGGTGACTATTTGATTCTTGGGAAATGCAAACAAGACATGTTGACGGCTTTCGAGCGGATGAAGGAACTTGGCGGCGGCATCGTCCTTGTCGACCGCGGTGAGGTGATCGCGGAAATCTCGCTCCCGCTCTGTGGCATGACGTCGAAGGAGCCGGTCGAACGGTTGATTGTCCAAGAAGAAGGGTTGCGGGCCGAGCTACTGATTCGTGGATACAAATTCGAAGACCCGATTTATACGCTCTTGTTCTTGGCGTCAACGCACTTGCCATATGTGCGGGCCACACCGCTCGGGATTTACGAAGTGATGAAGAAACAAATACTATTTCCGGCGATTTTACGATGAACAGTTGAGTCCGAGCCGGTCGTGCTTTAGAATGATAAAGAAGTACGATGAGAGAGGATGCTTGCGGATGCAACTCGATAAATTACGAGGACGAGAGCTCGATCAGCTATTTGAGGCGATTTTGAAGCTCGATACACTCGAAGATTGTTATCAACTATTTGAAGATTTAGCGACCGTGAACGAAGTACAGGCGCTCGCCCAACGGCTTGAAGTAGCCCGTCAAATTCGTGAAGGTAGCACATATCATAAAATTGAAGAAGCGACAGGTGCTTCGACAGCCACCATTTCCCGCGTCAAGCGTTGCTTGAACTACGGGTCTGGCGGTTATGATCTTGCCCTTGAACGTCTAAAACAATCAGAAGGTGACTCGTAAGAGTCATCTTGTTTTTGATGGGAGAGGAGGGGCGAGATGCAAGACAAGTTTATGAAACGAAATTTACAGCTGTTCTTCCGGAAGCTGACACCGGTCCAGACACTCGTGTTGATTTACAGCGCGGCGGTCGTGTTGTCTGTCATTTTGCTCGCCTTACCGATTGCGCGACAGCCGGGTGTCACGATCACATTCACCGATCTCGTCTTTTTTGCGGTCAGCTGTGTCAGCGTCACCGGCTTGACGCCAATCGTCGTGACGGATACGTTTTCGACGTTCGGGCTGTTCATCATCCTGTTCATCGTTCAAGTGAGCGGGGTCGGTCTGATCAGTTTGCACGTCATCATGTGGATTTTGCTCGGAAAGCGGATTGGCTTTCGTGAGCGTCAGCTGATTTTACGGGACCAGAACCAGACGTCGATGTCTGGAATCGTGAAGTATATTGCGGAAATTGTCATCACCGTTATCACGATTGAAGCGATTGGGGCAATCATGCTCGGAATCCATTACTTAAATTACTTTGATACGGCCAGAGAGGCGTTCCTGCAAGGGCTGTTCGGTTCGATCAGTGCGACGACGAACGCGGGGTTCGATATCACCGGCAGTTCGCTCGCGCCGTTCCGGGAAGACCCGTTCGTCATCTTTACGCAAATCGCGCTCATGACCGGTGGCGCCATCGGGTTCCCGGTCCTCGTCGAGATTCGCACCTATTTGACGAACCGGATTATACGGAAACGTGAGAATTTCCCGCGCCGCTTCTCGTTGTTCACGAAATTGACGGTATCCACGTTCTTCGGATTGATCGCGGTCGGGACCGTCGGCTTGTTTCTATTTGAATACAATAACGCGTTCAAAGGTTTACCGCTCTGGCTCGCGCTCTCGGATTCCTTGTTCCAGTCCGTGACGACGCGAAACGGGGGCTTGACGACGGTAGACGTCAACCTGTTCTCGGAAGGCAGTATGTTATTGTTATCGATTCTGATGTTCATCGGGGCGTCCCCGTCCTCGGTCGGCGGGGGGATTCGGACGACGACGTTCGCCGTCGCCGTGCTCGGGGTCGTCGCGTTCATTCGCGGGGACTCGTCCATCAAAATTTTCGGGCGCGAGATTGTGCTCGAGGATATTTGGAAAGCGTTCGTCATCATCACGGTGTCACTCGCTGTCCTGCTCACGGGGGTCATGGTGCTCACCTTCTTTGAAGACGCATCGCTTACCCGCATCTTGTTCGAGGCGTGTTCGGCGTTCGGAACGACCGGCTTGTCGGTCGGTCTGTCGGCAGAGTTCAGTAACGTCGGAAAATGGGTACTCACGATTTTAATGTTCATCGGTCGAATCGGTGTCATCGCCTTCATCTTGATTTTGCAGCGGAGACAGCCGAAACGGATGTACAACTATCCGAAAGAATCAATCATCTTAGGCTAAGGAGCTCAGATCATGAAGGCTTTTTGGATCAACTTTGGTTACGTGTTCGCCGTCCCGGTCTTACCGTTCATCGCGGTCGTGAACGGAACGGCGCTCTGCTCGCCAGATTCACCGTTACTCGAGATTCCAGTGCTCGGCTTCTTTTTGGCCAATCCGCTCTGGTTCATCCCGGTTTACGGGCTGTTCGCACTCGTCGTCGCCAAATGGATGACGGCCCGCGAACAAAAGACGCACGCCAGACGTGCTTGAGACTTGCCTCGGCAAGTCTTTTTTTGTTCAACAGATGCAAGCGACGGGAAAAATCGCTACACTAGAGAAGGTATCGAATGGGGGGGAAGCCGAATGGATTTTCAATCGTGGCGCCACGTCTTTAAACTTGATCCGAATAAACCGCTCGATGATTCGGCGCTCGCAGCGCTCATCCGTTCGGGCACGGACGCTTTCCTCATCGGTGGGACGGACGGGGTCGACGCGGAAAACACGTTCGCGCTCTATACTCGTCTCGAAGGATGCGGCATCCCGCTCGCGCTCGAGATGAGCCATCCCGAGCAAGTGATTCGAGGCTTCGACCACTATTTCATTCCGACCGTCTTGAACGCGGGCACCGTGGACTGGGTCATCGGTCATCAAACGAGAGCGTTCGAACGATACGGACACTTGTTTCACGCTGACGTGACCGGACAAGGGTATATCGTCTTGAATCCAGATGCGAAAGTGGCCCACGTGACCGAGGCGAAGACCGATTTGTCCATCGAGACAGCCATCGCCTATGCGGAAGCGGGACATCGCTTGTTCCGCCTGCCTTCCTTGTATGTAGAGTATAGCGGCACGTTCGGATCGGTCGAGCTCGTCCAAGAAGTGCGACTGGCAGTGCCGGACGCCCATCTGTTTTATGGGGGCGGCATCACCGGATACGAGTCGGCCCGAGTAATGGCCGAGCACGTGGATACGATCGTCGTCGGCAATGTGATTTATGACAATTTCGAAGGAGCGCTTGCGACTGTCGCGGCACTCCGATAAAATAAGAACAAATGTTTGGATAGGGAAAGGAAACGATTATGTATAACTTGAGTGAAGAATTAGTCAAAGGCATGAACCCTCCGCAAGCGGAGGCGGTCAAATATACGGACGGCCCGTTGCTCATCATGGCCGGGGCAGGGTCTGGGAAAACACGTGTCTTGACGCATCGCGTCGCCTACTTGATGGCGTCGAAACAAATCGCGCCGTGGAACATTCTCGCCATTACGTTCACGAACAAAGCGGCTCGCGAGATGAAAGACCGGATCGCCCGCCTCGTCGGTGGCGTCGCGGACGATATTTGGATTTCGACGTTCCACTCGATGTGTGTCCGGATTTTGCGGCGTGACATCGATCGCATCCGTTATGACCGGAACTTCTCGATTCTCGACTCGTCCGATCAGTTGACGGCCATCAAACAAGTGCTTAAAGAGTTGAACCTTGACCCGAAAAAATATGAGCCGCGGACGCTCCTCGGTATGATTTCGAACCATAAGAACGAGCTCCGCACGCCGCAAGATGCGGCCGCACTCGTCGGCAACAACCCGTACGAGAAAGTCATCTCGGACGTCTACACGGCGTATGAGAAGAAATTGAAGCAGAACAACGTGCTCGACTTTGACGACTTGATCATGAAGGCGATTCAGTTGTTCCAAGAAGCGCCGGACGTGCTCGCGTTTTATCAGAAGAAGTTCCAATACATCCACGTCGACGAGTATCAAGATACGAACCGGGCCCAATACACGCTCGTCAAGCTGCTCGCGCAGGCGCATGAGAACCTGTGTGTCGTCGGTGACTCGGATCAGTCGATTTATCGCTGGCGCGGCGCCGACATCGCCAACATCTTGACGTTCGAGAAGGATTATCCGAGCGCGCACGTCATCTTGCTCGAACAAAACTATCGGTCGACGAAGCGGATTTTGGAAGCGGCGAACGGTGTCATTCAAAACAACTCGGGTCGAAAAGACAAGCAGCTCTGGACCGAGAACGTCGAAGGCGAGAAACTCCTCTTGCATGTCGCCTCGGATGACCGGGATGAAGCGTTCTTCATCATCAATCAGATGAAGGAGCTCCGCCAAGAAGGCATCGATTACGGCGAGATGGCCGTCCTGTACCGGACGAACGCCCAATCGCGCGGACTCGAGGAAATGCTCCTCAAGTCGAACATCCCGTATAAGATGGTCGGCGGGACGAAGTTCTATGAACGAAAAGAAATCAAGGATATCTTGGCGTATTTGCGCTTAATCGCCAACCCAGACGAGGACATCTCATTCGTCCGTGTCGTCAACGAACCGAAGCGCGGCATCGGCGCCGCGACGGTCGATAAGCTCGGCGACTTCGCCGGGATGCAAGGCGTGTCGCTCATGGAAGCGATTCGTGACATCGAACTGTCGGGCATTGCGCCGCGCACAGCGACGAAGCTCGCCGAGTTCCGTCAATTGATGGTCGATTTGCGTCAAATGGCCGACTACTTGTCCATCTCGGAATTGATTGAAGAAGTGTTGAAGAAGTCAGGCTACGAAGAGATGCTCAAAATCGAGAAGACGCTCGAAGCCGAGAGCCGCCTTGAGAACTTGCAAGAGTTCCTCTCGGTCGCCCAAAATTTTGAGAAAGAGAGTGACGAGCAGACACTAGTCGCCTTCCTGACCGATTTGACGCTCGTCTCGGACCTCGACACGCTCGAAGAAGTCGACGAGTTACACCAAGTCACACTCATGACGCTACACTCGGCCAAGGGACTTGAGTTCCCGGTCGTCTTCTTGATTGGGATGGAAGAAGGGTTGTTCCCACACAGCCGTGCCTTGAACGACCCGGAAGAGATGGAAGAAGAACGCCGTCTCGCGTACGTCGGCATCACGCGGGCCGAGAAGCGTCTCTATTTGACACGGGCCCAGTCCCGCATGTTGTACGGGCGTTTCCAAAACAACCCGGAGTCGCGCTTCTTGCACGAGTTGCCAGAGACGCTCTTGGAGCGATCGGGCAAAGCGAAGAAGCCGATGCCATGGAATCCAGTCGAGTCGCCGGGGAAACTTCCTGTGAACGGCTTCAGCTCGAAACCGAAACCAAAACTTGCCCAGTCGTCCGGCGCCGAATCAATCGGTTGGAACGTTGGGGACAAGGCCAATCATAAGAAATGGGGACAAGGCACGGTCGTTCAGACGCGTGGCGAAGGCGATCAGCTCGAGCTCGATATCGCTTTCCCGGCCGTCGGCATCAAGCGCCTGCTCGCCAAGTTTGCCCCAATCGAAAAAGCGTGAGGTGATCATATGGAGATGGCAGAACGCGTTGAAGCGATTCGTCAAAAGTTAAATCAATACGGGTATGAATATTATGTGCTCGACCGACCGAGTGTCCCGGATGCGGAATACGACCGTCTCATGAACGAATTGATTGAAATCGAGACGGACTATCCGGAACTCCGGAGTCCGGATTCACCGACGCAACGTGTCGGCGGCGTCCCGCTCGATGCGTTCGTCAAAGTGACACATGACACGCCGATGCTGTCGCTCGGGAACGTCTTCTCCAAAGAAGAACTCGTCGAATGGGTCGAACGGATTGAGAAAGATCTCGGCTATAGTCCGCTGTTCGTCGCCGAACTCAAGTTTGACGGGCTCGCCGTGTCGCTGAAATACGAAGACGGTCGGCTCGTCCGTGGCGCGACGCGCGGGGACGGGACGACTGGGGAAGACATCACACAAAACTTGAAGACGATCCGCTCGATTCCGCTCCGGTTGAACGAGGACGTCACGTTCGAGGTGCGCGGTGAGGCGTACATGCCGAAACGGTCGTTCGAACATTTGAACGACGAGCGGGAACGCCTCGGCGAACCACTATTCGCCAACCCACGCAATGCGGCGGCAGGTTCGCTCCGGCAGCTCGACTCGAAAATCGCGGCGTCGCGGAACTTGGCGTTCTTCGCCTACGGGCTCGTCTCGACGGACGATCTCGCCGCCTCGCATGACGAGTCGCTCGAATATTTGCGCCGTCTCGGGATTGCCGTCAGCCAAGAATACACGACGTGTCATACGGCCGATGAGTTATGGGACTATATTGAAACGTATGTGACGAAGCGGTCGGAGTTGCCGTACGAGATTGACGGCATCGTCATCAAAGTCGCAGCTTACGAAGAGCAAGAACAGCTCGGCTTCACGGCGAAGAGTCCGCGTTGGGCCGTCGCGTATAAGTTCCCGGCCGAGGAAGTCGTGACGACGATTGAAGACGTCGACTTTAGTGTCGGGCGGACCGGGAAAGTCACGCCGCGTGCGCGGTTTGCACCGGTCTCGGTCGCAGGGTCGACCGTGACGTATGCGACGCTCCATAACGAGGACTTCATTGTAGAGAAGGACCTTCACATCGGAGACCGTGTCGTCATCAAGAAAGCGGGGGACGTGATCCCGGCCGTCGTCTCGGCGCTCGTCAGTGAGCGGACCGGGGAGGAGACGGAAATCGTCTTCCCGACGCATTGTCCAGCTTGTGAATCTGAACTCGTCCGGTTAGAGGGCGAGGCGGACCACCGCTGCGTCAATCCGGAATGCCCGGCCCAACTGCTCGAAGGGCTGATTCATTTCGTATCGCGCCCGGCGATGAATATCGATGGGCTCGGTGAGAAAGTGATTACGCAACTCCATGCGTCTGACCTCGTCCATAACGTGGCCGACCTATATCGTCTCGACCGGGATGCGCTGCTCGCGCTAGACCGGATGGGCGAAACGTCGGTGACGAACTTGCTCGCGGCGATTGAGCAGTCGAAACAGAACTCGCTCGAGCGTGTCTTGTTCGCGCTCGGTATCCGCCTCGTCGGACAAAAAGCGGCCGCGTTGATTGCGGAACGGTTCGAGACGATGGAGGCGGTCATGGAGGCATCGATTGACGAGTTGACGTCAATCGATGGTATCGGTACGAAGATGGCTGAATCGATCGTCTTATACTTTGAGAAGCCGGAAGCTCGTGACCTCGTCCGTGACCTCGGCGCGGCAGGTGTCAACCTGACGTTCAAAGGTACGAAACGACCGGTCGCTGACGCTGATGCGCCGCTCGCCGGGAAGACAGTCGTTTTGACCGGGAAACTGCATGAGATGACGCGTGGCGAGGCCGGTAAGCAACTTGAACTACTCGGTGCGAGCGTCACAGGCAGCGTCAGCAAGAACACCGACCTCCTCGTCGCCGGCGAGAAGGCAGGGTCGAAATTGACGAAAGCCGAGTCACTTGGCATCGAAGTGTGGGATGAGGCAGCGTTGCTCGCCTTCTTAGCCGACCCATCTTGAACGAGGTCCTCCTGAAGGAGGGCCTTTTTTTTCATTGACCTGATTTTCAAACGTTTCCGTTTTCGAGCAGATTCGTGCCCTCATGGGACGGGTAATGATTAGTATCTACAAATACTTTTCGACATCAAGACCTTACACCACGACTCGCGCACACTCATCCTCCATCCCTCTCCCGTGCCGGAGCGTGTCATCGCAGACGTTCGTCACACCTTAGAGGAGGGGACCATCATGCAACGCACCAACCGACGTTTCATCGCACTCATCACATTCGTCCTCGTATTGATCAGCATGTGGGCACCGAATGGAAGTTACGCGAACGCGACAATGACACCTACGCCAATTTATGCACAAATTGATTTGAGCCCTGAAGAAATCGAAGCGTACGATGACGCGAGTTTGATTTACGCGGACGTCACGTATTACGGGGCACGTGAGACGTCAACGATTTGGCGGTTCATGATTGACGCGACCGAGGTCGACGTGACGACAATCGATCAAGTCACCTTGTATGACAGTGCCGGTGTTCCTTATTCATTTCCGGGCGCCGTCTATGCGTTTCAGATGGAGGAGCTTGCAGGCGAGTCGATCGAACCGGGTGGTGACGGGACGGAGACGATTCCGGACGTCGACATACCGGTCGAGCCCCCGCTCGTTGAACCGGAGCCATCGCCAGAGGAACCTGTCACAGAAGAAATGGCCGCACCTTCCGCTAGTCCAGCAGTTGCCATCGATCAATCGGTGCTCGGTGCCGATGGGCCGATTGAACGTATGTTAGGCGGAGATTTGGTGACGTATCGGCTCGTTATCGATGTGACGGGCGCTCCGATTGAGAACTTATCTGTGACCGACACAGTGCCCGAAGCGTTGACCGTCGTCGCGGATTCGGTCGAAGTGCTCGGTCCGGAAGGCTCGGTCGCTCCAACGACCGTGAGCGGACCGCCTGCCTTTGATTGGACGTTCCCGACGATACCGGTCGGAACGACGACGATTCAGTTCGACACGTTCGCACCAGACGTGACGAGTGAGACCGTCGTGACGAATACGTTCTGTATCGGTGTTGAAGACGAGACCGTTCCGGCAACTTGTACGGAGGCGAATGTCACGGTCGTACCGAACGAGACGATTGGCCTTGAGGTCGGGAAAGAGGCAAACATTGATCAAGCCGTTGTCGGTGGGATGATTCCATATACGTTCGTTATCGAGAACACAGGCGAGACGGCGCTCACGATTACATCCATCGAAGATGAGTTTTTTAGCGGCGACATCGACGCCAAGGCGGTCGACACGTTCAATGCAAACGTCCGCGAGCGCTTATTGGCACTCGTCGGCGATGATGGGCTTCTCGCTGGGGAACGAGTCGAGGCGACCGTCAACTTATTGATTCCAACCGATTACGATCGGACGAGCGCTCCTGAAATCGGGAACGTGTTCCGCGTCGCTGCGACCGATGCTTACGGTCGAGTCATCGATGCCGAGAGCCAACAAATCGTCTTATTGAATCAAGCTGACTTCACCGTCACGAAGACGGCGCGTCCCGAAACGGTGCATCCAGGTGAGGCGATTCGCTATACGTATACAATCACGAACACGTCGAACGTCACCTTGTACTTCGTCGACGTCATCGACGAATGGACGAGCGGGGCGTTGACGACCAAAGAACAGCGCGAGACGACCGAGACGCTCCGAGACGGCATGCGTGCTCTGGCCGAAGTCGAGAACGGATTAATCCCCGGCGAAGAGGTCGTACTCGAGATGGAGAAAGTACTCTTGCCATCTTATGATGTGCGGGCCGGCGCAGTGCTCACGAACCGGACGACGTTCACGTTCGAAGTCAATCGTGAGGCGCGCGTGTCGCGGACGGTCGAGGCGACCGTGCACGTGAAGCAAAACCTTCCAAAACCGGGTAACGATAACCGTGATGACCAAGATGAATCGGTTTATGTGCCGGAACCAACGACTCCGGTGACGCCAGACCAAGCGACCCTTCCGATGACCGGCACGACAAAAACGTGGGGAACGGTACTCGGACTCGTCTTGATCGTGCTCGGTCTCTCGTTCTTGACGCATCGACGTCGCCCATCTCCGAAAGCATGACGTGGACACCCTTCAACTCGAGTTGAAGGGTGTTTTGCTGTGAATTGGCACTGATTCCGCTTCGACACTTTTTTCAACGGATGATTTTGTTATAATGGACGAAGTGTAACGAAACGAATCATTAAAGGAGTTCAGACATAGATGAAATGGAAACAGATGCTCATCCCAGCTCTCGCCGCGACGGTTTTTCTCGGCGGATGCTCTATGAAAATCCCGATGGGGGAAGAAGAAGTCACACCGACAGGCGAAGAGACGGCAGCCGAAGGGGTCACTCAAGCGATTCAAGCGCGTGATTCATATTACCAGATGGTCATTCCGTTTAAACCAGCTGCGGCCCGAGGACTGGCGCAACGTCAAGTCAGCTCATCGCTCGAGCTCGAAGAAGTGGAGCTCGGCCTCATGCGCCATTCGACCGGCGCGTTCGATTCGGAGAAGTACGCCTATCAAGAAGGACAGCTATTGACGAGTGAAGATGTATCGCGTCTGCTTGGCCGTAAAGACAAAACGTCAGAAGGTCTCGTTCCGCTCAACCCGGCGTATGCGAACGGCACGGCCGAAGTGGCCGAGGAGCAGTTCGTCGAAGAGAACAAAAAGTCGCCACTCTATTTGGCGTCGCTCGTCGAACAAAACTATATGACGAAAACGGATAGTGGGTATCAACTCGGCGGTGTGTCGTTCGCCTTGATTTTGAATCAAGAGTACGTGTTCCAAGCGCCGAACTTCGGTCCGACCTATACGGAAAAGTTGGACGAGAAGAAAGTCATCGCTGAAGGAGAACGCATGGCGAATGAACTCGTCGCCCAGTTGCGGAAACGTGAGGACTTTAAAGACCTCGATATCAACGTCGCGTTGTATATGAAAGCGCCGCAAGGTTCACCGACACCAGGGAACTATATCAAATCGGCATTCGTCGGCTCAGCCAATGAAGTGGCGGCGAACGACTGGACCGCCATCGATGAGACCTATTATTACTTCCCGTCCGCCACGGCGACGACCGAAGTGCGCGACGATGCCCAAAAGTTCTCCCTCTTCAGTGACCGGATTGCCGATGTGTTCCCGGATTTCAGCGGAATGATTGGAAAAGGCTTCTATCAAAACGGCGAGTTGTCACGAATCGAAATCGACATCCCCATCCAGTTTTATAGCCGGGCCGAGCTCGTCGGGTTCACCCAGCACGTCGTCGGTCTGCTCGAGAACCGGTGGGAGTACAACCGGAACGTACCGGTCCGCATCAACGTCACCTCACTCGGTGGCCAACAAGAAGTGACCATCGTGTTCGAAGAAGGCATGGACAGTCCGAGAGTATATTTCTAATCGTAAGAAGGCATCGTGATGAAACGAATGCCTTCTTTTTTTCGTATGCTAAGTAACGAGGAAATTCTTTGACCTTCTTTGACCAAATCGGTAGAATAGACTTAACAGAATCGGGAAAGAAATAGGTGAGGTGAAACGAGATGGCAAAAAACTATTATGACGTCCTTGGCGTGCCGAAAGAGGCGTCCGACCAAGACATTAAGCGAGCGTATCGAAAACTGGCAAAACAATACCATCCGGATGTGAACAAAGACTCGGACGCGCAGGATAAGTTCAAAGCAATCCAAGAAGCGTTCGATGTGCTGAGTGATCCTGATAAGAAAGCGAACTATGACCGCTATGGCAGTCCAGAAGGACCGACGTTCGGCGGAGGGACTTACAGCGGCGACGGATATGGGGAAGGGTCGGCCCAGTTCGAAGACTTGTTCCGTCAGTTTGGCGGCGGGTCACGGACGACGTCGCGGACGTTCGGGTTCGAGGACATGTTTGGTAGCTTCTTTAATCAAGCGGTCGAAGAAGACCTCGATGAGACGGTCCGTGTCAACGTCCCACTCAGTCAATTGACGTCTGATTCTAAAGTGAGTCTGCGTCTCCAGACGGGAACGGTCAACGTGAAAATCCCGCAAGGCGCCCACGAAGGGCAGAAGTTACGGCTCAAAGGTAAGAGCAGCAAGGTCGGACAAGCGGGTGACCGCGGCGACGTGTACGTCGAGCTGCATTTCACGGATGATGATACGTACCGTCGAGAAGGAGCGAACGTCATTACCGTCAAACGGTTGCGCCCGCTCGCTTTCCTCGACGGCACAGAAGTCGTCGTGGCGACATTAGATGGTGGCCGGGTCAAACTGAAAGTGAAACCGGGGTCACGCCCGGGTCAACGGATGCGCATCCCAGGGCGCGGGTTCATGACCGCCTCGAAAGTCCGGTCGGATCTCTTCGTCCAACTCGAAGTCGACTTGCCGCTAGACGCCGGCCACCGATCTGTTTACGAACAACTCGAACGTTGAGCCTAAGGAGGAAGCAGAATGGATTTCAATCGATTTACCGATAAAGCACATGAAGGCATCGTCAGTTCGCAGGCACTTGCGAAACAGTACCACCATAGCGAGATGAACGAATGGCACGTCTTGGCATCGATGATTTCACAAACGGACGGCATCGCGCCGCTCCTACTGCAAAAAATGGAGCTGAGCGTCGCCGAGATTGAGGCCGAGGTCGCGATGGCACTCAAGAACGCACCGAAGCTTCAAACGCCGACGACGCCGATGATTTCGGCCTCGCTGTTGAACGTGTTGACGACGGCGGAGCGGGAAGCAACCGGTATGAGTGACGAGTATGTCTCGGTCGAGCACGTCCTGCTCGGCATCATTATGAATAAGAGCCAAGCGCAAAGCATGCTTGAGCGCAAAGGTGTGACCGAAGAGAAACTACGCGAGGCGCTCGTCGCCGTCCGCGGAAATCGGCGCATCACGTCGAAGTCGCCGGAAGCGACGTATGACGTCTTGACGAAGTATGGCCGCGACTTGATTCAAGAAGTAAAGACCGGAAAAATCGATCCCGTCATCGGGCGTGATAGCGAGATTCGGCGCGTCATCCGCATCTTGAGTCGGAAGACGAAAAACAATCCGGTCTTAATCGGAGAACCGGGTGTCGGGAAGACGGCGATCGTCGAAGGGCTCGCCCAACGCATCGTTCGCGGTGACGTTCCGGAAAGCTTGAAAGATAAGACAATTTTCAGCCTCGATATGAGTTCGCTCGTCGCCGGGGCCAAATATCGCGGTGAGTTCGAAGAGCGGCTCCAAGCTGTCTTGAACGAAGTGAAAGAAGCGGAAGGGAAAATCATCCTCTTCATTGACGAACTGCATACGATTGTCGGGGCCGGCAAGTCCGAAGGGGCGATGGATGCCGGGAACATGCTCAAACCGATGCTCGCCCGCGGCGAACTCCACTGCATCGGCGCGACGACACTCGATGAGTATCGCCAATATATCGAGAAGGACCCGGCACTTGAGCGCCGTTTCCAACAAGTGCTCGTCGACGAACCGGACGTCGAAGACACGGTGTCGATTTTGCGCGGTTTGAAAGAACGCTTCGAGATTCACCACGGTGTCCGCATTCATGACAACGCGCTCGTCGCAGCGGCCGTCTTATCGAACCGCTACATCACCGACCGGTTCATGCCGGACAAGGCGATTGATCTCGTCGATGAGTCGTGTGCGATGATTCGGACGGAGATGGAATCGATGCCGGCCGAACTCGATGAACTCGTACGCCGCGTCATGCAACTCGAGATTGAGGAGGCGGCCTTGAAGAAAGAAAGTGATGACGCCTCGAAGAAACGACTCGATGCGCTGCAACAAGAACTCGCCTCGATTCGCGAACAGTCGGACGCGCTCCGACTCCGTTGGGAGAACGAGAAAGAGTCGACGCATCGCGTGCAACACATCCGTGGCGACTTGGAGAAAGTGAAGCTCGAACTGCAAGAAGCTGAGAGCCGCTACGATTTGAACCGGGCCTCCGAGCTCAAATATGGCCGTATCCCGGAACTCGAGCGTGAACTCGCGGAAGCGGAACGGCTCGCCGGTTCGGTGACACGTGAACTCGTCCGCGAAGAAGTGACCGAGGAAGAGATCGCCGAGGTCGTCTCGAAATGGACGGGGATCCCCGTGACGAAATTGACCGAAGGAGAGCGAGACAAGTTGCTCAACCTCGAGACGGTGCTCCATCAACGTGTCTTCGGACAAGACGATGCGATTCGCCTCGTCAGTGATGCCGTCATTCGGGCTCGAGCCGGCATTAAAGATCCGAACCGTCCGATCGGCTCGTTTTTGTTCCTCGGACCGACGGGTGTCGGGAAGACCGAACTCGGGAAAGCGCTCGCCGAGGCGATGTTCGACTCGGAAGACCATATCGTACGTCTCGACATGAGCGAGTATATGGAGAAACACGCCGTGTCGCGTCTCGTCGGGGCGCCTCCAGGTTATATCGGCTATGAAGAGGGCGGTCAGTTGACGGAAGCAGTCCGCCGCAACCCGTACTCGGTGCTCCTGCTCGATGAGGTCGAGAAAGCGCACGCCGATGTGTTCAACATCTTGCTGCAACTGCTCGATGATGGTCGCTTGACCGATTCGCACGGACGTGTCGTCGACTTCAAAAACACAATCGTCATCATGACATCGAACATCGGGGCCGACATCTTGCTCGAAGCGGCGAAAGATGGTGTCATCGATGAGGCGGAAGAACGCCAAGTCATCGAGCGGCTCCGCCGCCACTTCCGTCCCGAGTTTTTGAACCGGGTCGATGAGACGATTTTGTTCCATCCGCTCACGCGGGCTCAAATCGGCCAAATCGTCGAGAAAGCGGTCGCGCGCATGGGTAGTCGCTTGACGGCGCGCTCGATTCAAATCGAGATCACGGATGCTGCGAAAGTGTTTATCGCCGACGAGGCGTATGAGCCACAGTTCGGGGCCCGTCCAATCAACCGGTACGTACAACGGACGATTGAGACGAAACTTGCCCGTAGCATTCTCGCCGGAGATATCGAGGACGGCCAGACGGTCGTCATCGATGTCGAGAACGACGAGTTGACGCTTCGTCCTGCGACGGTGACGCATTAAACATTGAAAGAGCGCTGGCTGATGCCGGCGCTCTTTGTTTATGAGATAGGTGTAGGTTGATAGATGCAGTACGGTTCTTCGGCCTTATAGTCGCCGGTGACGGCATAAGCGCGAGCCCGCGAGCCGCCGCATACGTAACGATACTCGCAGTAGCCGCATTTTCCGTGGTGGGTATCGGGATCGCGTAGTGATTTAAAAACCGGGTGGTGCCGGTAAATCTCGGCGAGCGGTGTTTGTTTCACGTTGCCGCACGTAATCGGTAAGAAACCGGACGGCTGCACGTCGCCCGTATGCGAGATGAACACGAAACCGTTCCCGTCATTCGTGCCGCGGGGTGCCTTGGCGAGATCGTCATGCGGATGGCCGATGGGCGACAATCCAACTTGTTTTCGTTTCAAGTTCTCTTGCCGGGCGATACGCCGATAAAACTGGGCTTCAGTCGTCGAGATGATGAATGGGACGTGTTCTTGCAAAGCGAACGCCCAGCGGAGGACTTCTTCATGCCGTTCTGGGGAGACGGGCTGCAGGAGCGACCCGCGGCCGGTCGGCACGAGGAAGAACAGCGTCCAAACCGACACACCGAGCTCACCGACGAGTTTGGCGATGTCCGGGAGTTGATCGACGTTATATTCCGTGACCGTCGTATTGATTTGGAATGACATGCCTTCTTCCCGAAAGTAAGAGATACCGCGCAACGTCCGTTCGAAACTGCCGCGGGTACCCCGGAAATAGTCGTGTGACTTGGCGTCCGGACCGTCGAGCGAGAACGCCCAACGCGTCAATCCTGCATCTTTCGCCCGTTTGACGGCGTCATGGGTCACGCGTGGCGTTGCCGATGGGGTCATCGATACGCGCATTCCGAGCGAGGCGGCGTATTCCGTCAACTCGAACAAGTCTTCGCGCATGAGCGGGTCGCCACCTGTGAAGACAAGAATCGGGTTGTCCATCGCATGAATGTCGCGGATGAGCGCCTTACCTTGGGCGGTGTCGAGTTCACCCGGATAACGATGGAACTGAGCCTCGGCCCGGCAATGGACGCATGACAGTGCACAGGCGCGTGTCACTTCCCAAATGACGATGAACGGATTCTCGTTGTAGTCGATTCGTTTCATACGGACACCACCTGTCTTGCCATGATGCGGGTGACGGCTTGTTTGGCCGAGTCGACGCAGTCGGGGAGACCGACGCCGTGCAAAATCGCCCCACAAGCTTCGACGCCGTCGAGGGAGGACAATGTTTCCTCGAACGCGCGCACGTATTGTTTATGGCCGACCTCATACTGCGGCATCGTGTCGACGTGACGCTCGACTCTCGTGAAGATCGGGTTACCGACGTGTTGAATTTTTCGAAGCTCACGGAGCGCGAAATCGGCAATCGTCTCGTCGGATTCCGTCAACAGGTCGGGAACGAACGCGGAGCCGATGTAGACGCGTAACAGCGCCTTGTTTTCGGGTGCCATATGCGGCCATTTCTTATGCATCCAGCTACAAGCGGTCAAGGCGTTGCCTTCGCTTTTGGCGATGACGTAACCCGTCCCGTCGAGTGCCTCGACGTCTGCTTTCTCGAACGCCGCGAGCACGGTGATGGAAGACGTGCGTTTCAATGACGACAACCGTTCCGCTTCTGGGAGACCGAGGAGCGGGCCGAGCGCGTTCGGCGAGGTGGCTAACACGATGCCGTCAAACGACTCGACCGTTCCGTCCTCGAGCACCACTTCATGGGGCCGGACTGCCGCGACCCGTGTCCCGAGACAGAGGCGATCAATCGATGGACGGAGCGCCTCGATCAAGACACCAAGCCCTTGGCCGAGCGATAAAAATTTACCGGCCTCGCGCGGTTTGACACCGGCTTGGACAGGAGGTGTCAATGCTTTCATACCGAGAATCAGGCTGCGTGTTTTTTGTTCAATCGTGATAAACTGAGGGAAAGTAGACTCGATGCTCATATCGTCGAGCGTACCATTGTAAATCCCAGACAGGAGCGGTTCGATCATCGCCTCGACGACTTCCGACCCGAGCCGGGCCCGAAAGAACGTATCGAGCGAGATATCTGATCCCGCATAGACGCGGGGCAACACGAGGTCCATACCGGCCCGAAACTTGCCGCGCCATGTGAACAGATCCGTCTTGACCATCGGCCAGAACTTGGTCGGGATGCCCATGACCGAACCTGCGGGCATCTGTCGCAGTCGGTTCCGGACGTAAATGTACGAGGTCCCGGTCATCGACCGGACGAGATCGTCGTCAAGCCCAAGTTCGGTGATCAGCTCGGTCAATGTCGGCTTACGGGCCATATATCCGTCCGGCCCGCATTCTAAGACGAAGCCGTCTCGATAAACGGTCTTGATTTTTCCGCCAATCCGGTCACTTGCTTCATACAATGTGACATGCGCTCCCGCCTGTTTCGCATAATACGCGGCGGCCATGCCGGTAATCCCTCCACCGATGATTGCAATCTTGTTCAATCCATTCACCCATTTCTATGTAGTATTCCTACTAACGGTACCGAGAATGTTGACGTAGACATAGGATAAGTCTCACACGGTTCTAGACAAATTCGTCACGATTGGAAGGAGGACCACCTATGATTTGGTTCGGGATAACGGCGGCGGTCGTCGTGGTCGGTATTATCGCGTTCATCGTCTCGATGAATCGGCATGGTGAGAAGCTCGAAGGTGACGAGGACAGCCCATCGGTCATATGGGCCGACGAGGAATGGTATAAGCCGGATAAGGAAGACGGTCCACTTGATGGTTAACCGTCTTCAAATATGTTAAGATGACCCGGGTAAAAACTATCGGACATGGGGTGATTGGATGAACGTATTGGAACAGCAGTTGGCGCATTTGGTCGACGAGTGTCGTCCGTACACAGCACAAGGAAAAGTCGCCGACTATATTCCGGAGCTCGCGCATGTACAAGATGATTTGCTCGGCGTGGCAATTTGCCTACCTGATGGTTCTTATATTCATGCGGGGGACGTCCATCATAAGTTCACGATTCAAAGCGTCTCGAAGGCGTTGACGCTCTGTTACGTCTTGATGGAGTTCGGAGAAGATTACGTGTTCTCGAAAGTCGGTATGGAACCGACGGGGGATGCGTTCAATTCGATTGCCAAACTCGAAGAGACGGTGCCATCGAAACCGCTCAATCCGATGATTAACGCTGGGGCGCTCGCGGTCACGAGCATGATTTTAGGGGACACGGCGGAGCTGAAAATCTATCAGTTCCGTCAATTTTTGGCGACGTTGCTCGATGTCCCGGTCGAGGAAGTCACGTATAACGAAAAAGTCGCTCGCTCGGAATACGAGACGACCGACTTGAACCGGGCCTTGCTCTATTTCATGCGCCATCACGGAATCGTCGAGGGCGATGTCGATGAGATTATCGATGTGTATACGAAACAGTGTGCCATCGAAATCGATTGTTTTGACTTGGCTCGCATCGGCCGGATTCTATCCGGTAACGGCGAAGACCCGGTCACAGGCGAGGAATTGATTCCGCGTCGCGTCGTCCGTATCGTCAAAGCCATCATGACGACGTGCGGCATGTACGACGCATCGGGTGAATTTGCCGTCCGTGTCGGCCTGCCTGGAAAGAGCGGGGTGTCGGGTGCGATTCTCGCGACCGGCAAACACGAGCTCGGATTGAGTGATGTCGGCTTTGGGATTTTCGGTCCCGCCCTCGACTCGAAAGGGAACTCGATTGCCGGGATGAAGTTGCTTGAACTGCTCGTCGAACGCTACACGTCGCGCTAAAGCTTGATGGCGTCGACCGATTCGTCGAGTCGGGTGTGCAGCTTCTGGACGACTTCTTTATAGTCGTCGGTCAAGGCGGCTGGCGGCGTGAAATCGGTCCAGCGCAACAACAGCTGATGCCGGTCATTCATATCACCAAGTTCGGTCTGGAGCCGCTTCAGTTTTTGAACTTGGTCTTTTGAGGCGCTCGGCTCATAGTTCAATAAGTACTCATTCAAATAGCGCTCCCGCTTCACGGCGAGCCGGACTTTGTGGAGGGTATCGAGCCGGTCGTTCCGTTTCGTCGCTGCGTGATGGGTCGCGATGCGCCGCTTGCGGTCGGCTTTGGCTTTATCGAGAAACACCGCCGCGTCTTGTTTGCGAAAGGCGCGGAACAGCTGCCCGCCAATGAAGCGACGGACTTGCTGGTCAAGCGAAGGCGTCATTTTTTCGGTCACACGCGCTTTCAACAGCGTGCGGTCCTTGGCCCGTTGTGTTTCGACATGCTCAACAAAAGCTTGATCGAGCTCGGTCTCGACGGCAAATCCTTCAAGGAGGACATCTCCGTCACGCACCGCACCGAGCGCCTCCATCAACTGTTTCAATTGACGATACGTCGAAGGCTTCGTGTCGTACAGTTGCATGAACGTCAATAGCTTGCGTAGATGGACCCGGGCTTGGTGGATATCTTCACTGTTTTGAAACGTGAGCGCCTCGGTCATATAATGATTGAACGTGTTCCACGTCTCTAACAGCTCATATTTTAATTTTTCCGCATTCCGTTGATTCATTCTAATTTTTCCTTTCTGAAATGAGATGAGGTTGCCCATGTATCAAACACATTCACTAAATGAAAAAATCAAACTGTTCTTCACCATCTTCTTCCCGATTTTGGTGACACAAGTGTCCTTTTACTTAATCAGCTTTTTTGACACAGTCATGTCGGGCCGAGCCGGCGCCGTCGATTTGGCGGGGGTCGGTGTCGGGTCGAGTTTATGGATGCCGGTCTATACGGGGTTGAGCGGGATTCTGCTCGCTGTCGCCCCAATCGTCGCCCAGGCGCTCGGGGCCCGCAATATCCAGCAGATTCAACGGACGCTGTACCAAGGCGTATACTTAGCGATCGGTCTGAGCATCGCGACGCTCGTCCTCGGCTTTTGGCTCGTCCCGACGGCTGTCGACGGCATGGGACTGAGTGAGGAAGGGAAACGGATTGCCAAAGGGTATTTGCTCGCACTCGGATTCGGGGTGTTGCCGATGTTCTTGTTCAACGTGCTACGCACGCTCATGGACTCGCTCGGCAAAACGCGAATCTCGATGCTACTTATACTATTAGGGTTACCCATTAACGTCGGATTAAATTACATCTTCATCTTTGGAAAACTCGGCGTCCCGGCCTATGGCGGTGTCGGGGCGGGAATCGCCTCGGCCATCACATATTGGTTGCTCTTCTTTATGGCGTTCGCGTTTGTCCGGAACGGCAAGCCTTTCCTTGAATATCGTTTCTTGCGCTCAGTGGAGCGTATCTTCTGGCCGAGACAGAAAGAACTGCTCAAGCTCGGGACACCGATCGGTCTCGCCATTTTTGCGGAAGTGAGCATCTTTGCGGCGGTGACGTTGCTCTTGAGTGAATATGGAGACAATATCGTCGCGGCCCACCAAGCGGCCATCAACTTCGCTTCATTTGTCTATATGTTGCCGTTGTCCGCGTCGAGCGCGCTGACGATTGTCGTCGGCTATGAGCTCGGGGCCCGGAGGCTGAAGGATGCCGTACGCTATGCCAAAATCGGTATCGTCCTTTGTCTCGGTGTGTCATCATTCTCGGGAGCGCTTCTGTTTTGGCAAAATGAACGGGTTGCGGCCATCTATACGAACGATGCGGCCGTCGTGGAACTCGCGGCCCACTTCATGATTTTTGCGGTCTTCTTCCAATTATCGGATGCGGTCGCCGCCCCGATTCAAGGGATTTTACGCGGGTTCAAGGACGTCAACGTGACGCTCATCTTGTCGCTCATCGCCTATTGGGTCATCGGCCTCCCGCTCGGCTATGCGCTTGCCGAACAGTTCGGTTTCGGACCGGACGGCTATTGGATTGGTTTGATTGCGGGTCTAGCGGCCGGAGCCGTGTTGCTGGTCATGCGTCTCATTCATATCGTCAAACGGTATGAGGCCCAACCGATTACGAACGAAACATCCTAACCGAGACAGGTTGACGCTACGGCGTCAGCCTTTTTGTTGTTTGAGGGGGAAACAGGATGGGCAAAGAACTGGGGAAATCAAGTTTGTCAGTTGGTAATATTGGTCTATACAACTATACTGGTTTTTGATATGATAACGATGAAGCTACTTGAAGAAAGGTGGATGACCGATTATGGTGATCATCAATGCACACATCGTTTCGGGGGACGAAACGTGGGAACGAGGCTATATCCAATCCGATGGCACGACGATTGTGAGCGTCGGTGCGATGGAGGACTATCAGGCAGGAACAGATAAAGAGATTGACGTTCGTGGGGCACTCGTGACGCCAGGCATGATTGACGTCCACATCCACGGCGGTTACGACGTCGATACGATGGATGCGGACGTGGATCGACTACGTCATCTCAGCCGTTCGATGCTCGCTGAAGGTGTGACGTCTTATTTTGCGACGACGATTACACAGTCACCGACTGCCATTACGAAGGCGTTGCAAGCAGCCCGGACTGTCATCGAGGCGGGAGACACGTCACTCGTCGGCATCCATCTAGAGGGACCGTTCGTCAACGTCGACAATGCGGGGGCACAGCCGGCCGAATATATTATCGATCCCGATGCAAATCAATTCCGCACATGGCAACAGGAGGCGGGCGGTCACATTCGCCTCGTCACGTATGCGCCGGAACGTCCGGGAGCACGTGAGCTTGAACAGGTGATGGGTGAAACCGGTGCAATCGGATCGACCGGACACACGAACGCCACGTTTGCCGAGAACAAGGAAGCGAACGTCAAGCATGGCACGCACTTATACAATCAGATGCGAGGGATTCATCATCGGGAGCCGGGAACGGTCGGCTATTGTCTGTTGGAGCGGGACGTCATGGTTGAAATCATTCCAGACGGGATTCACAGCCGTCACGAGATGGTCGACTTCGCCTATCGCATGAAAGGGGCAGACGGTCTCGTCGTCATTACGGATGCGATGCGCGCCAAAGGTCTTCCGGACGGCCGTTATGAACTCGGGGGTCAACCGGTCATCGTCGAAGGCGGGGCGGCTCGACTCGAAGCCGGGAACTTGGCCGGCAGCGTCTTGACGATGGACGCGGCGTTCCGCAACATGCTGTTATACACGGGATGCACGGTGCAAGAAGCGGTGAAGATGACGTCGGCGAACCAAGCGCGTGAGTTCGGTTTGACGAACAAAGGGGCCATCGCGCCTGGCTTCGACGCGGATCTCGTCATTTGGGATGACGCAATGACGGTCGTGACGACGATTCATCAAGGAGAGGTCAGTTATTCGAAGGAGGACATGCAATGAACATATTAGTGGCGAACACACCGACGGACGCAGAAGAAATCGCATATACACTCATCAAGGAGCGGGTCGCCGGGAAGCGCGAATTCGTGCTCGGACTCGCGACAGGCAGTACACCGGTCGGGATGTATCAGATGTTCAAACGAGATCGGCTCGACTGCAGTCATGTGACGAGCGTCAATATTGATGAGTATATCGGGCTCGCGCCGAGTCATCCGCAAAGCTATCATCACTTCATGGAAGAGAAGCTGTTCAATGACATCCCATTCAAACAGAGCCATCTGCCTCACGGTGACGCGGCCGACCCGGAAGCGGAAGCGGCACGCTATGAACAGCTCGTCCGCTCGATTGGTGTCGATCTGCAATTGCTAGGCATCGGAGAGAACGGACATATCGCCTTCAATGAGCCGGGTACCGCGCTCGATGCGAAGACGCATGTGACCGAACTGACCGAGTCGACGCGTGAAGCGAACCGCCGTTTCTTCGATTCAATCGAAGACGTGCCGACGCAGGCCATCACGATGGGACTCGATACGATTATGAACGCACGCGAGATCGTCCTCGTCGCGACCGGTACCCGTAAAGCCGAAGCCGTGCATCACATGATTGAGAGCGTGCCGACGATTGACTGGCCGGCTTCCATCTTACAGGCGCATCCAAGTGTGACCATCGTGCTCGATGCCGAAGCGGCCTCGGCTTGTAGCAATGTGTTACAGGCGCGTGGCAGTGAAGCGGCCGACCGATTCTTTTCGATCCGAGCTTGATGACCTGGAGACAAGTGTCTCCAGGTTTTTTCTCGTTAACTGTGGGAAATTGTATGGAAATGGATTTGTAATCAAAACGTTTTCGACAAAAGTCGAGGTTTCCTCTATAATAGGTGAAGCTCATATCATTCGATCGCGAAGGAGAAACTCATGAATTCAAGAACCCAAGCTCGTAGACGGCGCAAAGGCCCGTCTGCGTTTTATAAGCTGTTCAGCGCCCTTGTATTGATTGCCGTCATCGTTGGCTCAAGCATGTATGGAACGGCTTTTTATAAAGCGCATAACATGCTGTCAGGTACTCAAGTGACGCTTGAGGATGATCCGACTATCGAACCGACTCGATTTGATAAAGAGGATACCGAGAGCTTCCTCGTGCTCGGGACGGACTTGTCCCCGCAGAAGAAAGCGCGCGGCGAGTATGGTCGGTCTGACGTCATGATTGTCGTCATTCTGAACAAGAAAAACAAACAGACGACGATGCTCAGCATCCCGCGTGACTCGTACGTCAACATCGACTATACGGGCTTCAATATCCCGTACGGTAAGACGGGTCTCGATCAAGACAAAATCACGCACGCCTATTACTTCGGGTCGATGGATGAATCGAACCCGAACAACGGTATGCGGATGGCGACGAACACGATTGAAGACTTGGTCGGCATCGACATCGACCACGTCGTCTCCCTCAACTTCCAAGGGTTCGTCGACTTCATCGATGCCGTCGGCGGGGTCGAAATCGACGTCCCGTTCTCGTCTGAACAGAAGAGTTACGACGCCTCACGAGAAGTCGTCCAAGTCGAAGCAGGGCTTCAGCAGTTATCGGGCGAAGAGGCACTCGCTTACGTCCGTAACCGCTATGACGACCCACGCGGAGACATCGGTCGCGGACAGCGTCAGATGGAAGTCATCAATGCCGTCCTTGACCAAGCGCTCGGCACGTCGCTCATCAACAACTACGACAAAGTGTTGAAAGCAGTCGGGGACAACATGCAGACGACGCTCGGTCCGAACGATTATATGCGTTTAATCGAGGACGTCGGCGCCCTCAACAACACGGTTCAATATCAGTTGACCGGTGAAGGGGCCCGCGGTGTCGACGGTCATTTCTATTACTTCTTGAACGAGCCGTTGCTCGAAGAAGTTCGTTACCGCGTCCAACAGGCCGATGCCGGGAATGAAGTCGAGCCGATGACCGATACCGAGCTTGAGACGTATATGTACGACCCAGCCGGAATCACGTATGAAGCACAATAAAAAAATGGTTTGCCGTCCGCGGCAAACCATTTTTTATGTGCGTTCCATCGCAACGGTGAACGAGTAGGCGTCGCCGCGGAACAAGGAACGGCTATATTCGAACATGTCCCCGTTCTCGAGATACGTCCGTTGGTCGATTAAGAGCACAGGGGCGTTCGGAGAAATCGTCAACAGCTTTGCTTCCTCCGGTCCCGCGCTCCTCGCCTCGAGGGTTTGGGTCGCATTCTTCAACCGGAGCCCTGACTGCTCGGCGAACTCGTAAATCGAACCGACGGCATCTGTCTCGGTCAAGTTCGGTAGTAAGGCGACCGGGATGTATGCCGTCTCGAGGGCGAGCACGTTCTCATCGGCGAGACGGAGACGTCGCATCTCATAGACGGGCGTGTCGAGCGCGACGCTCAATTTTTGGGCGATTTTGGCCGGGGCTGAAATCGTCTGGAACGACAACAGGCGGCTAAACGGACGCATGCCCCGATGTTTGATTTCTTCCGAGAAACTTGTCAATCCGGACAAGGCCATCGTGATTTTCTTGTTGGCAACGAACGTGCCTCGGCCTTTTTGACGGCTCAAATAACCGGCGTTGACCAAGTTTGTGATCGCTTGGCGGACCGTCATCCGGCTCACGTTATAGCGCTCGGAAAACTCCCGTTCGGATGGGATGGATTCCCCGGGTTGGAGCTCGCCGGCATCTATTTGTTGCTTTAAATAGGCTTCGATTTGATAATAAATAGGTAGCGGTGATTGTTTATCAATCTGTAACATGCATATCGCTCCTGACTGCTAAAGTAAGTGTTTCTTATTATAGACCAAATTAGACTAGTTGTCTGAACATATCCTACAGAAAAGGCGGCGATCAAGATGAAGCCATGGCAATTTGAAACGACGGTGACCGACGTGCGCACCGATGCGCGCGGGACGTGGGTCGCGCTTGAATCCACATTATTTTATGCGGAAGGCGGGGGCCAACCTCCGGACGTCGGAACACTCGACGGACAACCCGTTCTCGATGTGCAACGGGTCGAGGAGGTCGTCTGGCATTTAGTCGAACCGGGGCTCGAACGTGGGACGTTCGTGACCGGCATAGTCGATGAAGCGATCCGTCACGACCACTCGATTCAACACACGGCTCAGCACGTGTTGACAGCTTTATTGGAAGACGAATACGGCATTCAGACGCTCAGCTTCGGCATCGGACAAGAGGAGTCGTCGCTTGAAATCGAGACAGAGACGCTCGATTGGACTCAAATCGAGTCGTTGGAACGAGACGTGCAACGCATCATCTTTGAGAACCGTCCCGTCTCCACGTACGAACTCGCGTCCGCAGAGGTCGAGGTCGATCGGTTACGCAAACCGACCGATCGCACCGGGATGATCCGGATCGTCGACATTGAGGGACTCGATTACAACGCGTGCGGTGGGACACATGTCGAGACGACCGGCCAACTTGGGATCGTCCATGTGACCTCGATGAAGAAAGTTCGTGGGAACGTTCGTTTGACGTATGTTGCCGGTCACCGGGCCTTGTCCGCCATCCATTCGTCACGGACGGCGTTGCGGACGATTCACCAAACGTTATCGACGACGAACGAGACGGTCGCTGCCCGTGTCCTCGAGGAACGAAATCTTCGTCTCGAGCGGGACAAGGAAGTGAAGGCGCTCGAGGCGCGTGTCGCGAAAGCGAAAGTCGCTGCCTTTTTGCAGGAAGACAATTACGTCATCACCCATATCGGTAAGACGGAAGCGGAGACGTTGACGACGACCATCGTCGAACGCATCGCCGCGACGGGCCGAATCGCTGTCGGAGCCAATCATGCGGGTCAAAAGCTATGGCTCATGCATGACGGGACACATGACATCGCCATCGGTAAATTCTTAAAACGGACGCTCGACGACCTCGGCATCGGTCGCGGTGGCGGCAGTCATAAACAAGCCCAGGCCCGATTCGAATCGGTCATCGAGTTGGAACGCGCGACGGCAGAAATCGTGAAACGGCTTCAGGAAGGGATGGTATCATGTTGAAGATTGAGCACGGCAAGGAAGCAGAACTGATTGAACAGGCACGGGTTGTGCGGGCGACAGTGTTTATTCACGAGCAAGGCATCGCCCCTGAAATCGAATATGATGAGCTTGACCCAGACTGTATCCATTTCGTCGGGACAGTGGACGGTGAGCCGGTGACGACGGCGCGTCTGCGTCCAATCGGTGACGCGGTCGGGAAAGTCGAGCGCGTCGCCACACTCGCTTCGGCGCGCGGCAACGGATATGCCAAGGAGGTTATGCTCGCTATCGAGTCCTTCGCCCGGACGAGCGAGTTACATGAGCTCAAACTTGGCGCTCAACTGACGGCACTCCCTTTCTATGAGCGTCTCGGATATGAGGCGTACGGGGACGATTTTTTAGACGCGGACATCCCGCATCGGATGATGAAGAAGACGTGGTGATTGTTTTTAGAAATTTTCCTTTTTTCTAAAAAAAGGTTGGCAAGCCGGGATGCATTTGTTATAACTAAAACTAACAACTGACAGATAGAGGTTGCGAATGACATGAGTACGCTTGATCGACACGGACGCATTCCGGATCGAGCCGAAAGGGGAATTTCGCCGAAGTCGACGTTCGCATGCGTACGAACGAAGGCTGGGGTAGTCGTGAATAACGCCTACACTGCCATGGATGAAATGCCATGGAGCGCTATCTACGGAACGATTCTTTAATCGTTTTTCAACTGCGCGTACAAGCGGCAGACCGTAGGGAGAGTGCTTCCTACCGGTCTGCCGCTTTTTCTGTTGGTGGACATCATGAAAGTGGGGAACCTGATGACAACCGTATTGAAATTTGGAGGCAGCTCCGTTGCCACGATTGAACAAATCCAGGCCATTTCCGAATATTTACAGACACGGGCCGCGGCCGGAGAAAAACTTGTCGTCGTCGTCTCCGCGATGGGGAAAACGACTGACTCACTGTTGTCACTCGCCAAACAAATCACGGAACGCCCGATGATTCGTGAACTGGACCGCTTGCTCGCGGTCGGTGAGGAGCAGACGATCAGCCTGCTCAGCATCGCTTTAAACTCTCGAGGCGTGGCTGCCATCTCGCTTACCGGACAACAAGCCGGGATCGACACGATGGGCATTCACACGAAAAGTAAAATCAAGGCGATTCGCAAAGAAGTGCTCGAAGAGAAGCTCCGGACATATGACGTCGTCATCGTCGCCGGTTTCCAAGGTGTCAACGAGTTCGGTGATGTGACGACGCTCGGACGAGGCGGATCGGATACGACCGCTGTCGCCTTGGCCGCCGTCCTCAGCAAACGCTGTGAGATTTACACAGACGTCGCCGGTGTCTATACGGCTGACCCGCGCATCCATCCGACGGCCCGCCGATTAGATACCGTCTCGTATGACGAGATGATGGAGATGAGCGCGCTCGGGTCGAAAGTGATGGAGATGCGTAGCGTAGAGCTCGCGAAAAAATTTGATGTGAACATCTTTGTAGGAAAGACGCTTGCGAGCGAAGGAGGAACATGGATCATGGATATGACACAGGCGATGGAACAAAAAGCGGTGACGAGCGTGAGCGTCGTGAAGAACGTGCTCAGCGTCTCAATCAAACATATTCCACATTCGGTGGCAGGAGTTGCCGACATTTTCGAGAAATTGTCACAGCGTCATGTCAATATCGATATGATCAGTCAGACCGCGTTCGATGGTGAAGTATTCCTGTCGTTCACCTGTCCGCTCGATGAAGAAGCGTTTCTCGAAGAGGCGCTCGCGGAACTGACTGAGACGTTCCCACAAATCAAAATCGACCGTCATACCGAGCATGCGAAAATCTCGGTCGTCGGCATCGGCATGCGTGACGCGACCGGTGTCGCAGCCGAACTGTTCGCCACGTTCCGCGAGAGCGGAATCCCATTCTATCAAGTCACGACATCCGAGATTAGCATCTCGTACACGATTAACGAACAAGACGTCGAAGCAGCCGTCGCGGCCATCGCGACCCGCTTCAAGTTATAAGGAGGACGCCACATGTATAACGTAGCCGTCGTCGGTGCGACCGGTGCCGTCGGCCAAAAGATGATTGAAGTATTGACCGAGTATGAATTCCCGATTAACGAATTGATGTTGTACGCATCATCTCGTTCGGCCGGGAAGACCGTGAACGTGAACGGCAAGGACGTCGTCATCCGGGAACTGTCGGACGCGATTTATGCGGACCCAATCGATATCGCGCTCTTCTCAGCCGGTGGGAGCATCAGTGAACAATATGCGCCTCGCCTGAGTGAACAAGGTGTCATCGTCATCGACAACTCGAGTGCATTCCGGATGCAGGCGGACATTCCGCTCATCGTACCGGAAGTGAACCGAGTCGAACTGAGCCCGGACAAGACGCTCATCGCCAACCCGAACTGCTCGACGATCCAATCGGTCGTCGCGCTCGCACCACTCGCGGAAGTATACGGATTGACGCGTGTCGCCTATACGTCGTATCAAGCCGTCTCTGGCTCGGGCCAAAAAGGGATTGAAGACTTGGAACGCGGAGCACGTGGGGAAGAGCCGAAGAACTATCCGTATCCGATTTACGATAACGTCTTGCCACACATTGATGTGTTCTTAGAGAACGGTTATACGAAAGAAGAACAGAAGATGATTGAAGAGACACGCAAGATTTTAAACGCGCCGAACCTCGGTGTCACCGCAACATGTGTCCGTGTCCCGGTCCGCAACAGCCACGCCGTCTCCATCACAGTCACGCTCGACCGCGACGCGACGCTCGCCGAAGTGAAAGCCGTGCTCGCGGACGCGCCAGGTGTCGTCTTGATGGATAACCCAGGGGAACTCGTCTATCCGACACCGCTCGATGCGAACGGGACAGACGACGTGTACGTCGGTCGTATCCGTGTCGACGAGTCACAGCCGAACACGTTCCATCTCTGGTGCGTCGCTGATAACGTTCGAAAAGGCGCGGCAGCGAACGCCGTCCAAATCGCCCAATGCATGATTGGGCAGACTGCTACGAAATAAGGGGGAGATTATATGTTCACAGGAGTCGCAACCGCACTCGCTACACCGTTTCAAGCAGACGGTCAGCTAAATCTCACAGCATGGGAAGCGTTGATTGAAGATCAAATTAAAGAAGGTGTCAGCGGTCTCGTGATCGGGGGAACGACTGGTGAGGGCATGACCATCACGGACGAAGAGTTCGAGACGCTTCTCGTCAAAGCGATTGAAGTCGCTGCCGGGCGCGCCGTTATCATCGCCGGAACCGGGTCGAACAACACGGCGCTCAGCATTCAAAAGACGAAACGGGCCGCCGAACTCGGAGCCGAGATGGCGATGGTCGTCACGCCTTATTACAACAAGTCGACGCAAGCGGGTCTGATTGCCCACTTCACAGCGATTGCCGACGCGTCACCGATTCCGCTCATGCTCTACAACGTACCATCGCGGACGGGCGTCGCCCTTGATCCGGCAACGGTTGGGGAACTCGCTGATCACCCACGCATCGCTGCGCTCAAAGAAGCGAGCGGGGATATCTCAGTGATGGCTCAAATGATGGCGCACGTACCGGAAGGGTTCCCAGTCTATTGCGGGAACGATGATCAAATCCTTCCTTATATGGCTTGGGGGGCGCAAGGTGTTGTCTCGGTCCTTTCGAACGTCTATCCGGGTGCGACGGTCGCATTAGCTGAAGCGCTCCTCGCCGGAGATTTGGAAACGGCACGCACATGGCAGCTCCGACTGCTCCCGGTCATCGACGAATTGTTCGCGGAAGTGAATCCGATTCCGGTCAAAGCAGCACTCAATGCGCGCGGCTTCGAGTTCGGTGCACCACGTCTCCCGCTCGTCCCGATGAGCGCGACGGCCGAGGCTCGCTTGTTATCGGCAATGGAGCAGTTCAATGAGGTGAGACAGTGAACTTACTCATTCATGGATACGGCGCGATGGGACAGATCGTCGAAGAAGTCGCCCGGACACAAAACTTGACCGTTGCAGCCATCGTCTCACCGGCCGGAGGGGAACATCCCGTCTCGATACAAGATGTCGAGGCCGACGTCGATGTCGTCATCGACTTCTCGAACCCGGCGTTGTTGGATGACGTACTCGCGTTCGGGAAAGCCAAGCAAATCCCGCTCGTCATCGCGACGACGGGCTTCTCGGAAGCAGAGCTCGTCAAAATTGAAGCGGCGTCTCAGGAGATCCCGATTTTCCAGTCGTATAATACGTCTTATGGGATCGCGCTCCTGAAACAGTTGCTCGACCAACTCGTCCCGCTCACGCTCGGTTATGACATCGAAGTGATTGAGGCGCACCACCGCAAAAAAGTCGATGCACCGAGCGGGACGGCGGAATTGCTCGCCCGTGCCATCGAGGCGAAACGCGACGTGACACCGGTATATGACCGGACACCGCGCCGCGAAGCGCGTGCAGCCGATGAACTCGGCATGCATTCGGTACGCGGGGGGACGATTTTTGGAGAACATACCGTCCTCTTTGCCGGAGACGACGAAATGCTTGAATTGAAACACACGGCCCTGTCCAAACGCGTCTTCGCGAACGGGGCACTCGCTGCGGCGGCAACGATTCTTGACCGCCCAGCCGGACTATACAATTTAACGAACCTATACGAGGAGGCCACTCATGTTACTCACAAACGCTTATGAAATCGCGCAATACATTAAAGATGCCAAGAAAGAAACGCCTGTCAAATTGTACGTTAACGGTCAATTGGCCGGTCTGACAATCGAAGATGCCAAAGCTTTTGGAACAGACGAGTCGAAACTGTTCCTTACAACGGCTGAACGTGCGGCTGCTTTCCTAGAAGCGAACGCTGCCGTCATCACGGACACGCACCTCGAATACGATCGCCGGAACAGCGCCGTACCGATGCTCGATACGACGCAGTTGAATGCCCGCATCGAACCAGGTTCGTTCATTCGCGACCACGTTCAAATCGGGAACAACGTCGTCGTCATGATGGGTGCTGTCATCAATATCGGTGCCGTCATCGGTGACGGGTCGATGGTCGATATGAACGCGGTCATCGGTGCCCGCGGGACACTCGGGAAAAACGTCCACCTTGGCGCTGGCGCTGTCGTGGCAGGTGTTCTTGAGCCACCTTCAAAAGATCCGGTCATCATCGAAGACGGTGTCATGGTCGGTGCGAACGCCGTCATTTTGGAAGGCGTCCGCATCGGTGAAAATGCCGTTGTCGCAGCAGGTAGTGTCGTCACGCAAGACGTACCGCCAGGCGTCGTCGTTGCCGGTACACCAGCCCGCGTCATTAAGCAAAAAGATGAAAAAACCGCAGAAAAAACACAACTTGTTGATGACTTACGCTCCCTGTAACGTATAATAGACAGAAAATATCAAAAATGAATGGGAGAGTTGAACAATGGAACAGTATGGACAATGGATGTGGCAAGACGGGGCTTGGATCGAGCCGAGTGATGCGAACACGAGTATCATGACGCACGCAATTCACTACGGTAGTGGGTTCTTTGAAGGGATTCGGGCATACCACACAGAGGAAGGCCCGGCCATCTTCCGACTCCGTGAACACTTGGAGCGACTCGTTCGTTCGTGTGCATACTATCACGTCGACTTGCCGTACACGGTCGATGAGCTCGAACAAGCAACAATCGAATTGATTGAACGCAACGGATTTGAAGCTTGTTACATCCGCCCATTCGTTTTCCTCGGCACACCTTGGCAGGCACTCATGCCGACGCAGGAAACAAAAGTACACGTCGCGATCTCGTGCTGGCCGCTCGGCGAATATTTCAGCAAGACGGTCGGAATCCGTGCGAAAGTCGCCTCGTATCGCCGCGTCTCTTCGACGATGATGCCGATGCAAGCGAAAGCGGCAGCGAACTATATGAACTCGCAACTCCTTAAAGGAGAAGCGGTCCGTGACGGATATGACGAAGCGATTGCCCTCGACATGAACGGAAACGTCAGCGAGGCGAGCGTCGCCAACATCTTCCTCGTAAAAGGAAACAAAATTTTCACACCGTCACTCGATTGCTCGGTGCTCGACGGCATCACGCGTCAAACGGTGATCGAACTTGCCCGTGAGGAAGGGTTCGAGGTCATCGAACGCCACATCGGACGTGACGAACTATATGTCGCAGATGAGATTTTCTTAACAGGAACGGCGGCTGAAGTGACGAGCGTCATCGAAATCGACAATATTTCGATTGGTGGCGGCGTTCAAACGGTCGCGACGAATATGCTCTCGCGTTACCGTGAGGCTGTGACAGGACAAATCGCAGGCCACCGTGATTGGGTCACGTTCGTCAAAGCTGGAGTCAAAGAGTAAAGGAGTTTTTTGTATGGGAGTCACAATTGACTTGAATGCGGTTCGCGAAAACAAACGTCGGATTGAAGCGCTTGGCCGACCGGTGTTCGCCGTCGTAAAAAACAACGCCTATAACTTAGGGATGGAGCCAGTTGTGACGACACTGTACGAAGAAGGGGTGCGTCACTTCATGGTGACGACGCTTGACGAGGCGAGCGAGGTCCGGGCATCAGCTCCGGAAGCACGCGTTCTTGTCATGAACCCGGTATACGAGTGGACAAGCGTCCATCGTGACCAACTTGACGTCGCCATCGGTTCCTATGACTGGCTCGTCTCGCAACGGGACCAGCTCGACGGGGTCCGGCTTCATTTGAAGCTCGACGTCGGCATGAACCGCTTCGGTGCGAAGACGTTCCAGGAAGCGTTGGCCATCGTCGCCTTTTGCCAAGACGAGGGGCTCGATCTTGTCGGGTTATGTACACATTTCCCACTCGCTGACGCGGATAACGCCGAAATCGAGCACAGTGTGCACGTGGAGCGGTTCGCCGACTGGTCGAATCGTCTCATGGAGCGGCATACGTTCGACATCGTGCACGCAGCCAACAGTGCAGCGACGCTTCAAGCGGACCCGCGTCTCGGGCATTGCACGCACGTCCGTGTCGGTATCTTTCTCTATGGCTACTCTTCGGTCGAACCGGTCGATTGGCTCATCCCGGCGTTTCGCTGGGAAACAGAAGTCGTCGCCGTGCATGACATCGAGGCCGGTGCCCACGTCGGTTACGGTACGGGCTACACGGCCGAGACGAAAGAACGCATCGCCGTACTCTCGGTCGGCTATGGTGACGGACTCATGCGAGCCCGGCGCTTCTTACCAGCCCATATCGAAGGACGAGCCTATCCGTTCATCAGCAACATTTTCATGAGCCACAGTTTTTTACGCGTCGATGACACCGTACAAGTCGGAGATCGTGTGGAGCTGTATGGCCATCTTACGAAAATCGATGACGTGACCCGTACCGGTCACGCCAATAACTCAGAACAATTATGCGCACGCTCATGGCGTGTCCCGCATCGCTTTGAAGGAGGCAATGTATGTACACCACCAACCAATCAGTTTGTATGATCGAAGGCGTGTCCGTCCGTGAACTTCAAGCGACGTACGGGACACCGCTCTATATCATGAGCGAGCCTGAACTCGAACGTCGTCTCGACCTTGTCCGGAACGCGTTCCTCGACAAGTATCCGAACACGTACGCGCTGTACGCATCGAAAGCGATGTCGATTGCGGCCGTATACGATAAAGTGATGGCAGCGGGTCTGAGCATCGACGTCGTCTCGCGGGGCGAGATGTTCGTCGCGCTCCACGCCGGTGTCCCGGCTGACCGGATTCACGTCCACGGCTCGAACAAGACGGTGCAGGACATCACGTTCGCGCTCGAGAACGGAATTACCCACTTCACCATCGACAACATGCGTGAGATTGGGCTGTTGTCGGGTCTGGCCGCTGAGCAAGGGGTAGACGTCGATGTCTTGCTCCGCATCGTCCCACAAGTCGTCGGAGGCGCCCATGAGGCGATTCAGACGGGCGGGGTCGATACGAAATTCGGCTTCCCGACCCATGATGATACGTATCTCGAAGCGATCAAAGCAACGCTACAAGCGGAACGACTGCAACTGCGAGGCATTCACTGTCACGTCGGCTCGCAGATTCAAGAACCGACGCTGTTCATCAATACGGTCAAAACGATGGTCAACTTCATCGAGACGATCCGTCAAGAGACGGGGTATACGGCCGACGTCTTGAATATCGGTGGCGGCTTCGGTGTCGCCTATCTCGAGTCGGACGACCCGCTCGACTTCGCCGACACGATGACGCAAGTGATGGACACGCTCGTCGCGGAAGTGGAACGCTTCGGCTTGCCGCTTCCGAAAATCGGCATTGAACCGGGCCGTTGGCTCGTCGCCAACGCCGGCGCGACGCTCTATGAAGTCGGGACGGTGAAAGAAGTGAGCGGTGTCCGCACGTACGTCTCGGTCGATGGAGGGATGACGGATAACATTCGTCCCGCTCTCTATGACGCTGAATATGACGTCATTGCGGCGACACGGATGGATGAAGCGAAGACGCTCGAGGCGAAAATCGTCGGGGCGTGCTGCGAGTCGGGAGACATCATCTCGAACCGTTCGCTTATCCCGCCGGTCGAAGCTGGTGATCTCTTGCTTGTCAAAGCGACGGGAGCGTATAACTTCTCGATGGCAAGCAACTATAACCAGATGCTCCGCCCGGCCGTCGTCTTCGTGAAAGACGGGACACATCGTCTCGTCGTCCGGAGACAGACGCTCGAAGACTTGGTCGCCTGTGAGATTGTCGGACAATCGACGTGACGCCATAAACGCATTCCTGATTCAGGGATGCGTTTTTTAATGGAAGTCGTTCTTCTTCAAATGAGAAATGCTTTTAATTATGATGGGGGAGAGAGAACAGAGGGGGAAGTGACTTCAATGGAAAAGACAGCAGGACAACAGTTGATTGAATCGCGGCGGACGATTCGCATGTTCACGGAAGAACCAATTGCGACGAAAGTACTCTATGAGTTGTTGGCGTCAGCTCACCAAGCGCCGTTTCATAACAAAGTCGAACCGTGGAATCTCTATTTGTTCAACGGGGATGGAAAAGACGTCTTGCTTCAGGCGCTCGAACCGGCGTTTCAAGATGGACCGGAATCGAAACGTGAGAAGATCGCCGGGCGGATTCGTAACGCGGCCGCATGTGTCTACGTGACGACGAAAGCGTTCGAGACGGACAAAGGGAAGAAAGATGCGCTACTCGCGACGGCGACGATGATTCAAAACTTTCATTTATTGTGTAGTGAGCAACAAATCGGCCTCGTCTGGCGGACGGGCGGTATTTTTGAGGATGCCAGGCTTCAAGAGATGATTGGAGCTGAAGGTGAGACGTTTGTCGGGTTACTCCAGCTCGGTCGTTACGAAGACGTGCCACCGACGAAGCAACGTCAATCGATTGACGCTAGTTTGACAATTTTTGAGTGAACGAAAAGGCCCGAGCGTAGGTGACTACGACCGGGCCAATCTTTATAGGTCAATGAGACTGAGCCGTTCATGTGAGCGCTCGGTTTATTTTTTTAACTTGGCTGCAAGCCAGTCTTGAATGACATTCGTTGGAATCATCGTGTTCACGTTCCCTCAGTTTTAATTTCTTTCTCTATATTATTATCCAATTGCAGTCGTTCCCAAACCTCTCGATGTGTACCTTGTAGCGTATCATCGAACGAATCCTCGATATGCAGGCAATAACTTGGGTTAACGGACGAAGCGTACAAGTCTAACATCAGTTCGGCATGATTTGGATACATACAAATTGGCCCCTTTCGACACGTCGGCTTGACTACATCCTCAGTATACAAAGGAAACATAAAGAAAAATCGGGGAAATCGTTAACATTTTATGAATCTTGTAAACGCTTTCACAAACTTTATGTGGATGTCAGTGGTTCACACGTCTGTCTGTACTGCTCGGCTCGTTTCGCATATTTGTTGACGGTCCGTTCCATGATGAAGCGATCTTCGTCGTTAAGCGGACGGACGACTTTGGCAGGGACGCCCATGACCATGACGCCTTCCGGAATTTGCATGTTCGGTGTGACGAGAGCACCAGCGGCGATGAACGAGCCCTTCCCGATTTTTGCACCGTCGAGAACGGTGGCATGCATCCCGATGAGACAACCTTCTTCAATCTCACAGCCGTGAATCATCGCCATATGTCCGATGGAGACGCGGTCATGAATGACTGTCGGGGAACCTTCATATTGGTGGACCATCGATCCGTCTTGGATATTCACGTAAGAACCGATGCGAATCGGTCCCTCATCGCCTCGAATGACCGTGTTGAACCAGACGCCGGAATGGGCGCCGATGGTGACATCACCGATCACGTGGGACCCAGGTGCGAGAAAAACCGTCTCGTCAACTTGCGGCATCAATTTGCCTAATTTGTACTGCATAAGTGTAACCCCTTTCAAACAGATATGCTTTCATTGTCGCATAAGTTGAAAAAGAAATTGCGCCTGAAAGATTATTCTTGTTAAGATAGTAAAAATACGTAGGAAAAAGGAGACACACAGATGGAGAAACAACATTTGATCGACATCGCGGCGAAGAAAAAGAAAGCAGCGGTCGTCTTTAAAGATGTGGCGGTCATCGACGTCTACAGTCGTGAGACGATTCGCACGGATGTCGCTATCGATGCGGGATACATCGTGGCCATCGGGGACGGTTACGAAGGGGAGACGGAATACCACGACCCGTCCTGGACGCTCGCACCGTCGTTCATCGATTCACACGTCCATATTGAATCATCGATGGTACCGCCTCACGAGTTCGCCAAGGCGGTCCTGCCGCTCGGAGTCACGACAGTCATCGCCGATCCGCATGAGATTGCGAACGTCAACGGGGCGCTCGGAATCGAGTATATGTTGGCGGATGCCAAAGGCTTGCCGCTCGATGTGCGCATGATGCTCCCAAGCTGTGTGCCGGCGACACCGTTCGAGCACGCAGGTGCGAAGCTATACGCCGAGGACTTGGCACCGTTTTTAGGAGATCCGGGCGTACACGGTCTCGGCGAAGTGATGGACTATCCGTCCGTCGAGTCGGGTAGTGCGGATATGCTTCAAAAGATCGCCCAGACAGAACTTGCCGGAAAAGTCGTCGACGGTCATGCCTCAGGTCTTGGCCCGGATCAGTTGAACGTGTATCGCACGGCCGGCATCATGACCGATCATGAGTGTACGACGGCTGAGGAGGCGCTCGAACGGGTGCGTCGCGGCTTTTACGTTCAAATTCGTGAAGGGTCGGTTGCCCGGAACGTGGAAAAAGTCAGCCGGGCCATCACGGAGAGCAACGCCCACCGGTTCTTATTCTGTACGGACGATAAGCATTTGGACGATCTCGTCGTTGAGGGTGGGATCGACTACAACATTCGCATGGCGATTAAACAAGGCGTCAAGCCAGAGACGGCCTATGCCGTTGCTAGTCTGCACGCGGCCGAGGCGTATGGACTAACCGACGTGGGTGCTATCGCCCCGGGCAAGCGCGCGAACTTTGTCATCTTGTCAGACGTCGAATCGGTAACGATTGACACCGTCTACGTGAACGGGAAAGTCGTCGCTAAAGATGGTAAGGCGACGTTCGAGGCTGACGGGATTGAAGTGCCGAAACCGATGAAAGGTGAGCTGAAGCTGCCGGACTTGACGGCTGATTCGTTCCGTTTGGCCGTGAAGGAAGAAGCGGTCGATGTGATTCAAGTATTGCCGAATAGTCTCTTGACGAAACGGGAGCGACTCGTCTTTCATCCGGATGCTTCTGGTGCCGACCTCAAGCAAGATATCGCCACGCTCGCCGTCATCGAACGCCACCACGGGACGGGTCATATGGCCCTCGCACCGGTAACCGGTTTCGGCTTGAAACGAGGGGCGCTCGCGGCCACGGTCGCGCACGACAGCCATAACCTCGTCATCGCCGGGGTGAGCCCGGACGATATGTTGCTCGCTGCCGAGACGCTTGAAAAAGTGGGCGGTGGGGTCGTCGCGGTGTCAGAAGGCAAGGTGCTGGCCGTCTTACCGCTTGAAATTGGTGGACTCATGACGAAACGTCCTTATGCGGAAGTGGCGGACGTGCTCGAACAGTTGAACGATGCGCTCGACGTCGTCGGGGCCCATCGTCACTTCAACCCGTATTTGACGATGTCGTTCCTGGCGCTTCCGGTCATCCCGGATTTGAAATTGACCGATATGGGACTATTCGACGTGACGACGTTCTCATTCATCGAGTCGTAAGTCAGTCTAACGTATGATTTTTGTTAAGAACGACCCGAAACGATTGAACGCTCTTGGTTAAGTTGGTATAGTTACGACAAGTTTCATCGGTACAAATGGAAAGGGGGGATATAACAGATGGAACAAGTTGCTTACAACAGGTCGTATGATGAACATGAGGATTTGATCAATTCTGTGTATCGTGCCTTCCAGGATCGATGTGAAGAATTGCCTGACGAGACGCGGACGAAACGGCGGTTGCGTCAACTCGTCTTACTGACGATTAAAGACCATACATCGTCACACGCCGAACGATTCGTCTTGTATCATTTCTTTAGTGATTTCTTTAAAGCGGTCGAGTCTGACGATCAAGCCGCACTCGCTGTGTTAAAACAAATCATCCGAGATGAAAAAAACTATTGATTAGTCACTATGACCTATGATAATTTAGACGTAACTTTAAATGAATATTCGTGCTATCGATGAGGTAGAGGTGCGATGCTGATGAGTAAGTAGTCCGAGGATGACAACGGTGAAGACTACAGAAAGGCAAGATCGCCGAAGTGTAAAGTCATGTCTCTGACTTTGTGCTGGGCTGACGGGAAATACCCGTCAGACTGCCATACATATTTACGTATGGAGCGCTCCAAGTCGGCTAAGAAAGACGGAACATCCAGCGAGGGTGTCGGCTTTGTTGCCGATGCCCTCGCTTTGCGTTTTTTTAAGCATAGGGGGGCCTCATCTCAAATAGAAGAGGAGGAAATCAGCATGGTAGATTATTCAACTTCGGTACTATCACTCGTACCGGCTTTACTCGCCATTATTATGGCCATCACAACACGGAAAGTCATTCCGTCACTCGGTGTCGGGATTATCGCAGGGGTGCTACTGCTTCACAATTTCAACCCGCTCGAATCGATTCAGTATTTATGGTCAAACATCATTGCGCTATTTTGGGCGGATGGGGCCATCAATGAATGGAACGTGCTGTTAATCGCGTTCTTGCTCTTGCTTGGGATTTTGTCATCGATCATCCAAACGTCGGGCGGCGCCCGCGCGTTCGGAGAGTGGGCCGCTTCAAACGTCAAGACAGCCCGCGGTGCTCGTCTCGTCTCGTTCGGACTTGGGATTTTAATTTTCATCGACGATTACTTTAACAGTTTAGCCGTCGGGAACATCAGCCGACCGCTCACAGACCGTAAAAAAGTATCACGTGCAAAACTCGCCTACATGATTGACTCGACTGCCGCACCGGTCTGCGTCATCAGCCCGCTCTCGAGTTGGGGAGCTTATATCATCGCCATCATCGCAGGTATCCTGGCGAAGTATTCGATTGATAGCTACTCATCGTTCTCAGCGTTCATCCAAATCATCCCGATGAACTTCTACGCGGTATTCGCGCTTCTCTTGACGGCTTACGTCGCCTACACGGGACTTGCCATCGGACCGATGCGCACACATGAACTCCGTGCCCTCCAAGGGGAGCTCTACGATACATCGAAAGGTGCACCGATGGGGATGAGTGAAGACTTGAACGAACATGAAGGTGGAAAAGTACGTGACTTGATCGTTCCGATTATCGCCTTGATTATCGCGACGGTGTCGGCCATGCTCTACACGGGCGGACAGGCGCTTGCCGCTGACGGTCAGAGCTTCTCGTTGATCGGAGCGTTCGAATCAACAGACGTGACACGTTCCCTGGTAACGGGTGCTGTCATCAGCTTGATTGTCGCCCTCTTATTGTTGATTGGCCGCAAGATTCCGGCGAAAGACTATGGACAAGCGACATGGGGCGGAATTCGCGCCATGTGGCCAGCAGTGCTCATCTTGTTGTTTGCTTGGACGATTATCGCCGTCATCGGTGACATGAAGACAGGTGACTACTTGGCAAGTTTCGTTACGGATTCGATTTCACCATCTTACTTGCCGTTCCTCTTGTTCATGATCGCCGGTCTCATGGCGTTCTCGACAGGAACGAGCTGGGGGACGTTCGGTCTCATGCTTCCAATCGGAGCCGATTTGATTATGGCAGTCGAGCCGGAGCTCTTGCTTCCGACACTTGCCGCTGTTCTCGCCGGAGCGGTGTTCGGAGACCACTGTTCACCAATCTCGGATACGACGATTCTCAGTTCGACGGGTGCTGGATCGCACCATATCGACCACGTGTTGACGCAACTTCCATACGCGTTGATTTCAGCGGGCGTGGCAGCTGTCGGATATTTGGTACTCGGTGTTTCGGGATCGATGTGGATTGGATTCTTTGCAGCCCTCGCGACGTTCATCGTGGCTCTCATCATTGCACAAATCATTTCAAAACGCGGACGCGTACCAGCCGATATGCGGGCTGAGCGCGAAGCGTAATCATCTAGATAGGGGACGTACCACAACTTCGTGGTACGCCCCCTTTTTTTGCGTCACAACGGCATAGCCCCAACAAACAAACCCTGCCGCAAGCAAGCGGCAGGGTTTGTGGGTTAGTTGACGTCCAACCATTTGAAGCTAGCGTCAGCTCCGAACGGGTGGCGGTACATGTTTTCGATGTTTGAACGCTCAAGGTAAGCTTCACCTTTTTGGTAAATCGGTGCGATCGCGAAATCATCTTCGAGCAAGATGCGTTCGGCTTCTTGCATCGCTTCCCAACGTTTCATTTGATCGGCTTCTTGTTTCGCGCCTTGAATCAACTTGTCGTACTCGTCGTTCGAGTAAGCCATGCGGTTGAACGGACCGTCTGTGACCCACATGTCGAGGTACGTCATCGGATCTTGATAGTCAGGGCCCCAACCGGCAGCGGAGACGTCATAGTCGCCAGCGCCTTCAAGTTCAAGGAAGTTTTTGAACGGCTGTTGCTTAATGTTAATTGTGAGGCCAGGAAGGTTCTTCTCGAGCTCACCTTTGATATACTCGTTGACTTTCTTGAACGCTTCTTCGTCACGTGAGAGGAACTCAAGTTCGATTGTCTCGACACCGAGTTCGGCAAGACCTTTCTCCCATGCAGCTTTCGCCTCGTCGACGTTATAGCTTTGAAGGTCTGGATACTTCTCACGGAAGTCAGCTCCATCTTCTGTGAACGTGAAGTCTTTCGCGACGATATAGTTGGCCGGCTGTGAACCGTCCGTCAAGATGACGTCTGTGACGCCTTGCTTATCGAAGCCTTTTGCGAGTGCCTCACGAATGTTGACGTTTTGAAGTGATTCGTTCTTCTGGTTGAAACGAAGGAAGTTGATTCGTGCGTCGGCACGTGTCTTGAACTCATCCGAGTCTTGGAATTGTGGAACGAATTCAGATGACAAGAGCGTGTAATCGACTTCGCCCGATTCGAACAAGTTGACGCCCGTCGCGACTTCTTTAACGACCTTGACGTTGATCGTATCCATCTTGACGTTTTCAGCGTCCCAATACTCAGGGTTCTTTTTATAGACCCAACCTTCATTGTCTTGCCAGCTATCTAACACGTATGGTCCGTTGTAAAGTGTCTTATCGACAGCTGTCGCAAACGACTCGCCTTGTTCTTCGACGAACTCTTGCTTTTGCGGCATGTACGTCGGGAATCCTGTCAACCCGAGGAAGTAAGGGGCAGGTGCCTCCAATTGTACTTCGAGTGTCTTCTCATCGAGCGCTTTCGCGCCAAGCGTATCGAGTTCTTCTTCGCCTGCGAGAATCTTATTGGCGTTTTTCAAATCTTGAAGGATATACGCGTACTCGGCACCTGTCTCAGGATTGAGGGCACGTTTCCATGAGTAGACGAAATCTTCAGCTGTGACCGGTGAACCGTCTGACCAGTTCGCGTCACGCAATTTGAAGGTGTATGTAAGTCCATCTTCTGAAATTTCTACGTCTTCAGCAATTCCCGGTACCGGTTGGTTATTTTCATCCAGACGATACAGTCCCTCGAAGACGTTGTTCGTCACGATGATTGACGTCGAGTCCGTTGTGAGCGTCGGATCGAGCTGTGGTAAATCTGTCGCCGAGACGAGCGTGATTTCCTTTTTCGCATCACTTGATGAAGATCCTTCAGACGAATCTGTTGTTTCTTCTCCGCCGCCACATGCTGCTGTCGCAAGCAAAGCGACACCCGATAAAGCTAACCATTTTTTGTTGCGCATTGTGTTACCTCCCGAAAATTCTGATTGTTTCGAATATATTGCAATTAAACTACAAACAAGATGAATGCGCAATAAAATTTTTTAAATTATTCGAAAATATAAACATTAGCAAAATACCTATCTAAACACCATTAGTTTCAGTAGAATAAGGAAATCATCGAATGATTATACATTATCGATGTATAGTTATTCGTCAGACGTCAACTTTTTGTGGAGGGTTTTAAATGAAGTCACAGTCAGCCGGAATCGGCTTTTTTGGGCTTGCTGCCATGGTCGTTGGAACGATGATTGGCGGAGGCGCATTTAATTTACCGGGAGCGATGGCACAAGGTGCTGGAGTCGGTTCGGTGTTAATCGGATGGACGATCACCGGTATCGGGATGGTCATGCTCGCGTTCGTGTTTCAATTTTTAGCCAATACACGTCCTGAACTTGAAGGTGGGATTTACGCCTATGCGAAAGAAGGATTCGGCAAGTTTGTCGGATTCAATAGCGGGTGGGGCTACTGGATGTCGGCGTGGATCGGGACGGTCGCGAACATCACGTTAATCTTCAGCACGCTCAGCTACTTCTTTCCGATCTTTTCGGCCGAGCACCGGACGTTCCGCTTACTTATGAGCGCGGTCGTCATTTGGGGGCTGTTTTGGATTATCTCGCGCGGTATGAGAGAAGCGGCGCTACTCAATATCGTCACGACGATCGCAAAACTTGTACCCATCTTTTTGTTTATTGTCCTCATCTTGTTTGCGTTTCGAATCGATACGTTCCAAATCGACTTCTGGGGTCAATCGGGATTCAGTTGGTCACAGGTGTTCCCGCAAGTGAAGTCGACGATGCTCGTGACGCTTTGGGCGTTCGTCGGGATTGAAGGGGCGGTCGTCCTATCATCACGTGCCCGCCACAAACGAGACGTCGGTCGGGCGACGGTGATCGGACTCGTCGGAACGCTTGTTATTTATATGATGATCTCGATTTTATCGTTCGGGGTGATGACCCAGGAACAACTCGCGGCACTTTCGGAACCGTCGATGGCGTACGTGCTCGAGGTCGTCGTCGGACCAGTCGGTGCGACCATCATCAACATCGGACTACTCGTCTCGCTCTCGGGTGCCCTGCTCGGGTGGACGATTCTCGCGACGGAGATTTCGTACGTCGCCAGTCGTGACGGCGTGTTTCCGAAACTGTTCAATCGGCTCAATCGAAATGAGACGCCGGTGAGTGCCTTGTTCATCACACAAGCGTTCACGCAACTCGTCACTATCATCGCTCTCTTCTCGGAACAGACGTACTTGGTGCTATCGAGCATCGCCGGCATCGCGGCGCTCGTGCCGTATTTGTTCTCGGCCTTGTTCGGTTGGAAAGAGGCACGGCGGACCGGAACACGCCCGATGCTCGTCATGTCCGGGATTGCGACCGTTTATGCGGCCTGGCTCCTTTATGCGTCAGGTGTCGAGTATATGCTCATCGCCATGATTTTGTACGCGCCGGGCGTGTTCGTCTTCATGTTGGCCGAACGCGAACAAGGCCGGCCGTACCTCAGCCGGTTGCAATACATGATTGCGGTCGTCATCCTCTTGGCAGCCACGTACGGTGTCTATGGACTATGGACGGCGACGATTAGCCTATAATAAAAAGTCATCGTACGTCGGGAGACGCGCGATGACTTTTTTCATTGACTGTTGTCCGTCAATAAGCGAACGACTTCAATTGGAGGGAGCGGCTTGGCGTACAAGAACCCTTGGAACGAGTCGCAAGCGGTTTGTTTCAAGTGGTCGAGCATCTCTTGGTCCTCGACACCCTCGGCCACGACGTGCAGATTCAGGCTCTTGCCGAGGTGGACGATGACATCGAGTAAGTGTGACTTCGACGTCAACCAATCATCGAGGAAGACTTTATCGATTTTTAGCTCGTCGACCGGGAACGACTTCAAGTATTGCAGTGACGAGAAGCCGGTCCCGAAGTCGTCGATGGATAGGCGATAATCGAGACGTTTGATTTGATCCATCCGGGCGATAATCTCGTCCGTCTGCTGCATGACGAGACTCTCGGTAATCTCGAGGATGATGTCAGACGGGTTCAAATTGAGCTGTTGCTTGATATTACGGAGCGTATTGATGAAGCTGTCGCTCCGGAATTGATTCGGTGAAATGTTGACGGCCATCGACAACGGGCGGTCGACGAGTTGCTGCCAGACTTTCAACTGTTTGGCCGCCTCGAGAATGACCCAGTTGTTGATTGGGACGATGAGTGCCATCTCCTCGGCGAGCGGGATGAACTCTGAAGGTGGGATTTGTCCGAGTTCATCATGATGCCAACGGAGAAGCGCCTCGAACCCGATGAGCGTGTCAGTCTTTAACTCATATTTTGGTTGATATTCTAAATAGAAGTGTTTTTCTTCAAGTGCTTGATAAAGTGCTTTCTCGATATGGATTTGACGTGAGAACGCATCGTCCATATCTTTCGTGACGAACTGGATTGTCCCGACACCGATTCGTTTGCCTTTGAACAGGGCGCTCTCGGCGCGCGTGTACAGTTCTTCTAATGAAGACGTGGCGGACGGATAGAAGACGCACCCGATGGAAATCGATACCATGATGGAGTGATGATAAATCCGGAACGGACGCTGCAATTCATGTTGCAGTTGGCGCAGCAACTGGAATACTTCTTCTTTCGACTGTTCAAAGAAAATCAACCCGAACAAGCCACCCGACGGATGGAACATGACGCTCGTCTCAGGCAAGAACTGCGCAGCCCGGTCCTTGATTTGAAGGAGCAATTCGTTGCCGACGCGTGAACCGAACGATTCATTGATGATTTTGAAGCGATCGATATCGAACAAGGCGACGTGAACCAAGCCATCTCCTTGATCGACATCCGTCAACACGTGGCTGTACTGACGGAGCCATCCTTTCTTGTTCAAGAGTCCGGTCAAGTCGTTATGGTACGCGAGATAATTGACCTCTTGCTCGAGTCGCTTTTTATCTGAGACGTCAAAGCCGAAGGCGGTATACTGTACGATTTCGCCTTCATCACTCAAAATCGGGACGACCGTCAAATTGAGCCAACACATGTTGCGGACATGCCGCTCGGAACGGACGGGCATTTCACCGTTCCAGATGCGGTCGGTCGTAAGTGCTTGAAGCACGTCCTCGGCAAGCGGATGATTCTCAAATGACGGATGGATGAGCTCGAACCAGTTACGACCGATGAATTGATGATCGGGTGCGCCGATTAATCCGCATAGCAACGGATTGATTTCTGTAATCTCGCCGTAAGCGTTTGTTGCCAAATAATACGTCGATTGTTCAATCATCGCTTGAAAGTGGTGAAGCAGATTGAACTGTTCCGTGCTGATGAGCGGCCCAAACCCTTTCGGCAGGAACGCAAGGAAGTACCCGGTATAGTCGTTGATGAAAAAAGATTGTAAATAAGCAGTCGCATAGACGACTGATCCGTTTTTATGTTTGAACGGCGTCATCGCCGTCGTCGAGAACGGATATTGAAGGAGCATCGGTGACCAGGATTCAAGCGCATCCTGTAAGTGTTGGACAACAGGGAGCGGATGGTGAAGCACCTCGTCTCGTCCCCATCCGAACAGCGTTTCCGCATATTCGTTCCACAGCAGGACGTTGCCATCGAGATTGATGTAACAGCATGGGACAGATAAAGCATCGATAAACTCGTCAATCGGCAAATCACGCAATGAAGCCACATTGTTTCCTCCAATCTACATCAAATGAATCGTATTCTACGTTCAGTGTACCTTATTTTGCCAAACCGAGGAATGGGCAAGTTGGTCGTTGTCAAAAGAAAGACGGTCATCATATACTGAAGGAGTAAGTTAGTTTTTTGATAAGGGGGAAATCAAATGTCAAAGACACAAGAAGTGATTGAATTGACAGAGAAATTCGGGGCGCACAATTATCATCCACTTCCAATCGTCATCTCGGAAGCGAAGGGGATCTGGGTGACAGATCCAGAGGGGAACCGCTACATGGATATGTTGAGTGCCTATTCGGCCGTCAACCAAGGTCATTGTCATCCGAAAATCATTCAAGCGCTTAAGGACCAAGCCGATAAAATCACGCTGACGTCACGTGCGTTTTACAATGATCAACTCGGTCGTTTCTACAAAAAAGTGGCAGCGCTTACAAACAAAGAGATGGTGTTGCCGATGAATACAGGTGCGGAAGCGGTCGAAACGGCTGTCAAAGCGTCGCGGCGCTGGGCGTATGAAGTGAAACAAATCCCAGGTCAAGCGGAAATCATCGTCTGCTCGGGCAACTTCCACGGCCGGACGATGGCGGCGGTGTCGATGTCGACAGAAGCGGAATACCAACGTGGATTCGGACCGCTATTGCCAGGGTTTAAAGTCGTGCCGTACGGTGACATCGATGCGTTCGAGGCGGCCATCACTGAAAATACGGCGGCGTTCATCGTCGAACCGATTCAAGGCGAAGCCGGCATCATCATCCCACCGGCTGGTTACTTGAAACGTGCCAGCGAGTTGTGCCAACAGCATAACGTGTTATTTGTGGCCGATGAGATTCAGTCAGGGCTCGGTCGCTCAGGCAAATGGTTCGCCATCGAATGGGAAGATGTGGAGCCAGATATGTATATTCTCGGAAAAGCGCTCGGGGGCGGCGTGTTCCCGGTATCGTGTGTGGCGGCCAATGAAAACGTCTTGAGTGTATTCAATCCAGGCTCACACGGTTCGACGTTCGGAGGGAATCCGCTCGCGGCGGCCGTGTCGATCGCGTCACTCGAAGTGTTAGAAGAAGAGCAGTTGCCACAACGTTCTCTCGAACTCGGGACATATTTCATGGACCGTTTGAAATCAATCGACAATCCGCTCATTAAAGATGTGCGCGGTCGCGGTCTGTTCATCGGGATCGAATTGACGGAAGCAGCCCGTCCATACTGTGAGGCGCTTAAAGAACGTGGCCTACTCTGCAAAGAGACACATGAGACGGTGATTCGATTGGCACCACCACTCGTCATCACGAAAGAGGAGCTCGATGAGGCGTTCGAGGCCATCTCGGCCGTGTTCGCACCAGCAGCTATTTCGTGATCACGCATCGCTTGGTATAATGGTTACAGACTCAACACCTGTCTCGCGACGTGCGCGCGGCAGGTGTTTTTTTGAAGGGAGGCCTGGCGATGCTATATGTATACGTCGGTTTGGCAGGAGCGCTAGGTGCCTTGGCACGTTATGGGATCGGCACGGGCATCGAGACGTTTTGGGTCGGTATGTTTCCGCTCGGGACGCTGCTCATCAATTTATCAGGCAGTTTCGCGCTCGGTTGGCTGACACACTTCTTGTTTCGGTCCGGACGACTCTCCCCGAGTGTCGTCACCGCGGTCGGGACAGGGTTCATCGGCTCGTTTACGACGTTCTCGACATTCAGTGTGGAGACGATTGAATTGCTAGAGGCTGACGCATTCGGTTCAGCTCTGCTTTATGTGACGCTCAGTCTCGGACTTGGGCTGTTCAGTTCATGGCTCGGATTTTGGTTTGGGCGGCGACGGTTCGATCGGGCTGTCATGCGAGAGGGGGGAGTACGATGACGCTTCTCGTCATCATGATCGGCGCGTTCTTCGGGGCGATGGCGCGATTCGGGGTCGGTCAGTTCGTCAAAACCCGGACGACATCGGCGTTCCCGTGGGCGACGCTCATCGTCAATGTGACTGGTTCGTTTGGACTTGGGTATTTATACGGGGCGAGTGTTCACCAAACGCTCATGCTCGGACTCGGTGTCGGCTTTCTCGGTTCGTTCACGACGTTCTCGACGTTCAAGCTCGAAGTGATGCGGTTCGTCGCCAAAGACTGGCTTCGTTTCGGGATGTATTTGCTTGCGACCTATGTACTTGGTCTGCTGGCGGCCTATCTCGGTTATCATCTGCCATGAAAAATCCCTCGGAAACTTGTTCCGAGGGATTTGCTTTATTCGCTAAGTTGCAGTTTTTCAGCACAGGATGGGCACGTGTTCTCGTAAGACTCGCACTGCTCATCCATCTGTTTCCCGCATTCTTGACACGTCTTGTCCGGTAACTTCCGATAAAATTCGACGGAAGATTCAAGTCGGCTTGCCCATTCATTCATTGTAACTGCCCCCTTTATTTAAGTAACGTAGCTGTTATGTTGTTTTGATTGTATTATAACAGTGGTGTATAAGTCAACAATAATATATAACAGATTTATAAATCGGATTTTGTTAGAATGAGAGTACAGAAAACGAGGTGAGACGGATGAAAGCACCCCAGTGTGAAACAATCGCCATTCAAAGTGAAGATGTGACGGTGTTACAACGGGCACTGACAGACCTAGATGTGGTTCGAGTCAGCCGATTGTTCAAGGCGTTCGCCGATCCGACCCGGCTTAAAGTGTTGTACGTCCTGACGTTAGAACGGGAACTGTGCGTCTGTGACGTGGCGGCCGTGATCGGACATTCAAACGCGACGGCGTCGCATCATTTACGGACGTTGCTCGAGCAAGGGCTTGTCAAATATCGAAAAGAAGGAAAAGTAGTCTACTACTCACTCGACGATGATCACGTCCGGCTACTCGTCGAGATCGCGATGGCCCACAGTGCCGAACAAATTGATGCGTGACAAAGAGCCAGCTGGGATTCCAGTCGGCTCTTTTTTCGGTTGTAATTGTGATGGAACAGCGTTACGATATATTCAAATGAACATTTGAATGTAAAGGGGCGAGATAATTATGAAACGGGATGTATTACCTGTCGAAGGGATCACATGTACGAACTGTGCCGCCAAAATCGAGAAAAGCGTGACGGGAGAGGACGGTGTCGCCGCTTGTCAAATCGATTTTGCGACAAGTCGAATGATTATCGAATGGGATGATGCGAAGGATCACACGAAGACGCTCCGCGCCATCGAAGCGACGATGGGGCGAATTGAACCGGGTGCACATTTTGTCAAAGACGAGGCGGAAGTGCCGATGTCGGGTCGCTTATTGTGGCGGTTTGGCGTCGCGTTCGCCCTGCTGCTCGTCGGTCTGTACACCGATTTGCTCTTTGTGTACGCGATTGCCTATGTGGTCGCAGGCTATGACGTCGTCTATGCCGCAATTCGCAACGTATGGCATCGGGAATGGTTTGATGAAAAATTTTTAATGTCGATTGCGACGATCGGTGCGATTGCGATTGCGGAGTATCCGGAAGCGGTCGCCGTCATGCTGTTCTACCAGCTCGGTGAATACTTCCAAGCGCGGCCCGTCCACGCCTCGCGACGGTCGATTCAATCGCTGTTGAACATGAAACCGACGATTGCGCGCGTGTTCGAAGATGGACGAGAAGTAGAAAAACGTCCTGAAGAGGTCGCAACCGGTAGCATCATCATCGTTCGAGCAGGCGAACAGATCCCGATGGACGGTCGTGTGCTGCGAGGCTCGAGCTCATTGGATACGGCGTCGCTGACAGGTGAGTCGTTACCACGCCCAATCGGTCCCGAGGAAGACGTCCTTGCGGGAATGGTCAACCTTGACGGGCGGCTCGAAATACGAGTCGAACGCCCGGCGACTGAATCGAGCCTGCAAAAAATGATTGCCCTCGTCGAACAAGCGAGCATGAACAAGGCGAGAACGGAACAGATGATCACACGGTTGGCGAAAGTATACACGCCGGTCGTCGTCGTGCTCGCGGCGGTCGTCGCATTTGTTCCACCACTGTTTGTCGGAAATCTCGAGGAATGGGTATACCGGGCCTTGATTTTCCTCGTCATCAGTTGTCCATGCGCCTTGGTGATCTCGATTCCACTCGGCTATTTCGGTGGGATTGGAGCAGGTTCACGGCGGGGCATCCTAGTGAAAGGCGGCGAATATTTAGATGTGCTCGCCGAAGTCGATACGGTCGTATTCGATAAGACCGGTACGCTCACGACCGGCCGCTTTGAAGTGACCGATGTCGTGACAAACGGGGAGCTGACGACAGACGAGTTGCTTCAGCTTGCCGCCCGTGTTGAGATGGCCTCCACGCATCCGCTCGCAAAAGCAATCGTCGAGCATGCGGGTCCAGTCGCACCGTTCTCGATGATTCAAGAAGAACCGGGATACGGGTTGATGGCGATCGACGGTGAAAACCGCATTTACGTCGGCAGCGCCCGCTATGTTCAAAAATTGGGTTATCCAACCCCGGCGGAGACATCGGGGACGATCGTCCATATCGTCAAAAATGACCGTTGGCTCGGCCGAATCGAGTTGAGAGACCAAGTGAAGCCAGATGCGCAAGAAACGATTCAAGCTTTGAAGCGCTATGGTTATCAGACGGTCATGTTGTCCGGGGACCGGCAAGAAGTCGCAGCCGCCGTCGGTTCGGCAATTGGAATCGATGAAGTGAGAAGCGAATTGCTTCCGCATCAAAAAGTCGCAGAAGTCGAACGGTTGGCGGCAACTGGCAAGGTCGCTTTTGTCGGTGACGGATTGAACGATGCGGCGGCGCTCGCACGAGCCGATGTCGGACTCGTGATGGGCGGCGTCGGGAGTGATGCAGCGGTCACGGCAGCCGACCTCGTGCTGATGAACGACGCTCCGCGAGACGTCGTGGCAGCGATTGAATTGAGTAAGCGGACACGGCGGATTGTTTGGCAAAACATCACGTTCGCGTTCGGTATGAAGGCGCTCTTCCTCTTGCTCGGTCTCTTCGGACTAGCCTCGATGTGGGAAGCCGTGTTTGCTGACGTCGGGGTTGCCTTGCTCGCCATCGGGAACGCCGCACGTCTCATTCATTCCAAATAAAAAGACCTCACAATGGAAATTGAGGTCGAGGGATCGTCTCATTGGAGACGGTCTTTTTTTCGTGTTTTGAAGAGGAGAAACAGCAAAACGAGCAGTGCGGCGATGAGCAAGGTGGCAATCGACGTGAGGGCTTGAATCAACACATCGATTTGATTCTCGGTCGCGACGAGTTGTTTGCGGATGTCTTCATACTGTAGTTTCTTCAATGCGCGCAAATCTTCGAGGATCGTTTGGCGCTGATCGGTCATCGTCTCGGCTAGCTCGGTCGCGGCCTCGAGATCGCCGCGCTCATAAAAGACAAGCACTTCGGCGGCGCCTTGCTCCCATATTCCGTCACGGTAAAGCAAATCAATCAGCGAGCTCGGTGTGTGCGGGTCGTTCGTGATCGACGTCTTCAACTCTTCAGCTTGCTGGGACATACTGTAATACGATTCTAAAAAACGCCGGTCTTCGTAGGCGAGCAACCCGCGAATGGCGTTGGCTCGTTCAATGTTAAAATACATGATCTCTTCGATGGCATCATAGGAATCGAGGCGTTGACTATGAATCGACTCGAGTTGATGTCTCGTGTCTCGAAGTTGAAAGGCGAAACTAGCGAGAACGAGGATGGATAAGACGGATAACGAAATGAGTACGGTCAGCCATTTTCGTTGGGACATGGTCATCCCTCCTTCCATACAATCGTACATTATTTACCGATTTTGTCGCAAAATATTTTTTTGGAAAAGGAAAATTTCGGGTAAAGGTATAAAAATATAGTAATGCGTTTCTTGATATCGTTTACAATGATAGAGGAACGATTTTATTCATAAGGAGAATACACATGCCAGAGAACTCATCGTTAATCAAGTTGCACCAAGTCTTGAAAGAAAAACGAACGAACGTCCATTATGAGATTCCGACGTTATGGAACCGGCTGCAATTCGCTTCAGAGCCTGTACGTGATGGGGTCGAACGGGTCAATCCATATGATTTCTTGATCGAGACGATTGAAAAAGCGATTCTTCCCCATGCGGTCGACGGACGGGGTTACCATCAATCGGTCGCCCAAGCGGACGGATATTTGCAAACTGGCGGCGATTGGATCAAGCGGGCATCGGTCTACTCGATGCAAGTCCGGACGTCGACATCATGGGATCATGATGGATCAGGCTATGTCGAAATGGAGAACTCGATCGGCATGAAAGACACAGGGACGTTCGTCAAAACGCTCGCGTTGATTCCGCATCTCCTTTACATGGGAATCGACACGTTGTTCTTATTGCCAATCTCGCAACACAGTCATAAAAACAAAAAAGGCGAATTTGGTTCTCCTTATGCCGTGCAAGACTTTTTTGGAATCGATGAGGAACTGAAAGAGACGTTGACCGGAGACGGCTTGACGGTCGAAGAAGAGTTCGCGGCGTTCGTCGAAGCATGTCACATGGTGGGGATTCGTGTCGTCATCGATGTCATCCCGCGTACATGTGCTCGTGACAACCGACTCATTCTCGAAAATCCGGAATGGTTTTATTGGATTCCGGTGACCGAACTCGATTACTATCATCCGCCGCACGTACCAGGAATTGGTGAGAACGTGAAACCAGAGCATGCTTTCTTACCTATGATTTATGGGTCAGAAGACGTCTGGGCGCACTTACGTCGCTTCTCGATGGCACCGAATCTCGTCGATGCGGACAAGTGGGAGACGGTGAGAGCGTACTTGCTCGAGCATCCAGAAGAGAACTTGCTTGCCGTCATCGAGCGCGAGTTCGGCTTGACGACCGCTCCAGCCTTCTCCGATTGCATCAATGATCCGCAGCCACCATGGTCAGATGTGACGTATTTCCGTCTGTTCTTGGACCACCCGACAGCGGCAGCACCTTACGTGAGCGAAGCGAACTTGGCACCTTATATCTTGTTCGACTCGATCAAATCGAATCAATTCCGAGGCGATCAAATCAACGAGCCGCTCTGGGCGATGCTCGCCGACATCATTCCGCACTATCAGCGTGAATATGGGATTGATGGAGCTCGCATCGACATGGGGCACGCCTTGCCGGTCGATTTGGCGCAACGGATTCTACAGCAACCGCGTGAACTCGACGCCAACTTCAGCTTCATCGCTGAAGAATTGATTGAAATCGGTGCGTGGGCGGCGAAAGAAGCGGGCTATAACATGATTATCGGGTACGGGTTCTATAAAGAGCCACGCTTTGATACACATGAGACGCACCAGTTCGTATATGACTCGCGCTTCTTACCGTTACCGGTGTTTGCGGCCGGAGAAACGGCAGACACGCGCCGTATCGCGACACGAGATGGGGGACGGCAGGCGAGTCGCTTGCTCGCCGTCTTGAACGGCTTCGTACCGAACGGCATCCCGATGACGAACTCTGGACTCGAACTGTATGAGACACAGCCGATGAACACCGGGCTCGACTGCCGACCGGAAGAAGCGTATCAACTCTTCCCGACCGATCCGTACTTTGGAAAGCTTGCTTTCTTCGATGCGTACCAGTTCCATTGGGATCATCCGGAGCGAGACGAGATGATCGAACTGATGCATCAAGTGGCCGAGGTGCGTCGTCGTTGGTTGGACGTCCTCGTCAACCCGAGTCATTTCGAACCGCTCGCCATGGCACATATGGATGCCCCGTTCATCGGCCTCGCTTGGTTGCGTCCGGATACGAACGAGACGCTTCTCGTCGTGGCCAATACGGATATGCACCAACCGTTGCAAGGGAAAGTCCCGCTCGACGGGGTGCGACGCCGCAACTGGAACGCGAGCCGTTTCGCCGAGATGGTGTACTCACCGACGTCATGGCCGTACGCCGAGCATTCGTTCGATGAGAATTGGGACCTGTGGGTCGATTTGAAGCCGGGCGAAGTGAAGATTTATGAGATGAAATGAGCAAATGCCCCGAACCGGATACCGATTCGGGGCATGTTCGTTACATCGTCTTCTTCATATAGTAAATAACAAACTCATCGAGTGGCATCGGTTTCGCATAGCGATAGCCTTGCATCGAATCACAGCCGATTTTCCGTAAGAAATTCTCTTGATACTCGGTCTCGACACCTTCAGCGACGAGTGCCATCCCTAGTTGCCGGGCCATCGCGACGATGGTCGCGGTGACGGTCTGATACTCCCGGTTTTCTTCGAGTTGCATCGTGAACTCGCGCGGGATTTTCAGCTCATCGATTGGATAGCGGACGAGGTAGGCGAGCGAGCTGTAGCCGGTACCGAAATCGTCGATCGACAGTTTGATGCCAAGCGCCTTCAACTCGAGAATCCGTGTCAACACGCGGTCGGATTGATGGGCCGCGACCGTCTCGGTCAACTCGAAGTTAAGTCGGCCAGGTTCAATCGGGAACCGTTCGAATAACGTCGTCAAATATTCGATTAAGTGCTCATCGAACAGTTGGCGGACGGATAGGTTGACCGATAGTTTTGGTAAATCGATATCGCCTTGCTCGAATGCGTACATCAATTGGAATGTTTCATGAATCATCCAGCGGCCGAGATCATGGATATGCCCCGTCTCTTCGGCAATCGGGATGAACTGGCTTGGCGGGATGAAGACGCCATCTCGTTGCCAACGCATGAGCGCCTCGGCCCCGATGATGGCTTTCGTCGAAGCGTCAACTTGAGGCTGAAGATAAAGTGAGATCTCGCCTTTCTCGAGGGCGGTATCAAGCCCTTCCATCAACAGTTTGCGCTCTTCTTTGTGGGCCCGTAATTCAGGAGCGAAAAAAACGGTCTCGTTGCGTCCTTTGTCCTTCGCCTTATACATGGCAAGGTCGGCGTTCGACAGCAAATGCTTGAGCGTCGAACCGTGTTCAGGATAGCGGACGATACCGATGGACGCGTGAATCTCGACGAGCGTCCCGCCCATGAAGTACGGCGGACGATAGACGGAGCGCCGTAACCGTTCGACGAGCATCTCATCGTCGTCATGCTCGGCGACAACGATGAATTCGTCACCACCGAGCCGGCCCGCATACTCGTTCGGCAACAAGGCGCCCCGCAGACGTTTACCGATATGTTGCAACAACTCGTCACCCATATGATGGCCGAACTGGTCGTTAATTTCTTTAAAACCGTCGAGGTCGGAGAACATGAGCGAGAACGGACGTCCTTCCGCGATCAGCCGTTCAATCTGTTCTTGCAGGGCGTAGCGGTTATGAAGCCCGGTTAGACTGTCATGGTTCGCTTGATAATAAATCTGTTCTTGTTGGACGATCATTTGCGTGATGTCCTTGACGATCGCATAGATGCCTTCGACTTCGCCGTCGATAATCATTGGAATATTCATCAACTGCCACACCCGTTTCGCCCCGTCTTCGGTGACGACATCGACGTCGAGCGTCCGGGGGCGACCGTTCGTTAAATCGTGCAACACGGTCGCATAGGCGGACCGGTCTTTTTGTTCGATAATGTCTAAAATGTTGGAGCCAATCAACGTTTCCGTATCATGACCAAGCACCGAGCTGCCGGCCTCGTTCACAGACAACACTTCGCCATGGAGGTCGAACAAGAAAATCGGTTCGGCATGATAGGCGAATAGCGAGCGATACTGTTGTTCGCGAACCTCGAGTTCATGCGCCTTCGTCGTCACCGCGACTTCGAGGTCGGTATTGACGGTATGTAAACGGTGACTGATCAATGCGTTTTGTTTGGCGACGACGAACTGACGGATGAGCAGCAACAAGACGGCGTTCGCCGTCATCGAGTCGAGCACAGATGTGCCGAGCAAACGATCCGAGGCGAGCATGAACAGCATGACGATTGCGCTATAGACGACGTAGTCGAACACGGAGTCATAGACGAGGGCATCTTCTCTCGATTCATCGAACACGTAGCTGATTGAAATGATAAAGATGCTACTCACTTGAAGCAGGTGCACCAACTCATGGCCGATGCCGTTGAAGATGAGCAATTGGTTCAAAATCGAGGCGGTCGTGAAGCCGAGAATGCCGATCAACAAGAGCACACGGAACGTTTGGCCGACCGAGGTGATGCGATTCAAGTACAGGAAGCCGAGCATCATGTAGAGACTAATCAACACCATCTGTTCTTCAAACCCGTTCAAGTGAGCCGCATAACGCCCACCGTCGTTCGAATAAATGAACAGATGCAACGCCCCGATCAACACGAAGCTGAACAAGGCGAAAATGTCGAATGTTCGCAGTTTCAATGTCCGAATTTCAATCGATTGCGTGATGACAATCAGCGACATAATCAAATAAAAAAAGTTCTGAATGAACGGCATATGGTTGATTGCTGTCGATGCGCCAAAATGGTGTCCGACCAAATAAGCGATGAAGCAGACATTGCCGGCGCTAATCAGTAAATGTATGTAGCGTCGCATCCCTTGATTTTGAAACACGGCCGTCGCGCTAAAGACGGTCGCGATGAGAGTGACCGCCGTGAAATAGACGAACAAACTTGTCTCCCTCAAGGCGTAAGGGGTGAACAGAATCAATAAAAGTCCGAGAAAAAAGGTCCCGACGAGCAAAGCGGGGACTGTTTGGCGCAACGAGTGGTTGGTCAACTCATGCACCTCCTTCTGTATATGTCTAAGAGGCTCACCATTATTATCGGATTGTTCATGCGTTTGTTACACAAAAAAATCGACAGCAAGTTGCTGTCGATTAAAGTGTATACGAATGTTCTTTGAAGTTACCGACGACCGAATCGATTTCAGAGACGGTGATGAACGCTTCTGAATCAATCTCGGAGACGATTTGACGCAGTTTTGGAATCTCGTTATTCTGGACGACGACATACAACATCTTCTTCGAGTCGTTCGAGTAACCGCCGGTCGCGTCCATAATCGTGACGCCGCGTTTCAAGTTCTGCTTGATGACGAGGTTGATTTCATCGGCTTTCTTACAGATGATGAAACACTGCTTTTGCGCCGAGAAGAACCGGTGAATCGTCAACAACGTCCGCGACCGGACGAAACTGAGGACGAGCGCATACATGACCGCTTTAATGTCGAACGTGATGAACACGAGGATATAGACGATGAGATCTTGTGTCAAAAAGATTTTCGGGAGTGATAAGTTCCGGTTGTTCGTATAAATGACTTTCCCGAGAATGTCGAGTCCTCCGGTCGAAGCGCCTGCGAATAACAGCAAGGCGAGTCCGAGCCCAGAGACGATTCCGCTGAACACCGAGGCGACGAGCGGGTCATCGAGCGGGGTCGGTGGGATGAGCACGGGTAGCGTGTCAATCAAGATGGATGACAAGACGACGACAAGCCCGGTCATAAGGATAAACCGTTTTCCGAGATATTTAATTCCGACGATGAAGAGTGGGATGTTCAAGACGAGTTGCGTGAACCCGATTGGCGTGTTGAACAATTCATTGACGATCAACGTGATCCCGACGATGCCCCCCGTCCCGATTTCATTTGGTTTGAGCAGTAGTCCGACAAAAATGGATTGTAAAATCGTTCCGGCGATGAGGAACAAGGTCGTTTCGACGGCGATCCGTTTTCTAGTTTTTGCGTACATAGATCATGGCTAGGTGCCATACGCCCCCCTTTGACATAAACTCATTCAAGCGTACTCCGACGATGTCGGAATTTCAAGGGACGATTGATTACAATTCATTATGGAAGCGGTCGATATCACTTGCGAGCTGTTCATGAACGTAATCGATGACTTGAGCGTCATCGAATAAGCCGAGTGGGGCGTCGTCCGGAATCGCATCGAATGGGGATACGAAGTATAAGACGGCCGCAACGAGGGCATGTTGTTTGTCCGGCTGCATCTCGAACTGGTGATTATAGACGGCACGCAACATGTTGAGTAACTGTTTCATTTGGAAGTAGAGCGTCAGTTCTTCTTCTCGCTCGATATTGCTAATCTCGTTCGAAGCGACGTCGACCGTCACTTTAGCGAGAGCGAGTTCGCCTTGGACCAATAGGTCACCTAATGTTTCATTGTCGGTATAGTCCTCGGTCGCGCTCGTTAAAAAGTGTGTGTACGTTGTTTTCCAATCTGACATGTATATTCCTCCTTCTGTCTTCATCTACTAATATGCCCGTTTTTGCGATTTGGTTGCAACTTTTCCGAAAATTTAAGAAAATAGAAATAAGTGAAAAAGGAGGAACTGTACATATGTCTACTGTAACCATGCCGACTGAGGCAGAATTTGCCCGCTACGCTGAGCTTGCCGTCAAAAAAGGCGTCAACATTCAGCCGGGCCAACAGCTCGAAGTCCGAGCTGATATTAGCCAAGCACCGCTCGTCCGTCAAATCGTGAAAGCAGCTTACGCAGCTGGCGCGAAACAAGTATATGTCAACTGGAGCGACGAAGAGACGACGAAAGTCCGTTACTTCAACGCCCCGGCGGATGCTTTCAAAGAATACCCGGAATGGCTCAAGGCCCGCTTTGAGCAATTGGCCGAAGAGAAGACGGCGTTCCTATCAATCGTCAGCGACGACCCGGACGCACTGAACGGCGTTGAGTCGTCACGCATCGCGGACTCGAACCGTGCTGCCGGCGTGGCGCTCGCGAAATGGCGCAAATATGTCATGAGCGACAATGTCAGCTGGTCAATCGTTGCTGGCGCTTCGGAAGCATGGGCGAAGAAAGTCTTCCCAGACCGTGAAGACGCCGTACCAGCCCTTTGGAAAGCGATTTTCGAAGCGACGCGCATGGACCAACCGGATGTCGTCGCGGCGTGGGATACGCATGACGCATCGCTCCGTGAACGCGCGACGTTACTCACGAACAAGAAGTACACGAAGCTCCATTACAAAGCACCGGGCACGGAATTGACGATCGGCTTGCCGAAGAAGCACGTCTTCCTTGGCGGCGGCGGTCCGAACATCGACGGTGTCGATTTCATCGCCAACATGCCGACCGAAGAAGTGTTTACGCTCGCCGATAAAGATTCGGTCGAAGGACACGTCTCGAGCACGAAACCGCTCAGCTATAGCGGCAACTTGATCGATGGATTCACGCTCTGGTTCGAAGGCGGGAAAGTCGTGAAAGCGGAAGCGAAACAAGGCCAACAGGCACTCGATGAGTTGTTGAACCTCGATGAAGGGGCGCGTCGTATCGGAGAAGTTGCGCTCGTGCCGGACGACTCACCAATCTCGAACTCGGGTCTCCTTTTCTATAACACGTTGTTCGACGAGAACGCATCATGCCACTTGGCGCTCGGACGCGCCTACTCGACATGTCTCGAAGGCGGACCGCAAATGTCAGCTGAAGAGCTCGCCGAGAACGGTGCGAACGACTCGATGACACACGTCGACTTCATGATCGGCTCGGCCGAGATGAACATCGACGGCGAACTCGAAGACGGTTCACGCGAAGCCATCATGCGTGACGGAAACTGGGTCATTTAATCAAGCAAGAGACGAATCCCTTCGTGGAATTCGTCTCTTTTTTATGTCAATTCATAGAGGAAGGCGAGGGCGTTCGGTAGCCGACGCCGCCACGCGATTTCATTATGGACGGCACCGGGCTCGACTTCATAGCGGAAGGCGATCCCTGTTCGCGCGACCGTCTCGACGAGTTTCGCGTTCGTATAGAGGTAATCCTCGGGCGTGATCGGTCCGCTCGTCTCGTTCGTCCCGATGTCCATATAGAGACGCGCCGTCACATCGGCCTGCTTCACATCCCGAATGAGGGAGTCGAGATTGGCCCAAGCGGCTGTCGAGAGCGAGCCGACGCGCCGGATGGACGGATAGGCCGTCATCATATAGAGCGAGATGACCCCGCCCATCGAGCTGCCCATCACGCCGACGTCGTCCGGGTCGGTCGCGTAGCGTTCATCAATCCACGGCTTCAACTCTTTCATGAGCCAGTCGGCGTAAGCCCGACCTCTCCCGCCGAGCGTGGGCCGTGTCTTGGCGAGTTCCGGCCCGATTCGGCGATATAGCATCTCATCCTCATAAAACGAATACTCATCGTAGCGGTCGAGCCAGTCCGGGGCACTCGCGATGGCGACGACCATGAGCGGCAATTGCAAGTCCTCGATGTGGCGGTCGATTGACCAACCTTCGCCGATCGTGGCGGTCTTGCCGTCGAACACGTTTTGACCGTCGTGCATATAGAGGACCGGGATTCGTTCGTCAGCCGACACGAAGTCGGGACGATAGACACGGACAATCCGCTTCCGGCCACGTATGGCCTCGGTCGGTAAGGTGAAGCTGAATTGGTCGAGCATATAAAGCGCTCCTTTCGCAGTCAACTGGTTTTAGTTTGCCGGGTGTGGACGAGAAATGCAATCGCGACACTTGACTACCTACCGTTCGTTAGGTAAGGTGATAATGAAGAAAGGGGTCGATGACGGATGAATACGAAACAACGAATCGAGCTGGCGGCACGGCGGCGCTTTGCGCTTGAAGGGTATGAAGGACTATCATTAGCGGCACTCGCCGAGGATGTTGGCATTAAGAAAGCGTCGCTATACGCACATATCGAAGGAAAAGAGCAATTGTTCAAACAAGTCGTCGAGGACATGGCAGATCGTTACGATCGCGTCTGGCGAGAAGCGCGGGACGCCACTGAGGGCGCGGCACCGCTCGAACGGATCGAGGCCATCGTCGAGACGTTGATTCGCTTCTTTGAAGAAGAGGAGACATGGATGCTGACGAAGCGGATGTTGCTCGTCCCGCCTCCTGAATTGCGATTGTTCATCGAGACGACGCTCGGGTCGGTCGAGACGGACTTGCAAGCGTTTGAGAAAGAACAGTTTCGATTGGCGATGGAGCAAGGGGCGTTACCCGAACAGTCGCTCGAGGACGTTTACGATGCCTACTATTGTTTTCTCGACGGCGCGCTCATCTCACTCTTCACGCTCGAGACGAATCGCGTCAAGCGGCAACAGGCCGCATTCACAATCTATAAGAAAGGAGTCGGATGGACATGAAACAAGATCAAATGGCCTGGGTTTGGCTTATTCTCGCCGGCCTGCTTGAAATCGTCTGGGCCACGACGATGAAACTGTCGAACGGCTTCACGGTGCTCGGTCCGAGCACCGTGACCGTTCTCTTATTAGTTGTGAGCTTTGGATTGTTGGCGATGTCGTTCCGGACGTTACCGGCCGGGACCGGTTATGCAGTGTTCACCGGCATCGGGGCCGTCGGAACGGTCATCGTCGGTGCAGTCTTGTTCGATGAGGCGCTGACCGGCATGAAGCTCGTCTTTATCGCGACGCTCCTCATCGGTGTGATTGGACTGAAACAAGTGACAGGAGGAGAATCGGCATGAGTTGGGTATTTTTGATTGGCGCGGGTCTTGCCGAGATGATGGCGGTCTTTTGGATGGGAAAATCGAAAGGCTATCAGATTGTTAAATGGTCGATCTTGTCCGTCGGAACGTTTGCCTTAAGTTTTTATTTGTTGTCGCGCTCTCTCGAGACGCTCCCGCTCGGGCTGGCATATTCGATTTGGGTCGGGATTGGGGCGGCCGGCGGCGTCGTGCTCGGCATGCTGTATTTGAACGAATCGCGGGACCGGTGGCGTATCTTCTTCTTATTGCTTATTATCGGGAGTGTCATCGGATTAAAAGTTGTCGCGTGATCAGGATTAGCTTCGAATAAAAACGGGAATTAAATAGTTCAGACTGTGAACGAAAGGGGCGGGGACGATGAGTCATATCAAACTGCAATCCGAGCGTCTACGACTCGAACCTTACACGATTGCTGATTTTTATTTCGTGAAATCGCTACTCCAAGATCCGCGCGTGATGCGTTTCATTAGCCCGGATGGAAAGCCATATACGGATGAACAGACGATCGAATGGTTCGAGCGCCAGTTGGCCCGCTATCAGACGGGTCGTCAAACCGGGTTGCTCAAATTGATGTCGCATGAAAATGACGAGCCAATCGGTCATGCCGGCACGTTGCTCCATGAACTCGACGGCACGATTGAACTTGAAGTCGGATATTGGTTGGCGCCGAAGCATTGGCATATGGGCTACGGACGCGAGGCAGCGGCTCGTCTCATGCGTCATGCGTTCGAAGAAGGTGAGAAAGAGATCATTTCCTTGATTCATCCGGATAACGTCCCATCGCAACGGGTCGCGAAAGCGAACGGACTGCATTGGGATCGGGATACCGAATATCAAGGCATGCTCGTCTCGGTATATGCCGGTGATTTAGAACGGTTGTGCCGCCATATGAAACGGGAAGAAATGACGCGTTAAAAAAAAGTAAAAAAAGTTTTAAAAAACAGTTGCCAAGGCATTAGTTTCTTGATATATTAATAGTGTCCTTAAGAGAGGACACGACCTGATTCTGTAGCTCAGCTGGGAGAGCGCTACCTTGACAGGGTAGAGGTCGCTGGTTCGAGCCCAGTCAGAATCACTTGGGTGCCAAACCCGATGCGAAACCCATAGGAACGTGGGTTTCCGCGACGCCACTTCTTGCGAGAAGTGGCTTTTTTTTTTGTTTTTCTTTCAATTGACAGCCTACATAAACAGTTGGTATATTCCTCTCAATACATACAGAAACGGGGAATTATACGATGGTCTTAACCGGAACAATCGTCAACGCGGCGTTGATCGTGATTGGCACATTACTTGGACTCTTGTTTCACCGCATCCCCGAACGAATGAAAGAGACGGTCACCGCAGCCATCGGTCTCGCCGTCGTCTTGCTTGGCGTTCAAATGGGGATGAAAAGTGAGAACTTTTTAATCGTCATCGGCAGTCTCGTCATCGGGGCTGCACTCGGCGAATGGTGGAAGCTCGATGAGAAGTTGAACGAGGTCGGCTATCAATTGGAACGCCGCCTCGGGGGCAAGAGTAAGTCAAGTATCGCCGAAGGCTTCATCACGGCGACGCTCATCTTCGTCATTGGTGCGATGGCTGTCATCGGCGCGCTCGACAGCGGATTGCGCGGGGATCATGACGTCCTCTATACGAAAGGATTGATTGACGGTTTCACGGCACTCGTCCTCAGCTCGACGCTCGGCATCGGGGTCATGTTCTCGGCCGTCCCGGTACTCTTATACCAAGGAGCAATCGCCTTGCTCGCCATTCAAATCATGAAGTTCATCCCGGAGTCGCTCATGGATGACTTTATTTTAGAGATGACGGCGACCGGTGGTGTCATGATTGTCGCGATTGGGTTGAACTTGGTCGGCATCACGCGGATTCGTGTCGCGAACTTATTGCCGGGAATCTTGATGGTCGCGGTCATCGTCTCGATTTTACATATCGTCCAATAAAAAAATCCGAGAGACGCGATGCGTTTCTCGGATTTTTTCAATTCTTCGGTTGTTCGACTTCTTCTCTCGCACTTTCGCGAAGGGCAGAAGCCATGACGTCTGCTAAATCGCGCGAGCGGAGCACACCGACACCGCGGTCGGTCGGACCGTCTGGCGCGGCCACGTCCGCAATCAAGTCGTTCGTCGGCCGTGTCTCGTGAAGCAACAGTTCAGCCGATCCTTTCATCGCCTGGGCGACGATTTGGCGCGCCGTCGCTTCATCGAAACCGGCATCGGTCAAGACGGGCGTCATCGAACCGACGATTTCATAAAAGAAAGCGGGGCTGCATCCGGCGGCAGCCATGAAGGCGGACATCTTCTTCGCATCCGTCACGGCCGTCCGTCCGACGCGTTCAAACAGCGCCGTCGCGGTCTCACGGACCGTATCATCGGTCTCTGGGCCGAACCAGAGTCCGGTCATCCCGCTCCGATAAGCGACTGGGGTATTCGGCATCGCGCAGACGGCAGGGAGACCTGACGCCTCTTCAATCTCGCTCGGTTCGATATGAGCTGCTACGGAGACGAGGAGCGGTGTGCTCCACGTTTTAGATTGCACGTAAGGAATGACCCCGTCCGGTTGCATCGCGAGGACGACGATGTCATACGCGTTGACATCTTCCTCGTCGACGATTTGCACGCCGAGCTCGGCCTGTAACGCTGTCAAACGGGTCCGGTCACTCCGGTTCGTCATCGTGATTTGTTCAGGCGACACACCAGAGGCAAGCCATCCGCGTACGAGTGACTCACTCATCGATCCTGCACCTACCATTAAAATATTCATTCTCGTCACCTCTTCATATAGATTCGGTCGTATATATACATGTTGCTTATCATAACAAATGACGCAACAAATAGCGCCCATCGTGCTCAAATTGTAAAACAAAGGAAAAAAAGATGAGCGGTTTGTCATTTGATTGTCGCATGCGCCATAGATGACAAGCTGGCCCGGGCAAGCTATTATGGCAGTAATCAAACTGGAGGCGATGAGAGTGAAACGAGTGTTAGTGCGGGGGATTCAAGGGTATCAACGGTTCATCTCGCCGTTGAAACCGCCGACTTGCCGTTTTTATCCGACGTGTTCGCACTATGGAATCGAGGCGATTGAAAAGCATGGTGCCCTTAAAGGTGGGTATTTGACGACTCGCCGCTTAATGCGGTGCCAACCGTTCCATTCGGGCGGACTCGACTACGTGCCGGATGAATTTGATTGGCGCGCCCCTTTACAACGTGAAAAACCCCCTTCTCAGCGAGACGTCTAATCGGCGGCTCGCTGTTTTAGATACAGCTTAAAAATCAAATCGTTGTTTTATTACAATACTTTTGACAATCTTCTAAGTATTCTGAAAAAATAGAGGTGTACGATTACATAAGGGGAAGGGGAATTCAATATGAGTCAATCGTTCAGTGAACTCATCGGTACGATTTCGAACTTTGTGTGGGGACCACCGTTATTGATTTTGCTTGTGGGGACAGGCATCTACTTGACGGTACGGCTCGGGGGACTTCAAGTCACGAAGTTGCCGTACGCATTGAAGCTCGCGTTTTCTAAAAATCAAGACAAAACATCGAAAGGGGATATCAGTCACTTCCAAGCGCTCATGACGGCGCTCGCAGCAACCGTCGGTACGGGGAATATCGTCGGGGTTGCGACCGCGGTCGTGCTCGGTGGACCGGGGGCGATCGTCTGGATGTGGGTATCCGGATTTTTCGGTATGGCGACGAAATACGCCGAAGCCGTGCTCGCCGTTAAATATCGGGTGACCGATGAACGCGGACAAATGGCCGGGGGGCCGATGTATTACTTAGAACGTGGCTTGAAGCAACGTTGGCTCGCCGTCGCATTCGCAGGATTCGCCTCGCTCGCGGCATTTGGGATTGGGAACGGGGTGCAGACGAACTCGGTCGCGATGGCGCTCAAGACGACCTTTGACGTGCCGTTGTATGTCTCTGGTATCTTGATTATGATTTTCACAGGCGCGGTCATCTTGGGCGGTGTCAAATCAATCGGTCGCGTCGTCAGTTACTTCGTACCAGTCATGATCGTCTTTTATCTCGGCAGCGGATTGTTGATTATGGTGATGAACTACACGCTCATTCCGGATGCCATCGCCCTCATCTTCAGCAGCACGTTCAGTGCCGAAGCAATCGGTGGCGGAGCCATCGGGGCCGCCATTCGTTACGGTGTGGCGCGCGGCGTCTTCTCGAACGAGGCAGGTCTCGGTTCGGCGCCGATTGCCGCAGCGGCTGCTAAAACGGATATGCCGGGACGTCAGGCGCTCGTCTCGATGACGCAAGTGTTTCTCGATACGCTCATCGTCTGTTCTGTCACGGGAATCACGCTCGTCATGGGCGGTCAAATCGGTTCGGGCCTCGAGGGGGTCGAATTGACGACGGCGACGTTCGAGCAATTCCTTGGACCGGCCGGCGGTTATATCGTGACGATTGGACTGGTCATGTTCGCCTACTCGACGGTGCTCGGGTGGTCATACTACGGGGAACGGTCGATTCATTACTTGTTCGGTCAAAAATCGATTCTTCCTTATCGGATTGCGTTCGTTCTCGTTGCCGGTCTCGGTGCGATGACGACGAACCTCAACTTGGTTTGGGCGCTCTCGGACGTGTTCAACGGTTTGATGGCCATCCCGAACTTGATTGGCTTACTGTTCTTGTCGGGTGTCGTCATTGCTGAAACGAAGCGATTCAATCAACAGCTCGAACTCGAAAATCGAAATCGAAAAGCTTCTTAAACCAATACGCCACCATCCTTACGGGGACGGTGGCGTATTGCGTTTGCGAACCTCTTCGAGCCGTGCTTGTTGAAGATGGTCGAACACTTTCGTGATGAAACCGACCATGATGCCGACACCCGTGATGACATAGCCGATCGTGAACACTTTGCCGATATCGGTCGTCGGGACAAAATCCCCATAGCCGATTGTCGTGAGTGTGACGATACTGAAATACAGGGCATCGAGCCAACGCATGTCTTCGAAGCGTGAGTAGAACAGTGTCCCGGAGAGGATGGTCAGGAAGGCGAGACTGAACAAGACTTGAAACTCCGCATCCTTCAAGCCACGCCAAATCCCGCGGAACATGCGCCGGAACGTCAAGATGAAAGATAGCATTTCATTTCCTCCTTTCCCTATAGGTTTGTTCGCTAGCAACAGGGGAACATCCTTTATAGCAAAACTGGAGAGGATGATCATGATGACACGACTGATTCCAAAAGAAGAAGGGCTCGATCATAGCCTGGCGTTCCTACGGGAAGGATATTTATACGTCCCGAACCGTCGGAAGAGCTTTCAATCCACTCTGTTTGAAACACGCTTGCTCGGCGAACGCGTCATCTGTCTCGGAGGCGGCGAGGCGGCAGCCTTGTTTTATGACGCGGACAAGTTCGTGCGCAAAGATGCGGCACCGAAACGGTTGCTGAAAACACTATTCGGTGAGGATGGTGTGCAGACGTTAGACGGCTCGGCCCATACACATCGCAAACAGATGTTCATGGCGCTCATGTTCCCACAAAATATCAAGCGGTTAACGAAGCTGGTCAGCCGGGAGTGGGAACGGGCGCTCGACGCGGCAGCTGACGAGACGGTGCTCTATGACACGGCGCAAGAAGTTCTCATGCGGGCCGTCTGTGAATGGGCCGGGGTCCCGCTCCATGAAAGCGAAGTAGCGCGTCGGACGGACGAGATGAAATTGTTATTTGAATCTGGGACTGCCCTCGGACCAAAACATGTTCGGGGGCGAGCGGCCCGCTCCTCGGCCGAGGCGTGGGTGCGTGGCATGGTCGAAGAAGTGCGGACGAACCGGCTTCTCCCAAACGAACAAACGGCGTTATACGAATTTTCTTGGCATCGGGATGAAGCGGGTCATCTGCTTCCGGCCGACGTCGTTGCTGTCGAAGTAATCAATATATTGCGCCCGACCGTGGCTGTCTCGATTTATGTGTTGTTCACTGTATTGGCGCTCCACCAATTTCCGGAAGCGCGGGACCGATTGGCGCGTGGTGAGACCGAACCGACATGGTTCGTCCAAGAAGTGAGACGCTTTTATCCATTTTTCCCCGTGACCGCTGCGAGGGTCAAGCAAGATTTCGAGTGGAACGGATTTACGTTCGAAGAAGGGACGCTCGTCTTGCTCGATTTATATGGGACGAATCATGACCCTTCCTTGTGGACGGAACCGGATACATTCAACCCCGATCGGTTCAAAGACTGGACGGAAAGTCCGTTCACGTTCATTCCGCAAGGCGGCGGGGATGTCGATTTCGGACACCGCTGTGCGGGGGAGCACGTGACGATTGCAATCATGCGCGAGACGATCGACGTGTTCCTAACACGTTACCGTTACGAGGTGCCGCCGCAAGACCTCAGTTATAGCTTTGTCGACTTGCCGAGTTTACCGAAGAGCCGTTTCGTGCTGAATCAAATTCAAAAGAACGAATAAATGAGTCGCCCGCGGGCGACTCATTTCGTGTGTAACGCTAGCCGTTTTGTAATCGGTTGAATCGTGATATTCGTATCGACCATTCGATTATCACGTTTCGGTTCATCAGTCTGTTCGATTTGCCACGACGTATCATGTGACTCTTTGAGCGCCATCGCGATGTCATACAGAGAGTGACTCGAATTGCCGTTCAATTGGTACAGCCCGGGCCCTCGCTTCGTCAAAATCTCGAACAAGGCATCGGCCGTGTCTTCCAAAAACGAGCAAGACGGGTACCAGTGAGCGCTCGCGACGATGACGCCATGTCGTTTCATCTCGTTCTCGAAATAATCCATCATGTTATTCGAACCGGCACGATGCCCGATTTGCCAACCGAGCCGTACGATTTGGGCACCAGGATTGGTCCGGGCAATCGTCTCTTCGCAGGCCCGCTTATAAGCCCCGTATTCATCGGTCGCGTCAGGAGGCATGTCCGGTGTGATTGGCCCTGTCACGTTGTCAGAGAACACCGAGACGGTGCTCGTGAAGAGAAATGGAATCTTATATTCTCCGCATAGCCGAGCTAGCGTGTCGGCCCATTCGACGGCACCCATCCCGATATGAAGAAAGTAGTTCGGACGCACCGATTCGATGAAACGTCGCATCTCGGCCTCATCTGTGGTCGATACTTTCGTTCGGTCCCAGGCCACGGGCTCGATGCCATGCCGCGTTAACGTCTCGGCGACGACGGGGGCGACGGTCCCGTTCATACCAGTCAAAATTGCTTTCATCATGCATTCCTCCCTTTTGTTTCTATCATCCCACACTTCACGAACTGACAAACCCTTTGTGGACAGCTTTATGCTAGACTGTTGAGTGGAGGCGATAATGATGAATATTCGAAAAGCGACACCGGACGATCAGTTGCAGATTGCACCGCTCGTCTATACGGCGATTCATGAAATCGCCTATTCATTGACCGGCACATCCGATCAAGAGCACGTGCTCGATCGACTCGCGATGTGGATTGGTCAGCCTGGCAACCGCTTGAGCTACGAGAACATATGGGTGGCCGAATCCGATGCGACGATTGCAGGCATCCTGATTGCGTATCACGGCGAGCAGACGGCAATGCTCGACGAACCGATTAAAGCTTGGCTCCGGACAAACGGTCAGCCCGACGATTTGGATGTCGAAACGGAAGGCGACGTCCTGTATATCGACTCGGTCGCCGTCGACGCGACGTTCGGCGGACGCGGGATTGGGACGGGCTTGATTCAACAGGCGATTGCTCATGCGCGTGCCATGAACATTCCTCGCGTCACGCTCAACGTCGATCAGACGAACCCGGCAGCAGGTCGATTGTATGAACGTCTCGGCTTTATGAAAGAGAAAGAGATTGAGATATCCGGGGGACGGTTCGATTATATGACGTTTACGGTAAGCGAGAACGCCTGAACACGTCACGAAACCGATGCAAACCGATCGGGACTCGGCTATACTATAGGCTTGATCACATTGAGAGAGAAAAAGGAGATTGTGTATGGAGTGGAAGAATATGTTGCGCGGCATCGCGATGGGAACGAGTGATTTGATTCCTGGCGTCAGCGGCGGGACGATTGCAGTCATTTTAGGAATTTATGACCGTTTGATTGAAGCCATCAGCGGTATCTTCAGTCGGCATTGGAAACAGCACTTGTTGTTCTTGATTCCGCTCGGGATTGGGATGGCAGGGGCGATTTTAGGACTCAGCCGCGTGATTGAGTTCCTCTTGCTCGAATATTATGAACCGACCCAGTTCTTTTTCATCGGATTGATTCTCGGGATTATCCCGATGCTCTTCTTTGAATTTCGAACGAGAGCCGTCATGCGACCGGTACATATCGTCGCGATGGTCATCGGGGCGATTCTTGTGGCCAGCATGGCGATCATCAAACCAGCAGATACGGCGATCATCACGGAACTCTCGACAGGGACGACGATTCTCTTGTTCTTCTCAGGATGGCTCGGCAGTATGGCGATGTTGTTGCCGGGAATCAGTGGCTCATTCGTATTGCTTTTGATCGGGGTGTATCCGACCGTCATCAGCGCGTTGTCGAACTTGAACCTGCTCATTATCGGCATCGTCGGTCTTGGAGTGGCCGTCGGTTTTATCGTCAGCAGTAAAGTGATTCGTTATTTGCTCGGTCATTTTCCGGGCATGACGTTTTCGGTCATCATCGGGTTGGTCATCGGCTCGCTTGCGGTCGTATTCCCAGGTCTGCCGGACACGACAATCATGTGGATACTCAGTGTCCTCTCGTTCTTCGCTGGATTCATCATCGTCCGTCTACTTGGACGTTTCTCCGTTTAACCAAACATGCACGCCCGTCAATGAAGACGAGCGTGCATGTTTTTTGCTTAATAAATGAACGGGATCAAGCGTTTACGTGACTTGGCCCACGTCTGATACGTCACACCGAAGTGAGATGTCAACATTTTCTCCTCGATATGGATGCGCCATAAGAGAGCGAGACTCATCAAACATGTACCGACGAGAGCAATCGTCCAAGGCGCGAAAAAGAGTGAAAATCCGAACGTGATAAATAAGAGCCCCGTGTAGAGGGGGTGGCGTAAATAACGATACGGTCCCGAACTGACGAGCTCATCCGCGGGCCGGACGACGACGTGGCGGGTGAACTGATGGCGCAATTGTCGGATGCCCCAATAGCGAAGTGAGACACCGGCGATGAACCCGCTCAGGCCGAGCAGGCGTTGCAGTGTGGCCTGACGTGTATCGGTCCAAACAGAAAGTCCGATCGAGATAGCGAATACGGTAACCATCATCAATGAGACGATATAAAAACTAGCGTGCTCACTGGCACCATCGGTCGGTTCGGACCGGTTTCGGTATCGCCAAATTTCATATAGCCAAGCGACCGAGGTGAGAACAAATAATCCATCGAGCCAATCCATAACGTGCCTCCTTTTTCAATACCTTCGATGTATTACCCGTGTCTTCCTCCTCACTAACGTGCAGGAATCGAAAAAACGTCTCGCGATGTGCGGGACGTCGAGAAAGCCTAACGGGCATTGGCAAGCAAGGTTGCGGCGGCCTGCTGGGCAGGGGGCGCTTCTTTTAGCTCATCTTTAATCAAATGGTAAGTGAGGCACATCGGTTTTTCGGTCCGGGGGTCACGCCCGATGATGGCATCGATATGGAACACTTGTCTGAGCACGAGCGGACAAATGACTTCCTCAGCCGAACCGGTCGCGAGCACCTCGCCGTCTTTCATCGCAACGATATGATCGGCAAAGCGAGCGGCCTGGTTCAAATCGTGGAGCACCATGACGATGGTCCGCCCTTGCTCTCGATTGAGCGTTTCGAGCAGTTCGAGCACTTCGAGCTGATGGGCCAAATCAAGGTAAGTCGTCGGTTCGTCCAAGAAGATTAAATCGGTCTCTTGGGCGAGTGCCATCGCAATCCACACGCGTTGACGTTGTCCCCCAGACAGGGCGTCGACGCTGCGGTCTTTATAAGCGAGCGTCCCGGTCACATCGAGTGCCCAATCGATGACTTCATGGTCATGTTTCGAGAGGCGTCCAAATCCGGACTGATAAGGGAATCGACCGTAGGAGACGAGTTCGCCGACCGTCAAGCCGCCGGCGCCTTCCGGCGTTTGCGGCAAGATGGCCATTTTACGGGCAATCTCTTTCGTATTACATTTCGCGATGTCGGCCCCGTCTAAATGCACAGCGCCAGCAGATGGAGAAAGAACCCGTGTCATCGCTTTTAAGAGCGTCGATTTTCCACAACCGTTCGGTCCGATAATCGTCGTGATTTTATGGTCGGGAATCGACAAGCTCAATTGTTTTACAATCGTCTTGTCCCCATATCCGACCTCGATATCCGTCGTATGTATCCGTGACATGATGGATTCCCCTTTCCGTAAATGACGCCCGTGATAATGATTCTCAATATCGAGTTTACTATAGCAAGTGCGACACATCGTGTCAATGTTTGTTTGATGTCAAAATAGATTGTCGAGCGGTCTAATTCGCGGTATAGTGAATGAGAATGAGAATCAATGGCGCAGGAGTTTTGAGGAAGGGTGAGGACGATGAGCGAACAGGACCTATATGACGTAACGATTATTGGAGGCGGACCGGCCGGGCTATATGCGACGTTTTACAGCGGATTGCGGGGGATGAAAACGAAATTGATTGAGTTTCAACCGCATCTCGGCGGGAAAATCCATGTCTATCCAGAGAAGATGATTTGGGACGTCGGGGGTGTCACGCCGACGACCGGGGCTCGACTCATCGAACAACTGGTAGAACAAGGCTTGACGTTCGACCCGACCGTCGTGCTCGGAGAAAAGGTCGAATCGATGACGAAAGATCACGATGGCCATTTCGTATTGGATACGACGCACGGGCAACATCGATCGAAAACGGTCATTGTCGCGACAGGAAGTGGTATCCTGCAACCGCAGAAAATTGATATTAGCGGAGCGGAGCGCTTCGAGGTCTCCAACTTACACTATACGGTCAAATCGCTCATGGCGTTCAAAGGGAAGACGGTGTTGATTTCGGGTGGCGGCAACAGTGCGATTGATTGGGCCAACGAGCTTGAACCGATTGCCGAGCGTGTCATTTTGACGTATCGAAAAGAGGCGCTTAAAGGACATGAGTCGCAAGTCGATAAGCTCCTCTGTGGACGTGTCGACTGTCGATTGCATACGCAAATCGAGGATTTGATTTCCCGGGACGGGACGACGATTCATGCCGTCGCTCTCGTCGATTGCGGAACAGGCGCCCGCGAGGTTGTGGAAGTGGACGAGGTCGTCATCAATCATGGGTATGAGCAGGATACAGCGCTTCTCGGGGAATGTGAGCTTCAAGTCGAGATGGTGAACGATTTTTACGTGAAAGGCAATGCGAGCAGTGAGTCGTCGGTGCCAGGTCTATACGCAGCGGGCGACATTTTGACGCATGAAGGGAAAGTCCATCTGATTGCGGGTGCTTTCCAAGATGCGGCCAACGCTGTCAACCGAGCGAAAACGTTCATCGATCCGGACGCGACGAAAACCGCAATGGTATCATCCCATAACGAACGATTGAAAACGAAGAACCGGGATATCATCGAACAGGCATTACAAAAGCAGTGAGGGGAGCCCTCACTGCTTTATTGTTGGATAATCACATAGTTCGACGATGACGCCTCCGGAATGACGGGGGTCCATATAGATGAGGCGCCGGCCTTTGGCCGTCGTCCGCAACGTGTCCTCTAAAAAAGTTACACCGTCACGTTTAAGTGACTCGATTGACTCGTCCAAATCCTCGACGCGATAGGCGATATGGTGAACACCTTTACCACGCGCTTTCATGAAGCGAGCGATTGGGCTGGTCGGACTCGTCGGCAATAATAGTTCAATTACGTCGTCACCCACGTGGATGACGGCAATCTCCGTCTCGACGCCGATGGCTGTGTTCGTATAACGGTCGACCAACTTTCCTTGTAGAACGGTCGTGTAAAATGCGATCGCCTCGTCTAAGTCACGGACGGCGATTCCGGTATGGTCAATGTGCATGGTTGTTCCCTCCTCTCGCTCTAGTTTGACGAAACTTGAACAAATTGTCACTTCACAACGTTTTGTCGGAATCCGATATACTAAAAGAGGGAGGGACGGCGAAATGAACGGAAAGATCACTCTTGGATTGGTCAGCGCGTTCGCGCTGGTGTCATTTGTGTTTGGACTCTCACTTGCGACGTTTGTCGACTATCGGATCAATGAAGAGCAAGTCGTTCTGGAACGCTTGACGACCCATAAAAAAATTGGCCCATCTGAACTTCTATCCACAGAAGTGGACTTTCACTTGAACGGTTCGAACTACGCCCTGCGGTTTACAGACGAGCCCCACATCACGTACTGGTTCAGTGTGACGGATCGTGAAATTCAGTTCGACCGGATTGAATCGTTGGACCGACGTGATACGGGTCTTCGGACCGATCTCTTTGAAAAGATGCCACCGCTCGCGATGGATTCGACAAACGCTGCCGAATAAAAACACGAAACGAACGAGTCTGATTGACGGACCGCGGACGTTTCGTGTTTTTTTATTAATCGGTTCGCGCTGGGGTCAAGTACTTCAATAATGTATAAGTGGATGATGGCGTTGGACGGGCACCTTGCTCGTATAAAGCGTGTAGGACGTGTGTCTGCATCGAAGTGGCAGTGACACTCATCAATTCTGTCTTTTTAAATTTATCATAGTATGATTGCTGAAAAAATGAGATGCCTTCTTGAGTAAATTCTTTTTGGCCAACGATATGCAACTCGTGGAGGTACAATTGACCTTGCTTAATCTCGCCATACATCGTACCGACCACGGTGCCTTTCCATTTTAACGAATAAAAGATTGTTTGCCTTCGATGGAGCATATCAAGTGCCCGAGTCGTAAGAGGCACGGCTCCAGGCAAGAGCCAGAAATATTGATTTCGTTTTCGTAACCAATCTCCATGCGTCTCCGGATACTCTATACAAAATTGCCATTGGTCAAAAGTTGTTTTTGTGTACGGAACGAAAGGGAACTCAAACGACGTCGCCTCGAGGTGGGGAAGAAATCCAATGTCCTTGAAACCATTCAACAAATTGCCTGGTGCGTCAGTTGGGAGAGTTACCGAAACCGTTGTGTTGTGACGAACCTCTAATCGAAGTTGGAACAGGACCTGATCGATTAAACCGCTTAACATCATGCGATTTTTGCAAGTGGTGTCGCTCAAGCGAATCAAATGCGAGGTTTTGAAATCCTTGCAGTCAACTGTGACAGCGGCGACTGGCTTGTTACGAAACCATCCAGTATAGTGGTAGCAGTCGGCAGGCAGACAGAAAAGATGTGGAAGTTGACCTGCTGGATAGAGAGAGTGGAGCATGGACCGTTCATGGGGCTTGAGTTGTCGGCTTTCTTTGACGATAAAGGTGTGCTTCATGAAAGCAACCTACTTTCTACATTTATTGGAACACCCTTAAATTGTAAGCGTTACCACTTTAAAATGCTCGTATTAAAATGATGAACATTATTTGGTTAAAATAGGGATGAATTTAAGGCATTTTCCTGAGAGTCCCGTTTAAAAAGAACAGGAGAATGGCTTCAGAAATAGGTTTGTATCAAACTGAATCGAAAAAAACAAAACCAGATCTTTTTAAACGGAAATGGGTGTGAGAATTATTTAACTGGGGGGGGAACGAAGAAAACCGTGTCATGACTTTGAAATCGACATGCTATAATTGATGTAAAGAAACGAACCGAGGAGACGACTATGCGATATTTGACAGGCTTGTGGTTGATAGTAGTGCTGTTGGCGGGGACGCCGCTCGTGGCTCAAGCGGATACAGAAGAACCGATTGTGGTCCACGAGAATGTCATCGTCGACGAGGCGGTAGAACTATATGAGGGGTTTCGCTCCCCGAATGAGATGGTCTTTATTTTTGTGCTGATCGTGTTACTGTCCGTCATCGGTCTTGGAATCATTAATGCCATCGAATAACGTGAAAACGTTCACAAAAATGCAATATCTAAAACGGAAGCGGTTTCAAATCTGATTTATACTAAACGTGTAGGAAGGAAGTTCTGCACCAACTTCCCCTCCTTTTCAGATGAACACCCCTCGTTCATATCATGTATTGGAGTCAACCGACGATGTCGATTGACTCCCTTTTTTTCGTATGCAGCATGAGGTTACAACTGGATGCGCTTTTCTTTGGCGAGACGACGCAATCGTTTCGTTTCATTCGTATGTCCATGACTTTCAAGCATATTGACATACACTTTGAACGGTTCAGAACGATGCGAGAAGAACGGGATATATTCGGCGAACAATTTTTGTTCGGCCTCAGATAACAAGCCGCGTTCGACGAGCAATTCTAGCTCGAGCATTTTTAAAGCTTGATAATCGGCGAGCGCATTATCGTCTGTCTGGGCTTTCGCTAACGTACGGTCGCACAACGTGGTGAGGCGTTCGTGGAGCAAGTTCCATTCAGCTATACTATACGATTGCTCGAGGAGGGTCGAGAGCAAATCGACCCGGGTGGAATCGACATCTTTTGGGACGTGGAGCGCGGTATACAAAGACCGATCGATCCAAACGGCAGGGGCGGGGGCGTCGAGTTGATAATATTGAATCAGTTGGGATAACATCGTGGTTTGAGACAATTTTAATAGTCGAAACGGGTCACTTGTCGTGAATAGAGGTTCTTCTCCCGCTGAAGACGACAGCAACAAAAACATTTCTTCATACATCGTCCGAGCCTCGGGCTCATCGTCAGCGTAATGGACGAGGTCGCGAATAATCTTTTTAGCGTGAATGTACCAGTTTTTTTGATCCCGTTCGCTCATCACTTGATTGGGTACTAAATATAAATGGTCATATGCCAATTCGACAAAGCGCTCAGCGAGGATGATGGTCTGTGAGAGCGAATGACGTTCGTCTGACGACTTTTGTTCTTTATAGCGCGTGAACTGGCTGACCATAAAGTCGATGTCTTTCTCTTCAATCACGGTTTTTGGGATGTTGCGATACATCTCGACAATTACATCGCGAAGCGTGGCTTCACCGTATTGTTCCAGCAACATCCGTAACTTCCCGATACGCATTAGCTCTCCCTCCTTTCGAGAGGACGTCGAACAATCTATCCATCCACAGATGGGCAGACACCAATTATTATTCCTTTCCCGGTTTCGATTCAAAACAACCCTTCCGTCTCATGCTTAAGACGGATTTTTGCGCTAACCGTTGTCAGAATAGCGTTTGTCGATGATAATGTAGAAAAATCTAACCATACTAGAGGTACAGCATATGAATGACGATCAACACTTATCACGTGTCGAACGACGGAAACGGGAGCTTGAACGCGAACGATTAACCGAACAAGCCCGGCTAGACGAACAAGCTCGACTAGATGAAGAGGCTCGACACGAGACGCCCCAGCACCAAGGGCAAGTAGAAGACAAGTTTAACAATGATTCGAATCGACCGACAGATACAGGGCAGGGCGAGCATCCGTTTTTAAATCGTTCGGAGGAAACGCCGTCGGAACGCAAGAAGAAATCGCTCAACGTCAAAAAACCGAAACTAAGTCTTCCCTTCGGTAAGAAGCGTAAGTCGAAGCCGCGCCGAGATGAACGACGTGAGCCTAGACAGAAAACACGAGAGCCGGAACGGACGCACGCCAAACGGGAGACGGCCGCTCCGAAGGAAAAACCACGCCGTCGCAAATGGAAAGGGAAATTGCTTCTCGTCCTGTTGCTCTTGATGATTGGGGCCGGCTATATGGCGACACGTCCGGTCACGTTTTTAGTCATGGGCAGCGATGCCCGGGTCGGAGAATCGTTATCAGGATCACGGACCGACTCGTTACAGCTGATGGAATTCGTGCCACGTTCCCGCACTGTCCAAAACGTCTCGATTCCACGTGACACGTATACGGCGATTCCTTGTGAACCAGAGCGAGAAGGCGATAAAATCACCCATGCGTTCGCCTATGGCGGTGCTGACTGTACCGTTGGAGCGGTAGAGGGATTGACCGAAGCGTCTGTCGACGGTCAAGTCATCATCACGTTCGAAACGTTCATGGAACTGATTGATTTGGTTGGCGGCGTCAACGTGACGGCGACCCACTCGTTCAGTGAGAAAGGCTTCAATCAGACGTATGAATACACGGAAGGTGTCTCGTACGCCATGGACGGAGATATGGCGCTCGCCTATGCCCGTCATCGGAAAACAGATACGGATGGGGCGCGATCGAATCGACAGACCGAGGTCATGTCAGCCGTCGCCGATAAATTGGCCAGTCCAACAGGCTGGACAAAAATCCCCGCAACGTATCGCTTTATGAAAGACGAGATGGGGCTTGAGATGAACCCGTTGCAAATGGCTTCAATCGGAATGACGATGGTGCTACAACCACAGGTGGACAAACTTCAAATCGAAGGGGAAGACGCCTACATCGATAACGTCTATTACTATCAACCGACCGAAGCGAGTGTTCAAGCCGTTCGCGATGCCCTCGACTTAACGATGTGGGGAACTGTTAGATAATTTTGCGAAAAGGGTTTGATTCCATCCCGAAAGAGGAAATTTAATCAAATGAACTACTCTTTTGAGGAGGGAAATTTGAATGAAAGTTTTAGTCATTGGAGCAACAGGAAAGATCGGTAGACGTGTATTGAAAAGTTTAGCGAAAACGCATCAAGTGACCGCTTTAATTCGTTATCCTGAACTACAGGCAGAGTATGAAAAAATGGGTGCGCGTGTGCTCACCGTCGACGTCGAGAAAGAATTGGATAAAGGGATACACGAGGCGACTTCCGGACAGGATGCCGTCATCATCGCAGCAACGGCTGGGGCAGAAGGTTCGAGCAAAGAAATCGAACTGCTGGACCGCAACGTCGCCATGAAAGCTATCGATGCTGCGAAAAAAGAACGGGTCCGCCACGTCGTTTTGCTCAGCGCTTACGGCGCCGATCAACCAGACGCTGCACCAAAAGAACATTTCAACTTCTTGTCTGCTAACAATGCGGCTGACGAGTATATCGAACATAGCGGTTTGAACTACACGATCATTTGCCCAGTGACAATCGTAGATGGTCCAGGGAAAGGCTCGATTGAGGCATCAGAAGATTTGAGTGATGCGAGTGACGCAACGATTTCTGAAACGGACGTCGCGACTATCATCGCCGCCTCGCTCGATAATCGAGGCTTGTACGGACGTCGGATTGAAGTCAAATCAGGCAGTACACCAATCAACGATGCGCTCGATTTCGACAGTCGTGGAGAAGTGGCGACAGGTGGCAGAACGACGCTCCGTCGACCACAGCGTTAACGAAAAACTGGAGGAGAAGGTGTCTTGATGGAACGAAAACTGTATAAAGATCCGTCGAATCAAATGATTGCTGGTGTTTGTTCGGGACTCGGGAACTACTTAGGTGTCGATGTGACATTGATGCGAATCATCTTCGTCGTTCTCGCCCTATTTGGAGGTCCAGGTCTTCTGATTTATATCGTCCTCGCCATCGTCATGAAAAAACCGCCTTCAGAGTATGAGGCGGAGCAAGACAGTCGCTTTTAACAAAACGTGCTGACCATAGCGGTCAGCACGTTTTTCATTCCATATACAAGGTGTAAGTCGCTTCGAACGACTCGCCTGGTTCGAGCAGTTGCATGTCTTCCTTATGGCGGATGTCTTTCCGGTGCCCTTTATAGTCGGCATGTCCGAACCACGGCTCGAGACAGGCGAACGGGGCGTCGGAATGTGGAGGTGACCAGATGCCGAAGTGGGTGAACTGGGGGGATTCCATGACGATGGCCCGGCCGCTCGGCTGATGCCGGAGCGCCGCGTATTCGATTTGTTCAAAGATAAGGGCGTCCTGGTCGAACAAATGATGCGTCAACGGGATATAACGACGTTCCCCAAGCGGTTGATAAGCACCCGTCAAGTAAGGTCCTTCGAGCAAGAGACGGTCGAGTGTTCGTGTCTCCCCAAAGTCAATCGTATAGTCTTCGAACGTGCCCCCGGCAAACGGAATGTTGAAGGCCGGATGTCCGCCGATGCTGAATGGGAGTACGACATCATCCCGATTGACGACGTGGTACGTCACATTCAACTCTTCGCCGATCAAGCGATAGATGACGTTCAGTTCGAATGAGAACGGATAGTGTTTACGGGTCTCGATCGAATCACGAAGAATGAACCGGACGTGTGTGTCCGAAGCCTCGGCGACCTCGAACAGTTCGTCTCGTGCAAATCCGTGTTGGCTCATCGTGTATGTCAGTCCTTCATATAAGTAGCGGTCGTCAAGCAGCCTTCCGACGAAAGGGAATAGGATTGGGGCTTGCCGCCCCCAATACGTCGGGTCGCCTTGCCAAAGGAGCTCCGTTCCTTCGACTTTCCAACTTGTCATTTCGGCGCCGTGCGCTTTTAGGGTGAGGCTAACTTTCTCATTGTGAAGTTGCAAGATAGTTACTCTCCTTTGAATGATGTGATAAGTTAAGTTTAGGAGTGAACAGTCCACAGAACAAGGGGTAAATCATGCGATTTCATAAACTAGCAATCAGTCTCATCATGGCCGGCCTCATCGGAGGATTGGCTTATAAAGGTTACGACGAGTACAAGACGAGTCAAGCGAGTGAGCCGACGGTCGAAGTCGCCACGGACGACGGCGTGCTCGGCGGTCTTGAAGTCGGACAGCGGGCGCCACAGTTCGAGCTCGAGACGACGGAGGGGCAGCCGGTGTCCCTCGCCGACTATGAAGGGCAACAAGTCATCCTGAACTTTTGGGCGACGTGGTGTCCACCGTGTCGGGAAGAGTTGCCAGAGTTGATTGAATTCGGCGAAGATACAGGCATCCCTGTGCTCGGAGTGAATGCGACGAAAAACGAGCGGCTCGGTAAACGAGACGTCGATGCGTTTTTACAGGAAGTGCCGGTCAGTTTCCCGATCCTATTGGACGAGACGGGGACGGTGGAGAAGACGTATCGTGTCGTCGCGCTCCCGACCACCTACGTAATTGGGCCAGACGGCATCATCACGGCCAAACAAGTCGGACCGGTCGATTTCGACTGGCTGCATGACCGAACGAAATGAACGGACAAAGACAGACTGGAAAGAAACCGGTCTGTCTTTGTCTACTTTTTATAATGTTGTTTAATCAGCGCATCGAAATTGGGTGTCATGTCTTCTTCGAGATAGTAATGGTGGTTATCTCGAATGATGGTATCGCCAACACGTGCTTCTGATGGCAAGAATCGTCTTGGGATAAAGCTCGAGCCGTTGTTCCAACGTAACACGGCATACTTCCCTTCGACCCGCACCAACGTGCCATACTTGATCATGCCTCTTCCTCCTCAACGAACAGCTTTCTGTCTCTTTTATTCTTATAGAGTGTATTCCCACATTCCACAAAACCTACACATATTTGCGCAAGGCTAGACAAGCAAAAGTAAAAACAGAAGCGTGACAGAATTGTGAAGAAACTTTGAAGAAAACGCTTTCTTTTTGAATTATTTTCTTCTATAATGAAGGCACGGGGTGATTATGACGAATTTGTGAACAATGGGGGTATGGTCAATGTTTTCATCAGCTATGATTGGATTGCTCGCTGTCACCGGCGTGACCATTTATGGGATTGACCGTATGTTCACGGTCCGTTCAGAACGCGTCACAAAGAAATAGGTCTACATAATAGGGGGGGGATCGCAACGTCTTGGGGAGACGTTGCGATTTTTTTGTGTTAATAATCTTGTTGCCGCGACTCGCGATCTTTTGCTTTTTGCTCGACATGCTTCCGATTACGTTCATGGACGCGTTGGAAGAAAGCGTGTTCGGGCCAATGCGGAGACCAGACGCGTTCTTCTGGCAAGGCGAGGATATATTCTTCGGCGGCGCTCAGTCGCTCCATCATTTTGCTTCGGTCGTCACACAAGTCGCCGTGGCCAGGAATGAGCCACCGAATCTCATACTCGTAAATGGCAGCTTGAAGTTTCTGCAACGACGTCAAATACGCCTCGGCATCGTCTTCGATGAACGGGGGCTCGATATTGGAGGCATAATCGCCACACACGAGCAGACGTAACGGCTCGACGATTAAAGACATGTGGGTCGACTCATGACCGGGCGTCAATAGGAACGTGATGGGCGTAGAACCGAGGGCGAGGGTACCATCTTCCGAAATCATAATATCAACAGCAGGTTTGACAATGGGACGATCGATGTAATACTGTTCGTAGAACGATTGAATCTCATCTAGCTGAGAACTCGCATCCGTCTCGACGAACGCTTGAGACGCGATGACGGTGGCATCAGGGAACGCATAAGCCCCGATGATATGATCATAGTGCTGATGCGTATAGATGACGTACAGCTTTTTCCCCCGGCGTCGTAATTCGACGTCCCGGCGAATCGTGGCGATTTCTTCAGGCAACCAGGTCGGATCAATCACAATCAAGCTCTCGTTCGTCTCAATCAACGTCGATGTCGTGCGCATCAAAGCACTCTCGTATACGGTGAACGGTTGAAGACGTACTTGAATCACAGGAATCCCTCCTTCTTGTCTTCCATCCTTTTCCCGAATTAACGTCATTTAAGCGTTGTTGAATTCGGTGCTATTATGCTGAAAAACAAAAAAAGCAGAACGTCGAATGACGTTCTGCTTTTTGCACGGGACACCGTGCGGTTATGTGTGCGAGCAAATTCTCGCGTATATGTCGGTAATTGGAGCGGGTGAAGAGAATCGAACTCTCGTCATCAGCTTGGAAGGCTGAGGTTTTACCATTAAACTACACCCGCACATGAAATTTTAAAATGGAGCGGGTGAAGAGAATCGAACTCTCGTCATCAGCTTGGAAGGCTGAGGTTTTACCATTAAACTACACCCGCGAAACGCTTAACGTTACGGTAATATAATAGCACAGGATTTTAGCTTTGCAAACCCTTTTTTGAAAAAACATTGGTTGTTGCGGCTAGGTCGTCTTGCTAAGATAATAGAGGAGAGGAGTGGATGGGGCATGAGTGAGCGTAAATCCTATTTACAGATGATGAGCGAAGGGTTTCGGATGATGAAACAATCCAAACAACTCAACCACGAGACGAAGCTTCGCCAATGGATGTTCTCGATTAATCGCGAGTCGGACTGGCAGGTGATTCTTCGAACGGAACGATTGAAATGGATCGGCCCGGCGACGAATGAGTTCATCGTCGAACCGCTATCCGTTCAAATTGGGGCACTTCAGCTCACGCGTCATCTCGAAACGAACGAAGTACGTTTGAAGATCGAGGAAGAATGGGGAATTGAAAGTAAGGTCGTCTGTGACGACAAGGAGTGGGAACGATTCGTCGCGTCGCTCAAACAATTGAAGGGGGAGTAGTCGTGAGTCGAGAAAGGCTATATCGGATTGAAGCGGAAGCTCGGGGCAGTGCCTGGCGAGCCCGTGTATTGACCGGCATCCAACGATTCCGCTTTTTTAAAGGGGAATTGCTCGCACCGACTGAACGTCCTTATGTCGTCTTGAGCATCTCACAAGACAAGCAGGCACTCCCCGATTTGATTGAGACGGATATGGGAGTGTTGCTCATCCATGAACGAATCGGTCCAATTTTTATGAACCTATGCCCATACGATATTCAGCTTGTTCGAGTCGAGTTGCACACGAGCACCGGGAAGACGGATCAATATTGCGCGCTCAACGTATTGCGTCGCTTCGAGATTGAGCATCTCGAAGATTCAGGCGAATATCGACCGTTAGACCCGGACCGACTCTATTTTTTATCACATCAAACCGTAAGATTGAACTTATTCGGGCACATGATTGCCCAAGACCAAAACAGTCAACGTCTTTACGTGACCGAGCGCCTCAAATATGCGCTCCAAGCGAAGATGGTGACAGGTCTAGCATTTAAGAAGACGAAGGAGCAAACAGCATGAAGGAATACGAGATTGACGGTTGGATCCGTCTATCCTACCCAGAACACTTTGAATACAATGAAGAAGAAGACCATGTCAGCTTTTATTCGGTAGAAGCCGACGCCCAAGGGACGCTTCAGATGTCCATCTATGAAGCCGAGGAAGAGCAAGCGCCGAGCGACGCGGCTCTCCAAGAGTTGAACACATTTTTAGGCGAGTTCCCGATTGACGTCAAAGTCGCCCCGAGCGTCACGACGGAGGCAGGCGGTATGACGACGGCCTATGCGAGCGGAATCGAGGACGGGATGCATCTCGACGTCTGGTCACTCACAGACGGGAAACGACTCCTGTTTTTGACGTACGTCGCCGATGAAGTGACGAATGAAAAAGTAGAGATTGAATCGATTATCGACTCCATTGAATGGACATAACAAGAGACACGCGCCAAAGTCGGCTGCGTGTCTCTTTGTGTCTTACTGGAATTTTGGAACTTCGAAGTAAAGCGTGTAGGCGTCGAGCTGTTGATACATGTTGTAGATGTTGGCGGTTTGTTTCGTCGCCCAAGCGATATCCGTGGCATATTGCATCGTCCCAGGATTTGATGGATTAAAGCGCATTTTATAGAGCGTGTTCTGTTTCCGGCTCGGGTTGTTAATATACGAATCCCCGATGAACTTGGCACCGCCGATGATGGCGGCTTCCGGTGTGAACCAACCTTCTTTATAAGCGCGCTCAGCCCCTTTGACGTGGGCGTTCCCGTCAATCGCACCGATTCCGTACATATTGTAGACGGTCTTCGGTGTGACGGCCTTGCCGTCGACGCTCGAGACAACTGTCCCGGTGGCGAGGGCGGACGTCCCATGACCGGTTTCAAGCAATGCATGCGACAATAGGTAAATTTCGTTGACGTTGTGCGTACGTGACGCATCGATGAACGCTTGACCGCGTCCATCTAAAATCCCTTTACCGACGAGCGACTTGTTCAAGACCGGCGCCGTCAAATCGGCCCCCTTCGACAAATCGAGGAACTGGAAATATTCCCGTGACGTCGTGGCGAACGAAGACGGTGACACGTGACGTGTGATTTCCTCATCCGTCGCAAGACGCCAAGACCGGTCATAGACGCGAATGTTGTATCCACTCGGGCGATAGTAGCTGATTGTGTAATATTGACCGAGCTCACCAGTGATGCTCACCGTCTCACCTGGGTTGAGCACCCCGAACGAGTGAGCTGTCATAGAAGCGTCTTTCAATACCTTGACATTACCAGCGACGTTGGCGGCGCTGACGTATCCGGTCAGTAGACCCGATTTTACTTTATACCAAGTCGTCGAACCGACTTTTTGTGTGCCGAGGTACTCAAGTTTCGTATTCGTCGACAAGCCGCCCAAGTTTGCTGCGGCTGTTGAAGCGGTTGCCTTCAAATATTGGAATGAAGTCGTCATGAGTTCCGTCGAACTGATCGTCCCTGTCGTGGCGGTCGGTGTCGCGCGAGTGATATACGCTTTCGGTACATAGGCGTTCGCAGCCCGGAAGGCGTCCGACTGGGCGAACACGTTGCGTTGCGTCGTCACCATCGATGCGAGCGTGTATGGATAGGCCGTTTCGGTGATGACCATTTCCTTACTGCCGGCCACAGGCGGTGTGTACGGTTTCGTATACGTGAGGGAGATGTACCCTTTCACGAGCGAGCCGTTGACGAGATATGAGATGACCCCCCAGTCGCTACCGACGATTGGCTTCACTTTGACGACCGTCCCGTTCGCGAGCGTCCCGATGACGGCGCCATCAACTGCTTTATTGCGCACGTTCAGCGTCCCGTTGTTCGCGACGACGACCTCGACTTCACGTTCTGATTCGAGCTGTTCTTCTGGCACTGGCGGCTTGTCCGCAAAGTAACTCGCGGTCGCATAGCCCGTGAGCGAGCCGTACTTGATTTTATACAACGAGCTGGTCAATCCGGCCTCAGAAATTTGCTGAACTTTTGTCCCTGTCGGAATGACTGCGATTTTTGTTTTCGGTGATGCCGACCGGTCATAGAGGACGACTCGTTGCGTCGTGTAGTAATCTGTCACGACAATCACCTCCGGTTTTTCGACTGAGAAGTGACGTGAAGCGGCATAACCGGTTTTCCCGTCATAGCGGACTTTGTACCAAGAGCTCGATAAGCCGCTTTGAGAGATTTGTTCGATTTTCGCACCGAATGGAATCGTATCGATTTTTGTCGCGCCCGAGGCGGACGAAGCGTACATCGCTACATTCCGAATCGCGTAATAAGGCTTAATGACAATCACTTCTGGTGGAGTCGTCGAGAAGTTACGAGCCGCGGCATAGCCGGTGACACCGTCATACTCGATTTTAAACCATGAGCTCGCGAGTCCAGCATCCGATACTTGTGTCACTTTACTGCCGGCGCGGATGGTCCGGAGACGGTCTGCACCCGAGGCAGACGATTTATACAAGACGAGATCGCGAGCGGCGTAATAAGGCGTCCGGACGATGACTTCTGGTTTCGTCTTCGAGAAGTTACGGGCGGCGGCATAACCGGTGACGCCATTGTAACGAATCTTGAACCACGATGAACTGAGTCCGGCCATGGCGATTTGTTCGACTTGGGCGCCTGATGGGATGGTCGCGATTTTCGTCGCGCCTGAGGCCGAACTGTTATAAAGGGCGACGTTTGTGATGGAAAAATAAGGCGTCGTTGTTTCAGGCGTCGACGTTTCCGGAGTCAACAGTGACGTCGAGAAGTTACGGGCTGGAGCGTAGCCGACTTTCGTGCCGTATTGAATTTTAAACCATGAGCCGGTCGCACCGAGCGAGGCGAGATGCGTCACTTTGGCACCAGCCGGAATCGTCGCGAGTTTCGTTGCGCCTGAACCGGTCGAGTTGTAGAGTACGGCGGTCTTGTTCGCATAGTACGGCGTTTCAACAGGAGCTGACGGCGTAAAGTACTGGGCCACGACGTAGCCGGTGTACTTGCCGTACGTCACTTTCATCCACGAGCCGGTTGCCCCGTGTGAAGAGATGTACGTGACGGTCGCGCCTTTCGGGATGGTCGTTAAGACGGTAGCTGACGTCGATGTCGATGAGCGCAAGTTGACGTTCGCATCCGCCTTGAAAGCAGATGTCGTCGTCGAGGCGGTCGTCGCCGTTTTCGTGACGGTCGATTTGAGTGTCAAATAAGTCGACGATACGTAGCGCTTTTCGCCTTCGAATTCAATTTGAGCCCAGTTGTCGTTCGTCGTATACACTTGAACGGTTTCGCCTTCGGTCAATTTCCCGACAATATCCGAAGTGGTAGATGTGGCGGAACGAACATTTAAAATCGATGTATTCACTGTTCCTTCGTATGTTGCTGCATATGAATGAGCGGGGACGAGCGTACTCAACACCGTGCTAGAGATGAGGACGGCCGTGCTCAATCGTGTGATCGTTGGCTTCAATGTGTTACCCCTTTCGGTGAATACGTATCAAAATATGAGTATTCTTTTAGTGTGCGGTCTAAGTATAGCGCACTTAAAAATTGGAAAGAAGAATCTAAATTACAAAAAAGGTAAATGAATTAGAATCCCATTGTATGATTTTGGTAAACAAAAAGAACCTCCTAGGAATGAACTGCTCCCCGTCAAGTAGACAGGGCAAATAATGAAAACCGGACTATGCGGCTTGAGACCTGTATTCGACAGGGCTCAAGCCGTTT
>NZ_JACSLR010000012.1:0-105981 GCF_018618255.1 Exiguobacterium sp. s56 | reverse complement strand
TGAATGTCGACTTCTCGCCATAAAAAACACTCCCCAATAGAATAAACAGATTTGTTATTTCATCTGTCTACCTATTGGGGAGCATATCAGAAATGGAGGTTCTTTTTGCGATTCGTATCGTGTGATGCATCCAGTCGCCGATGTCCGTCCAGATGTCTTGGCGTTGGCGCTCACGAAGCACTTCGTGGCGAGCCTGATCATAAGACAGCACGGTCAATTCGATGTCGGCGGCCTGATGTTTGCGGACGATTCCGGAGAGTCCTTCTCCGTCATGTACGACGGGGTCATCGGCACCTACGACGAACAAAATTGGTAGTGTTTTCGGATGTTCTTGTATCCGGGCGGCAGAGGTCACATCGAGTGACGCTTTTGCTACCTCGTGTAAATATCCGAGCGTCGGAATCCCACCACAGTCCGGGTCGTTCATATAGGCGATCACTTCCTCGGGGACACTAGAAATCCAATCGCTCTCGGTCGTGGCGGGTAAGAATTTCAAGTTATATCGTCCGAACAACAAGCGTTCGAATAAACGGGATTCATGGGTGCTCCCTTTGAACCGAATGGCCAAATCGATCGCATACAGTCCGGCACGTCCAATCAATCCAGAATGCGGGGGCGGGGAAACGGCGATGACACCCGCCAAGCGATGACCTAACTGTTGACCGAGTCGACGCGCGAGCAACGAGCCGAAACTATGGCCGAGGACGACGGTCGGCAATTCATCTTGATAGTGATCGAGGAGCGAGATGGCGTCGTCGACCATTTGATCAAATCCTTCGTGTGGAGATAGATGAGCGTAAGTGGACTGGGTTCGGGCCAAGGAACCGGCGCCGCGAAGGTCGCACAGAAACACATTAAAACCAATTTCTGACAAAAAATCAGCGAATTCGACATAACGTTGATGATGTTCAAGCATCCCATGGAAAATGAAACAATTTCCAATCGGTTGTCTGGCCTTGACGTGCAATAGTTGTGTCCGGTATCCATCCGCATACGTATGTTCCGTGACGTCCATCCCTATCCCTCCGTTGTCTTGATTAGAATAAGCCAATCGCTTTCCCAGTCTCATCAATCCCCATATTCAAGGCGGCCGGTTGTTTCGGCAGACCCGGCATCGTCAAGACGTTACCTGTCAAGGCGACGAGGAAGCCAGCGCCGACCGACGGTTTCAACTCTCGCACCGTCACGGTGAACCCGTGTTGGTATCCGAGTTTCGTCGGGTCATCCGAGAGCGAGAACGGCGTCTTCGCCATACAAATCGGCAAGCTCTGCCAGCCGTTCGCTTCGATTTGTGCCATCTGTTTTTTCGCGGTTGCGGTAAAGGTGACGTCGGCCGCTCCATACACTTCACGGGCGATCGTCAAAATTTTCTGTTCGATGGAATCGGTTAACGCATAGAGCGGGGTAAACGAACTCTCGTTCGACTCAATCGTGTCGATGACGGCCTCGGCGAGGGCACGACCGCCTTGTCCACCATTCGACCACACTTCACTGAGCGCCACTCGAATGTGGTTCGCTTCACACCAATCGAGGACGGCCGCCAACTCTTCGGCTGTATCCGAATTGAATCGATTGAGGGCGACGACGGTCGGCAAACCGAGTTTCCCCATCGTCTCGACATGTTTGGCGAGAAGTTTTAACCCGTTTCCGACAGCTCCGACGTTCTCGACGTGGAGTTGGTCTTTGGCGACACCGCCATGCATTTTCAAAGCACGGACTGTTGCCACGAGAACGACGGCGTCCGGGTTCAATTTTCCGATGCGTGACTTGATATGACAGAATTTCTCGGCGCCAAGATCGGCTCCGAAACCAGCTTCGGTGACGACATATTCACCGAGCTTGAGCGCGGTTTTCGTCGCAATCAATGAGTTGCATCCGTGCGCGATATTGGCGAACGGACCACCATGAACGAGGGCTGGTGTCTGTTCAAGTGTTTGCACCAAGTTCGGCTTGAACGCTTCTTTCAATAGCAGTGTCGCGGCACCGGCCGCACCGATTTGTTCGGCCGTGATCGGCTCATTGTCCCGATCGTATGCGACGACGATTCGCTTGATGCGTGCCTCGAGGTCAGTCAACGAATCGGCGAGACAGAGGATGGCCATGATTTCAGACGCGACCGTGATATCAAAGCCGTCTTCACGAGGTACGCCATGGGCAATGCCGCCAAGGCCAATCGTCACGTGACGGAGCGCCCGGTCATTCAAGTCGAGCACACGTTTCCAGACGATTTTCCGGACATCGATGCCAAGGTCGTTCCCTTGATGGAGATGATTGTCGAGCATGGCGCTAATCGTGTTGTGGGCCGCGGTGATAGCGTGCATGTCGCCTGTAAAGTGAAGGTTGATGTCTTCCATCGGCAACACTTGGCTGAATCCTCCGCCGGCGGCACCGCCTTTTAAGCCCATTGTCGGCCCGAGCGACGGTTCTCGCAAACAGACGATCGCTTGTTTGTCGAGTTGGTTGAGCGCTTGGCCGAGCCCGACGGTCACGGTCGACTTTCCTTCACCGGCTGGAGTCGGATTGATTGCCGTGACGAGAATGAGCTTCCCGTCTTCGCGAGTCGCCATCCGATCGATGACGTCGAAGGATAACTTGGCTTTATATTTCCCGTATAGGTCGAGGTCATCTTCTTGTAAACCGAGCTTTTCCGCAATCTCTTTGACGGGCAACATCTCGGCTTGTTGGGCAATCGTTAGGTCGGATAACGGTTTAATCGTCGTCATGTATAAAATCCCTCCACTTTCGAACATTGTAATCGGTTTATTTCATTTCATTCGTGAATCGACTTAGAATCAAGGTTTAATTCTTCATTCAGGAAGACTCGTTCGTGTTGTCATTGAGTTTATCATAACGCATCGTCTCGTATAATTCACCCATTGAGTGCAATATATTCCACCCTTTCCGTCAAATGTATCCGTTTTCATTTTGGTTGTTTGAAGGTAAGTTGATAGTGGAGGCGATGAACATGACAGAAACACCAAAACAACACAAGCGAAGACGAAATTGGAAGAAACCAGCGAGTTTTATCGCATTCGTCGGTCCGGCCTTTTTGGCGTTTGTGGCGATTGTGCTCATACCGTTCATAAACGGGATTTATTACAGCTTCACGGATTGGAACGGTGTGACGGGTCAGTTGAACGTAGTCGGGTGGGACAACTATCAGCGGATTCTATTCGAGGATGAACAGTTCCGCGCCTCGTTCTGGATTACGACGAAATACACGATTGTGGCCGTCATCTTGACGAACATCGTCGGTTTCTTACTGGCCTTACTGTTGACGATGAACATTAAGACACGCAATATCCTGCGCACCGTCTTTTTCATGCCAAACTTGATTGGCGGGCTCATTCTCGGATTCATTTGGCAGTTTATCTATGTGAAGGGCTTTGAATCAATTGGGGCACTGACCGGATGGAGTCTGTTCGAACTGCCGTGGCTCGGTGACGCCCAGACAGCCTTTTGGGGCATCGTCATCGTCGCCATCTGGCAAGGCGGAGGCTACGTCATGGTCATCTACATCGCAGCGCTTCAAAACGTGCCGACGGATTTGCTGGAGGCGGCCAAAATCGATGGGGCGAATCGGTTGAAGATGTTGCGTCACATCACGTTACCGATGATTATGCCGTCGATCACCATCTGTCTGTTTTTGACGATTTCCTGGTCGTTCAAAGTGTTCGACACGAACTTGTCGCTCACGAACGGTGGCCCATTCAAATCGACAGAGATGCTCGCCTTGAACATCTATACAGAATCATTCGTGAATAATAATTACGGGCTCGGCTCGGCGAAAGCGGTCATCTTCTTCCTTGTCGTCGCGGCGATTACCGTCACTCAAGTCTACTTGACGAAAAAGCGGGAGGTGGAGGCATGACGACAGAAAAAATTGAACGCATCGAAGCGAAGGTCGATTCATCTTCCCAGCGATTGCTACCGCAAAAACCGCTGCGGGCGGGTGGATATACGGCCGGTCTCGCTCTCGTCGAACTGGTGGCGATTCTACTTGGACTGTTATATCTCGTCCCGTTCTATTACGTCATCGTCAACTCGTTCAAATCAATTGCCGAGATTTACACGAACACGTCTGCCTTGCCGAGCGTCTGGCTCGCGTCGAACTATACAGAAGCCTGGGAGGCGATGAACTACGGACGCGTCTTCTTGAACTCGCTTCTCATCACGGCCGGGGCGAACCTTCTTATCGTGCTGTTCACCTCGATGGCGGCCTGGAAGCTCGTCCGGACAAAACATTGGATTTCGACCGTCATCTTCTTCTTGTTCGTCGCGGCGATGGTCATCCCGTTTCAGTCAATCATGATTCCGCTCGTGAAAGTGTCGAGCCTGCTCGGTCTTTTAAACAGTCATTGGGGACTGATGGTCATGTATCTCGGCTTCGGGTCCGGCATCTCCGTCTTTCTCTATCATGGTTTTATGAAGTCGATTCCGGAAGAGATTGAAGAAGCGGCCATCATTGACGGTTGCTCGACGTGGGGCGTGTTTTGGCGAATTGTCTTCCCGCTCCTCAAACCAATCACGGTGACAATCGTCATCTTGAACAGCCTTTGGATTTGGAATGACTTTCTCTTACCTTCACTTGTCCTCCGAGACATCGAGCTGCGGACGATTCCGCTCGCGACGTTCTATTTCTTCGGACAATATACAAAACAATGGGATTTGGCACTTGCTGGTTTAGTCCTTGGGATCGTTCCGCTCCTCGTCTTTTTCTTCGGTATGCAAAAGCATATTATCAAAGGGATTACGAGCGGCTCGATCAAATAACCCTGCCCAAGGGATCTCCCCCGTTCGCTACACGGGGGAGAATTTTTTTTTGAAAAAGTGGTTGACATTCGTCTGAATATTGATAATAATTGGGTCAATTCAATTGTGAACGACATTGAAAGGACGAGTACACAGAAGACGTAAGCAAAGCGAGCCGGGGAAGGTGAGAGCCCGGACTGAAATCTCTGTCGAAGAACCTCCTGGAGTCGCTACCCGAACGCTTTGCAAGTAGACGTAGCCGGACTGTTCCCCGTTATCGGAACTACGAGATGTTCGTCTCGAAAAAGTGAGTAGATTCGTCTACTAATTTGGGTGGCACCGCGGAGCTTGAAGCCTTCCGTCCCATAGTCCATGGGATTGGAGGGCTTTTTTCTATTGCTCCATCCCGAAATCCCACAATTGGAGGAAGAAAACATGACAACAACAGCAATGAGCAAGATGAAGGAAAAACAACAGGCGATTACAGTAGTGAAGGCGACATTCGAAGACAAGTTCAGCACGGCGCTCGGACTCACACAAGTTCAGGCCCCACTGTTCGTCACATCGGCGAGCGGTGTCAACGACCACTTGAACGGTGTCGAACGCATCATCCAGTTCGATACGCAGTATCCAGGGCATGAACTCGAAATCGTTCAGTCGCTCGCGAAGTGGAAACGTGAAGCGCTCGGCCGCTACGGATTCGAAGTCGGTGAAGGGTTGTACACACAGATGCGCGCCATCCGTCGGGATGAAGAACTCGACGCGACACACTCACTCCACGTCGATCAATGGGACTGGGAACGTGTCATCGCTCGGGAACACCGGACGACGGAGTACTTGAAGGCGACGGTCGAAACGATTTACGCGGCACTCCGCGAGACGGAACAGACGGTCGAAACGATGTACGGAATTGAGGCGATCTTGCCAGAGTCGATTCACTTCTTGACGAGCCAAGAGTTAGAAGACCTTTACCCGGATCTTACACCAAAAGAGCGTGAGCACGCGATTTGTAAAGCGTACGGTGCGGTCTTCCTCTCGCAAATCGGCGGCGCACTCGCTTCGGGCGATAAGCACGACGGTCGCGCGGCTGACTATGACGACTGGTCGCTAAACGGCGATATCCTCGTCTGGCACCCGGAACTCGAATCGGCGTTCGAACTGTCATCGATGGGAATTCGTGTCGACGAGACAGCGCTTGCCGAGCAGTTGGTGACAGCCGGAGCTGAAGACAAACGCAAGTACCCGTTCCACCAAGCGGTCCTCGAAGGACGTCTCCCGCTTACAATCGGGGGCGGCATCGGGCAATCGCGTGTCGCCATGTATTTGCTTCGTGCTCGTCACATCGGTGAAGTCCAATCTTCGGTCTGGCCGAGTGAGATGATCACAGCATGTGAAGAAGCTGGAATCAGCCTGTTGTAATTATATAGAAGAAACTAAAACCAGGACTTTCTTTTCAATAAGAAAGTCCTGGTTTTCTGTGCAACATTTTCCACCCTACACGTCAATTTTGACACCTACATAATGGAAGCGTTTTCATCTAAAGTTAGGGTGTACCGAATGTTGAAGGATTGTCGACTCTATACTTAGGAGGAAGCGAAATGAAACGTAAATGGAGATTATCAACTGCCGTCATGACGGCAGGGATGGTATTGACGCTTGCGGCCTGTGGCGGCGGGTCGCTTACGGAAGATGAAGGATCGAACGATGCGAACGCGGATAACGGGGACAAGCAAGACGTCACGTTGAACGTCTTCCAGTTTAAAGCGGAAATCGCCAAAGATCTTGAAGCGATGGCGAAAGAATACGAGGAAGAGACGGGCGTCAAAGTGACCGTTCAAACGGTCGGCGGCGGAGCCGATTACGGCGCTGCGCTCAAGTCACAGTTCGCGTCAGGCAACGAGCCGGACATCTTCAATAACGGCGGATTCACCGAAGCTCAGACATGGAAAGACAAATTGGAAGATTTGTCAGGCGAGAAGTGGGTCGGGGATTTGACGGAAGTGGCCAAGGAACCGATGACGATGGACGGAAAACTGTACGGGATGCCGATGAACTTGGAAGGATACGGCTTCATCTACAACAAGGAGCTGTTCGAGAAGGCGGGCATCAGTGAGTTGCCGAAGACGTTGTCTGAGTTGACGGATGCGGCTGAGAAGTTGGATAAAGCAGGCATCACACCGTTCTCGGTCGGTTATGCCGAGTTTTGGATTCTCGGAATTCACTTGCTCAACATTCCGATGGCGCAACAAGACGACCCGGATGCGTTCATCCAGGCACTCAACGAGAATAAAGAAAAATTCGAGGACAATGAGCAGTTCCAACAATTCTTGAAACTGTTCGACCTCACCATCAAATACGGCAATAAGAACCCGCTCACGACGGACTATAACACGCAAGTCACACAGTTCGCTCAAGGTGAGACGGCAATGCTTCAGCAAGGGAACTGGGCGCAACAGATGATTCTCGACGTGAATCCGGACATTGAGATGGGCTTCGTCCCAATCCCAATCAACGATGACAAAGAGAAGATGGATCGTCTCCCGGTCGGCGTCCCGAACAACTGGGTCGTCAATAAAAACTCGAAGTATAAAGAAGAAGCGAAAGACTTCCTCGAATGGATGGCGACATCTGATACAGGTAAAGATTACATGGTCAACAAATTCAAATTCATTCCGGCGTTCAAGTCGATCGAAGCGAACGACCTCGGTCCGCTTGCTGACGACATCTTGGCTTATTCGAACGAAGGCAAGACGATTTCATGGAACTGGTTCAAGTATCCGGATGGCGCGGTCAACGAGTACGGCGCGTTGATGCAAGCGTACGTCGGTGGTCAAAAGACCGGAGACGAGATGCTCCAAGACTTCACAAAAGTATGGGCCGATAAGGCAAAATAACAGCAACACAAGCAGCGAAATGACCCCTTCGCCGCTTGTGTTTTTTTTATGAAGAAACTGTCACACGAATCCCATAAAAACGACACACATACCCCCGTGGGTTTTCGTACAATATGTTCTGTAAGCGATTCATCAAGAGGAGGGGTTATGAGACGACTAAGCTGGTTACTCGCTTTATGGTTCTTCTCACCGATAGCTGTTCAAGCGGACACAGAACCGGTGTTGCTCGAAGAACCGATTGTGATTCAATCGAACGAAACGTTCAACGGTGCAGGAAAACGGTTCATCAGTTGTGAACGACCCGCTTTCCAACTCGAAGGAATCGGGGCCGTGCTCGAGAACGTCGAGATCGAACAGTGCGAACGGACGACTGTACCCGCGGTGCTCGTCGAGGGGCTGGGCCACCAAGTCATCGATGCGAGAATCGAAGCAGCTGGGACCGGGATTGCCGTCAGGGACAGTCACGGGGTCCGGTTGATTCGACCGAACGTGACCGGGACAGGTCGGGGAGAAGGCATCTCCGTACATAGTAGTGAAGCGACGGTGATTAAAGGTGCCATCATCGACCATGCCCGAGACGGGATTTACATCGAAGACGGGAGCGGACATGAATTGGTTCGGCCACTCGTTATGAACTCACGGTACGGCATTCATCTCATGTTCCCGACGGACGTTTCAATCACCTCACCTATCCTGCACCATAACGAAACCGGCGCGATGGTGATGGGAACCGAGCGCGTCAGCATCGAAAATGGACAAATTCATGACCAGACAGGTGCGACGGGGATGGGGCTCATGCTGTTCGAGGCGGTCGAGACGACCGTTCGTGCGAATGCAATTCATGGGAACCGCGTGGGGATTTACGCCGAGAAATCGGAGTGGACGGCAATCCATCATAACGGAGTGAACGGAAATGATATCGCGTTGCGGTTGCAGCGGGCTACCGGGATGACCCTGGTCGGGAATGATTTGACACATAATCGCTATCCGGTCATATCGTTCAAAGCGGCTGACAACGTGATTGCCGGCAACAGATGGGGTGGGCTGACGCTTGATTTGACCGAGGACGGACAGAGCGAGATTCCGTATCGGGCTGACCCGTATTTGTTTTTGCTCGCCGATTCGTATGAAGCGTTTGAATTATTGTACGGGGCCCCCGGGCTGACCGTACTCGAGCGTGTCCTCAGAAGTCCCGATGAGGTCACGCTCATTGACACGGCGCCACTTGTGACGAATTTCAAGTTTACTTGGCAAGGAACAGTCGGGGCGACCGTGTTAAGTGGATTATTGATGTTATTATGGCGATTTGGGAGGAAACAAGATGATTACTTATAAGAAGATGGCAGGATTACTTACCGTATCTGGATTGACACTCGCGCTAGGGGCGTGTTCAAGTGCGGCAGCGGAACCGTTCGACATCAAATGGGGCGAGACCGAATGTGAAGTGTGCAACATGAAAATCATGGACGAACAGTTCGCTGCCGAGGCAATCATGGACAACGGAAAAGGCTATGCGTTCGATGACATCGGTTGTTTGATGCGGGACTGGTATCCGGAACAGACCGAGGAAGACATTGCGGCCATGTACGTCAAAGACTATAACACGAAAGAATGGGTCGATCTCGAGGAAGGAACGTTCGTCCACGATAAGATGTCGAAGACGCCGATGGCATACAATATTGTCTCGTTCGCAAAAAAAGCGGACGCTGAGGCATATGCGGATAAGAACGGCGGAACGGTCATGGACCTCGACGACTTGAAAGAGCATTCATGGGAACGTGGTGAGATGAACCAACATAAAAAAATGAACACGGGTGATGACAACAAGATGAGTGACAGTGATTCATCAGAAGGCCACGGACAGTAAATGATGCTCTGGCGGATCGAGTGGTCGCGCACGTTGCGTCAAAAAGAGAGTTACGTCTTCCTGTTCACTTGGATGGTGACGCTCGTCTTGCTCGGTGGTCTTGGACAAGCACTGCCGATGGCGTCTGCCTACACGAACGTCAACGCGTCACTGCTCACGATTATCGGTCTCGTCTTGCCGCTGTTCGTCATGTTGACGACGGCACTCCAATGGGGAGGAGAGCGGGAGTCAAAACGGTTGCGCCTCTTGACGACGTACCCGCTATCGATGTTTCGTCTCATTTGGATGCGATACAGCGCTTTTCTCGCGACGCAAGCTTTGATCGTGACGCTCGCCTATGCACTCGCCTCATTCGTCGTATCGATGCCCCTCACCACATGGTTCGTCTTATGGACCTATTCAATCGGACTCATCGCGTATGGGGCGGCGCTCGGGACGTTCGTTGGCGTTATCGGTCGAAATCGACTTCAAGCCGTCCTTCTGTCTTTCCTCATCTGGATCGTCATGATTTTATTGTGGCCAACGATACTCGTGAGTGTCATTGCTTGGATGCCGTATGGGATTCAGGCGGAAGCGATGATCGGTGCTTTGTTCTTGAACGGATTTGAACTGTTGCGTGTCTGGGTGAGCGCGGTTTTAGCAGCACCTGATTTGTTCGGCGCCATCTATGAGACGTTTATTGATTGGCTCGATGGATCAATCGGCACGGCCGTCGTCGGTTTTACAATCGCAACGGTTATTCTTTGGATGCTATCCGCTTCAGCCTGGTGGTTACGACGGGAGGGTCGACATGATTCAGCTTAAGAAAGTAGGGAAACGTTACGGCGAGTCATGGGCGCTCCATCCGCTCGACGGAACGATAGTAGCGGTTCACATCGTGGCTTTGTGCGGCAGCAATGGGGCAGGTAAATCGACGCTGTTGAATCTCATGAACGGCACGATCACCCCAAGCGTCGGGAGCGTGTCGTTGAACGGTCGAACGATTGGTGACGGGAAAGCGTACCATCAGACGTTCGGTTACATGCCAGACGATTTTGCGTTCGACCCGTCTTGGACCGTCGGTGAGACGTACGCCTATTACGCCTTATGGCAAGGTGTGAAGCCGGACAAGGTACTGTTGAAGCGAGTCGGTCTCGATGAACTAAGGCATCGTCACGTTGGGAAGCTATCGAAAGGGATGCGACAACGGCTCTTGCTCGCGCAGGCGCTCGTAACCAAACCAGACATCCTACTCCTCGACGAACCGACGAACGGACTCGACCCAACATGGATGCATCTGCTCGGCGGTCTGTTACGGGATGAAGCGGCGCGTGGAGCGACAATCGTCTGTTCGACACATCAGCTCGACGTCGCAGCGATGCTTGCTGACGAAGTGTGGATGCTCAAGGACGGTCGGGTCGCCGGTCGCGTTATCGTAACGGACGAAACGGAGGCCTACGCTGAGATTAAACGTTTCTTTTTCGAATCGGAAGTTGAGGCTTGTCAAACGGGCGTCGCTCGCACAAAATAATAGACAGTTGAAGTGGTGCTCGGAACCTTCCGGCACCACTATTTTATTGGGGAGATGACAGATATGAGAAAGAATGTCACGGTCGCGTTGTTGTTGGCGACTTTTTTAGCGGCGATTGAAGGGACGGTCGTCTCGGTCGCGACGCCGGTCATCGCGAGCGAGTTGAACGGGGCCGCCCTCGTGAGTTGGGTGTTCGCCGCCTTCTTGCTGTTCACGGCGGTGTCGACACCGATTTATGGAAAAGTGGCCGATTTGTTCGGTCGCAAGCGGGTCCTACTGTTCGGGATCGGTTTGTTCACCCTTGCTTCGCTCTTATGCGGTCTTGCCACATCGATGGAGCAATTGATTATCTTTCGGGCGCTCCAAGGACTTGGTGCCGGGGCGGTATTGCCGATTTCGATGACCATCATCGGCGATTTGTATAAGTATGAGGAACGTGGCAAGATTCAAGGCATCTTAAGCGCGGTCTGGGGGGTCTCGGGCGTGCTCGGGCCGGTCATCGGCGGGTTCTTGGTCGAGACGTTGTCTTGGCGCTACGTCTTCCTCTTAAACGTACCGTTCGCACTGTTATCGTTCATCATGATCATTGTCTTCTATAAAGAGACGGTGACCGAGACGACGGAGCGGATTGACGTCAAAGGGGCGCTGTTGTTCGCGTTCGGTACGACGGCATTCTTATATGGACTGATCACGTTCAGCGAAACGAACGTCTGGACACCATCGATCATCGTCAGTGCCGTGTTCAGTGTCGTTCTGCTTACCAGTTTCTTTTTATCAGAGCGGCGTGCGAAAACACCGTTACTACCGCTCGATTTATTGAAACAACCGATTATCGCATCCATCAATGGCGCCGTCTTCTTCGCGGCATGGGTGCTCGTCTCGATGTCGGCCTATATTCCAATCTGGGCCCAGGCCGTACTTGGTAAATCGGCGACGGAAGCCGGATTCATGCTGATGCCGCTCTCGGTCGCTTGGACGTTCACATCGATTATCGGCGGCCGTACACTTGGCGCGGCCTCGCCACGGCGTCGAGCCGTGACAGGAATGAGTCTCTTGTTGATCGGGACAATCATCTTGACGCTGCTCACGCAATCAAGCCCAGATCTGTTCGTCTACCTCGCTGTCGCCATTATCGGCGTCGGGTTCGGCTTGTCGCAGCCGATGTTCATCGTCGTTTTACAGACGGTCGTGTCATATCGTCAACGCGGGACCGCGACGGCGGCAAACTCCTTCTTGAGTACCGTCGGTCAGACGCTCGGTGTCGCCGTATTCGGTGCCGTGTTTAACTTCATCGTCCTGAGTGGCTTCCGTGACGAGCCCGGGTTAAGCGGTGTGTCACTCGAATCGTTCTTCAATCGGAGTATGACCGAGGCGCTAAACGCGACAGTCAGGCTCCAAGGCGAACAACTCATCGCCACAGGATTGAACACCATCTTCATCGGTGCGGCACTTGCCGCATTCATCGCACTGTTGATTGCACTACGTTTACCGGTTAGCCCACCTGAACCTTCACGCGATAACTAAAGACACGGTATGATGGTGAAAAGGAGGCGATCATGTTGAGACGATGGATGTTCATCTTGTCGCTCGTATTTGTTGCCGGTTGTGCCTCGGAATCGACCGAGGCGCCGGAACCTGAACAGGCACCAGTCGAAGAGTCGACCGAAGAAGCACCGTCTGATACGGCACCAGAGCCGGAACCAACTGAGCCGGAAGGCGACGTGTCGACCGGTGCAACCGAATCGATTGTCGAACAGTTAGAGGCACCGTGGTCAATCGCAAAAACCGATGACGGATGGCTCATCTCGGAACGCGGCGGCACGATTGCCGTCATCGATGCGGACGGGAATCTCGACCGACAAGCGGTCGTCTTAGACGAAGACGTGCTTGAAATCGGGGAAGGCGGTCTCCTTGGACTCGCGTTGACCGCAGATTTTGCGACGTCACGCCAACTGTACGCTTATCATACGTACGGGACACCCGGGAACGTCCAAAACCGGGTCGTCGAGTTGACGTGGGATGGCAATCAGTTTGAAGAGACGGCGGTTGTACTCGATGAGATTCCAGGGGCCCAGTTCCATAACGGCGGACGGTTATTGCTCGACGGTGACGTGCTTTGGGTCACGACCGGAGATGCGCTCGTGCCGGAACTGGCTCAAGACGAGACATCGATTGCCGGAAAAGTGTTACGGGTGCCATTATCCGGAGCGGGCAATCCGACCGATTGGATTTATTCGTCCGGACACCGCAATCCTCAAGGTTTGACGAAAATCGAGGATACGTTCTATGCGAGTGAACATGGGGCGTCCGGTCACGATGAAGTGAATATCATCGAAGAGGGTAACAACTACGGCTGGCCGCTCATCGAGGCAGACCAAGAACGAGATGGGCTCGAGACACCATGGTTCGAGGTCGGGGAGACGTCGTGGGCACCATCGGGCATTGTTGCCGACGACCGTTACGTGTATATGGCGACGCTGCGCGGGAATCGCCTCGTTGCCATCGACCGGGAATCACGTGAGGTCATCCCGCTCGTCGAGGATAAAGGTCGCATCCGTGACGTCTGGTTGGAAGACGACGGACTTTACTACATCACAAACAATACGGACGGACGTGGCAACCCTGGAAGTGGGGACGACCAGCTGTATCGCCTCACGATCGAATAGAAACTGACATACGTGTCAGTTTCTATTTTTTTGTTGAATACATCCATTTATCCGGTATAATGGAATTCATATGGAAAATGAAGGGGATTTTTACATGAAACAATCGCAATTGGTACATAAGAACGAAACATTGTATTTTGGACTGCTCGTCGCCGCCAGCGTGTTGACGGTGGTGCTAGGAATCGTCTTCACGATTGCCTCGCTCGGCATCTTTTTATGGGTGATCGGATCAATTTTAGCACTGTCTCTATTCACACACTGGCTCCAAATCGGATATATTCGCACGAACGGCGTCAAAGTCACGGAGCGTTAATTCGCCGACCTGTATCAGACGTATCAGCGTGTCGGGCAGGAAATGGGTATTCGCTTACTCCCAGACGTGTACATTCTTCAAGCCGGAGGCGTCTTGAACGCTTTTGCGACTCGTTTCTTCCAAAAGAACATGGTCATTCTGTATTCGGATGTAGTCGAGTTGTCACGTGACGGATATACGAAAGAAGTCGAATTTGTCATTGCCCATGAGTTGGCACATATTCGCCGGAATCATGTCCAAAAACAATGGGCGATGATGCTCGGCGGTTGGATTCCGTTTTTAGGGTCGGCTTATTCGCGTGCTTGTGAGTTTACATGTGACCGTATGGCCGCCCATCATATTCAAGATCAGGAGGCATCGAAACGTGCTCTCACGATTCTTGCGATTGGTGGGAAATTGGCAAAAGAAGTGAGCGAGTTTGACTACTTGTATGAAGCGAGCCGTGAGAACGGATTTATCGCCAAGTTGAGCGAGTTGTTATCGACACATCCGCCACTCCCGAAACGAATTGCGGCCATCGCGACGAACGCCGGTGAGACGAACGTTCCGGTCTTCAAGACGGCAGGGTATGTCAAAGGGTCGATTATCGGGACGATTGTATTGACTGTCATTGTCAATGTGGCCATTGTCGCCTGGTTGTTCACGAGTGATGGATTTACAAGCTTCGCTTCATCGCCTTTCATTGAAGAATTTGCTGGTGATATGACTGAAGAACCGCTTCAGCAGTTGGCGTATGACAATGCAGGTGCGGACGCGATTCGAGAGGAATTGGCGAACGGCGCGGACGTTAACATGCAAGACAGTTATGGTGATACTCCGCTCCATAATTTGCTGTATAACGATGGAATGGACTACGATTCATTAGTGTTGCTGCTCGAAAGCGGAGCCGATGTCACAATCGAGAATGACGATGGGATGACACCAGTCGATGTGGCGAAAGATTGGAGCCACGAATTTGGGATTGTAGAACTGCTACGTTCTTATGAATGAACAACTGGCTCGTCTCTCGAGAAACTGGGAGACGAGATTTTTCATGACAACATTGCAAACGCTTGCATAAGCCGTGATATAATGACAGCGAGGAGGCGATACGTGGATGAGCATTCGGACGAAGCTGACGGGAATGATCGCATTGACGATTATCGTTCCCGTCATTTTGGCGACGATCATTTCCTTTTGGTACGTCAAAGACCGGGAGCGGGAACGGGGGCTTCAGCTCACGGAATGGTCGCTTGAGCGAGGCACACTACAGATGGAACGGTATGTCTCGGACTTGAGCCGCTTGCCGACCAGTCTGTATGCGAATCGGGATGTGCTCGATATTCTCGAGTACGGCCCGGGACTGTCGCTCGAACAGACTGAACTCGAGGTACGACGGGCGCTGCTCGGGATGTACTTATCCCGTGAGGATGTGGCCCAAATCCAACTGCTCATGCTTGAGGATATGGATTCGTTCGCCGCCTATAAGATGAAAGTGTCCCCGCGCTCGAAACGGCAGCCAAGTGAGATTCAGCAACAACTATTGAAATATGAGGAGAGCCGCGTCCTGCTTGAGGCCTCGCATCCGCTCGTGCCCTATCATGATTTCGGGCCGCTCGTCTCGGAAGAGCAGGTCGTCACACTCCATTTCCGACTCGACAAAATCGAGACGGATCAGCCACTCGCGATATTGTCGATTGATATTCCGGAGGACATTTTCATCGGCCAACTCGCCTCACTACAGAACAATCCGAGCGAGAGCCTCTGGTTCGTCGGGGGAGGCAATCAAGTGTTCGCACAACTCGGTGACGGTGAAATCCCGCAAAATGTATCGACGAACTCGCTGTCGAGCGATGGAAAGCATCACCGTATCGTCAAATCGTTCGAGTTTGAGAACCAGACGTTCTACGTCGGAAAATCGATACCGGATCGATTGTTGATCGAGCCGGCGTCGCGGACGTCGTTCATCATCTTTGTCGTCGGGATGGTGTCGCTCGTATTGGCATTGATTGGGGCGACCTATGCCTCGATGCGTTTGACGACTCCAATCAAGACGCTCACGTCGAACATTTGGCGAATCGAACAAGGGGACATGACGGTCTCATTCGATTCCCTCGGAAATGATGAGTTCGGCGTGCTCGGACGGCAGTTCAAGCGGATGATTGAACGAATCGATGATTTGATTCAACGGGAGTACCGATTGGCGCTCGAGAATCGGACGAATGAGCTGAGGGCGCTCCAAGCCCAGACGAACCCACACTTCCTGTTCAACGCCTTGCAGTCAATCGGGACGCTCGCATTGAAAGGCGATGGCAAGACGGTGTACCGTCTCATCACGCAGCTCTCCTCGATGATGCGCTATACGATGCACCCTGATGAGTCGCTCGTGACGCTAAAGCGAGAAGTCGATCACCTCACGTCCTACATTCGCTTGCAACAAGTCCGGTTCCCGGATCAATTTGAGATTGAGGTCGATGTGCCGGAGCCGCTCCTCGATTTGATTGTGCCGAAGATGATTTTGCAGCCGCTCGCCGAGAACTTTTTCAAGCATGGGTTTGAGCGCGCCGGTGCGACAGCGGCCAACCGTTTCTCCGTGCGAATTCATCAGTCGGGACAAAATCTTGTGATTCATTGTGAGAATAGCGGACGCGATCTCTCGGATGAAGAGTTGACGCTATTGAAAGAACGGATCGAGGTATCGACCGAGCCATTGAATGGGGCGGAAGGTACCGGTTTAAAGAACATTCGGGATCGACTCATGTTAAACTATAATCGGGAGGCTCAGTTTATGTTGGCTACACCAGAGACAGGCGGATTTCGTATTGTCATGCGTTTCCCGGCCGTAAAGGAGGCGGATGCGTCATGACGAAAGTGTTGATCGTTGATGATGAATCGCCGGTACGGGAAGCGGTGAAACTGCTCGGGGAGTGGGACCGGCTCGGCGTCACGAAAGTGATTGAGGCGCAAGACGGGGAAGAAGCGAAACGGATTATCGTCAAAGAACGGCCGGCGTTGATTTTATCGGACCTTCAAATGCCTCGATGTAACGGCATCGAGTTGATGGAGTGGGTCCATATGGAGGCGGAGACGGCCAAACTGATCGTCTTGACGGGCTATGACGAATATTCGTACATGCGGCGCGCGATCCAGCTCGGCAGTTTCGACTACTTGCTGAAACCGATTGACCCGGATGTCTTGAACGAGACGCTCGCACGTGCCCTCGCCGACGTCATTCCTGACGAAGACGATCCGATTCTACAGATTGGCGCGTTCATCGAACGCCATTATGCGGAAGAACTCAGCTTACAAGGGATGAGCGAGCGCTTTTACTTGAGCCGCGAATACATATCGCGTCGCTTCAAACAGCAGTACGGCGTCAACTTATCCGAGTACTTGCTGTCGATCCGGATGCTCGAGGCGAAACGTCTCCTTGAGACGAGTAGACAACGTATTTATGAAGTCGCCCAAGCGGTCGGCTTTTCGGATGATAAGTATTTCCGGAAAGTCTTCAAAAAACAGATTGGTATCACCCCGAATGAATATCGGGAGCAGTGCCAACGACTATCTTGAAGGAGGAATTTAATCATGAGTGTACACATTGGGGCAGAAGCAGGACAAATCGCAGAAACGGTATTATTGCCAGGAGATCCGTTGCGTGCGAAATATATCGCGGAGACGTTCCTCGAGGATGTTGAGTTATACAACGAAGTCCGCGGCATGTATGGCTTCACAGGAACATATAAAGGAAAACGTATTTCCGTTCAAGGGACTGGGATGGGTGTTCCATCGATGTCGATTTACGTGAACGAATTGATTATGTCATACGGCGTAAAAAACTTGATTCGTGTCGGTACGGCCGGCGGAATTCAAGAAGACGTCAAAGTACGTGACGTCGTCATCGCGATGAGTGCATCGAGTGAGATGGCCCAAAACCGGGTTCGTTTCAACGGCATGGACTATGCACCGACAGCGACGTTCGACCTCCTACATCGCGCGTATATGAACGCCGAAAAGGCTGGTATTCCGGTCAAAGTCGGTCAAATTTTCACAGCCGACCAGTTCTACCAGGATGATTTCCACCATTTCAAGAAGTGGGCCGATTTCGGTTGCCTTGCCATCGAAATGGAAGCGGCAGGTCTTTACACACTCGCTGCGAAACACAAAGTGAACGCGTTGACGATCCTCACAATCTCAGACCACTTGTTGACAGGTGAAGAGACGACATCGGAAGAGCGTCAATCGACGTTTGACGAAATGATTCGTGTCGCACTCGATACAGCGGTCGAAGTCACAAACTAATGAACACGCCTTACAGACCACTGGTTTGTAAGGCGTTTTTGTGTCCGCGCGCCTTGTCTTGTATACAAAGTGAAACTGGCAGGCTAGACTGAAGCTGAAACGAACAGTTCCCGTATTGGGCTGGATCAAGGAGTTGTCATCATGAATAAAGCGTCCGCTTTTGTCATTTATAGTATCGTCTTTTTTGCCTTCTTTGATTTATTCGCCCAGCTTCCGGTCATGAGCACGTTTGCGACATCGGTTGGTGCGACACCTTTCATCGCAGGGCTCGTCATCGCCATCTACTCGTTGTCGAATACGTTCGGCAACATTTTATCCGGCATTTGGACCGACCGGATTGGTCCGATCGTCATCTTGCTCGTTGGTCTTGCGCTGTCGAGCCTCAGTCTCTTGTCGTATCATCTCGTCGACACAGCGACGACGCTATTAATTGTCCGGATCGTGCACGGCTTTGTAGCGGGTTTGATTGTCCCAGCCGCGTTCACGTTGTCCGCCAATCTGACCGCCGCGAACCGACAAGGTAAAAAAGTGGCATTGACCGGCAGTTTTGTTGGTTTGGCAGCCATCGTCGGTCCGGCGTTCAGCGGCATCATGGCCAGCCAGACGACCGTGCCGATCGTCTTCACATACGTCGCGCTGTTCGGGGTAGCCGTCGCGCTCCTCGCACTCGTCTTTTTGCGCCCGTCGAAGTTAACACTTGAACCTTCCCATCGTACAGATGAAGGGACGTCGCGCCTGGAACGAGACGTAGTGAAAGCGTATATCGGCGCCTTCCTCTTGATGTTCTCGCAAGGGGCAATCGCGTACTTGCTTCCCCTTTACGTGCAGGCGCTCGGGTATGACTCTCGTCTGAGCGGGACATTGCTCAGCACGTTCGGTATCATGGCGGTGCTCGTGTTTGTGTTGCCGACGAATCGCCTGTTCGACCAAATCGAACCAGCGAAGCTCGCGGCACTCGGTGTCGGCATTCTCGGTGTGAGCCAACTGTTGATTGGCCGATCAGAGACGTCGCTCCTCTTGTACGCTGTCCTCGCCTTGTATGGCGTCGGGTTCGCTATCTTATTCCCAGCCATCAATACGATGTTGATTAAAGCGACGAATCAGGCCAATCGTGGTAAGTCGTACGGCTATTTTTATGCGTTCTTCTCGCTCGGGACAGTGACGGGCTCGGCATTGTTAGGCTGGCTCTCGATTACGCTGACACAAAAATTCGCGCTGACGGGTGGCATCCTGCTCGTCGCCGGTTTGATATTTGTCGTCATGCAACAAACGAAGAAACGGGACGTGCCTGTCAGATAGGACGGACGCAGATCGAAGGTTCAAAATGGTCGCTGACCGAGTGAAGATGATAAGATGAAGCTAGCGTTATCATCCAAGGGAGGCAGATTTATGCTCGCACCAATCGAACAGTTGACCATTGAAGAGCTCATTCGTAAACAGCGTCGCTTCTTTCGGACGCAAGCGACCAAGTCGCTCGCATTCCGTCTCAGCATGTTGACGTTTTTAAAAGAGTCAATCAAGCATCATGAAGCAGAGATTCTTCAAGCGTTGGAGCAGGATTTGAACAAATCAGAACTCGACGCGTTCACGACGGAGATCGGTTTCGTCTATGACGAAATCACACGGACGACACGTGAGTTGAAGCGTTGGATGCGCCCGAAACGTGTCCGAGGCGCCTCAATCCATCTCGGGACGCAAAGTGAGGTCATGTATGAACCTTACGGAACGGTACTCGTGATCGCTCCGTGGAACTATCCGTTTCAATTGGCGATGGCGCCGCTCATCGGAGCGATTGCCGCAGGCAACACGGCTGTCGTGAAACCTTCGGAATTGACACCGAACGTCGCCCAAATGATCACGAAAGTGCTCGAACGGGCGTTCACCGACCGCTACGTCGTCAGCGTCGAAGGAGATAAGGACGTTGCGACCGAGTTGCTTGCCCAGAAATGGGACCATATCTTCTTCACAGGGTCGACGCCAGTCGGGAAAATCGTCATGGAGGCGGCGGCGAAGCACTTGACGCCCGTCACGCTCGAACTTGGTGGGAAATCACCGGCCATTGTCCATGAAGATGCCAATATCGAGATTGCAGCCAAGCGCATCGCCTGGGGCAAATGGATGAATGCCGGGCAGACATGCGTCGCTCCGGATTACGTCCTTGTCCACGAATCTAAACGAGAGGCGTTCCTCGAGGCCATCAAACGGGAGGCGTTCACGATGTTCGGAAACGGCGTCGGGACGAAACGGTTCACACGAATCGTCAATGAGACCCACTTCGACCGCTTGACCGCATATTTGACAGAAGGAGACATTTTCTTTGGAGGCCAGACGGACCGGGACGAATTGAAGATTGCCCCGACCGTGTTGACGGATATCGAAGAGGACGCGAACGTGATGAAAGATGAAATTTTCGGACCGATTCTACCAGTCCTCACGTACCGCCAACTCGACGAAGTGATTGAGTTTGTGTCATCGCGTCCGCATCCGCTCGCGCTCTATTTGTTCACCGAGACGAAAGCCGTGGAGCAGACCGTGATGAAACACCTCACGTTCGGTGGAGGCTGTGTCAATGACGTGCTCATGCATTTGACGAACCCGAACCTGCCGTTCGGCGGCGTCGGCGAGAGCGGGATGGGCTCGTACCATGGACGTTACAGTTTTGAGACGTTTAGTCACGCCAAATCGATTTTACGAAACACGACGAAATTTGATTTACCGATTCGTTATCCGAACTTCAAAGCGGCCGAGAAGTTGATTCGACTCGTCTACCGTTGACCAGACTAGACTGCAGGGAGCCTGCAGTCTTTTTTTTTGTGGTCAAAGAATAAGAAGATTGTTTGAAATGTCACATACTTTTATGAAACTAGCGGCATACCTCTTGTATAATATAGCCATACACATGACGTACGAGACTTAATCAGATATACGATTAGTGGAGGGAGCAGAGAACATGACTATGAAATGCGGAACGACCAAACCGAATAGCTTTGTCTTTTCGCAAGAGACGAAACAGCTCTTGCTCGAGATGATGACGTTTCAAGATCATTCGAAAGGGAGCATCGTTTGTTGGGAAGGCGAGAAGTGCAACAAGTTCTTTTATTTGAAGAGCGGTTCCGTCAAATTCACGAAGCTGACGAAAAAAGGGAGCGCACTCATCATGTTCATCTATGGGGCGGACGACTTCTTCGGGGAGTTCGATATCGACGAGGTGTTCCCGAGTTCGTATAGCATCGAGACGACTTCGGACAGTGTCATCGGTTGGATTTCGAAGCAAGAGATGGATGAACTCGTTCGGCGCGATGCGCAGTTGGCCACTGAAGTATTGCGGTGGACGTCGATGATGCGCAAGCAGTCCGAGATGAAACTCCGTGACTTGCTGCTATATGGGAAACCGGGTGCCCTCGCCTCCACGTTATTACGCATGGCGGCGATGGACGGCGTCGAGTCAGCAGAAGGGATCGTCGTGCCAAAACATCCGTCAGACGGGGAGCTCGGTCAGCTGATTGGCGCACCTCGCGAGACGGTGAATCGGATGATGAACCAGTGGCGGAAGGAAGGCATGTTGACGACGACGGGGACAGAGATGATTTTGCATGACATCGATTTCTTGAAAGAGCTATGTTACTGCGAAGGCTGTCCCGCCGGTATTTGTCGGCTTTAATCTTTCAAGAGAGCTGCAACATTTCACCTTATCAAAGCGCGTGAAACCGAACAGGTGGTTGACTCGATTCGTGTCGGGACAATCGCCTTTTTTGTATGCCTTTATACAAAATGTGAACTTTATGTGTGGAAACTACGCAAATTTGATGTGATTGTCACTTTTGGAGTGATAAATGTCACATATTAATCCCCATCCCATTTCATACAATAAAAGTGGAAATCACAGGGAAAGGGGTCCTTCACGTGGAGAAAAACGATGGACAAGAACCGAACTTAAAAGGCACGTTCACATCGGTCATGATTGTCGCGGGCGTCATCATTGCCATGTGGTCGTCAGTGTTTTACCTATTTATGACGCGATAACGAGCAGGAGGAGAGCAACATATGCATATTCATAAACTTGAAAAATATTGGCTTGTATTCGGCATCATTTTATTAGGTGTGTTTTTAACCGTGCTTGGTATCTCTGCCTTTGCGGCAGGAAATCAACCGGCTTCGGACGCGGATTTGATCGATCCGGCGAAAGTACATCAAACCGCACCGTTCGACAAACCGGGACTTCATAAAATTGATGACAACGAATATGAACTTGTCATGGTCGCGCAAGCGTTCACGTTCACGCCGGGCAACGTCGAGATTCCAAAAGGGGCGAAAGTCACGTTTCTCGTCACCTCACCGGACGTCGTTCACGGTTTCCAGTTGACGGGCACACCGGTCAATATGATGGTCGTACCTGGCCATATCAACTCGCTCACGTATACGTTCGACGAGGCGGGCGAATTTTTAATCCTTTGTAACGAATATTGTGGTACCGGACATCACATGATGTCGACAAAAATTAAGGTGGTGGACTAAATGAATGACGTAGCCTCAAAACTAAAGCAGTGGGAAATGGAACGCGGCGTACCGGTACCGAGTATCGGTGTCAAAGAAGCACGCCTCGCCTATGCCCATGTCGTCATTTCGGTCCTCGCCGTCTTAATCGGCGGTTTGGCAGGACTCATGCAGACGCTCATCCGAACGGGCGTCATCCCGGAAGTGTTCGGTTATTATCAACTCTTGACCGCGCACGGCATCATGCTCGGTCTCGTTTTCACGACAATGTTCATTATCGGTCTGCTTTACGCGCTCCTCGCCAAGTCGTTCGGACGCTTTGAGTCGTTCCCAACGAGGGTCGCTTGGCTCGGGTTTTGGATGATTATCGCCGGCGCCGTGCTCGTCACGATCATGGTGCTCGCCAATAAAGCGACCGTCTTGTATACGTTCTACGCACCGCTCATGGCCGACCCAGTGTTTTATATCGGTCTCGTCTTGTTCGTCGTCGGTACGTGGTTATCGGCGTTCGCCATGTTCCGGATGTATGCGGACTATAAACGAGAAAATCCGGGCGTTCATCCGCCGCTTCCGGCGTATATGAGTATCATGACGATGCTCTTGTGGGTCATCGCCACGCTCGGTGTCGCCGGGACGATTTTATTCCAACTGCTCCCGCTCTCGCTCGGTTGGAAAGACACGGTCGGAATCGAGTTGTCACGGACGCTCTTCTGGTATTTCGGTCATCCGCTCGTCTATTTCTGGCTCATGCCGGCCTATATTGTCTGGTATACGGTCGTGCCGAAAGTCATCGGCGGAAAGATTTTCTCCGATGCGCTCGCCCGGATGGCATTCCTGTTGTTCCTGCTATTCTCGTTCCCGGTCGGCTTCCACCACCAGTTGACGGAACCAGGGATTGAACCGTTCTGGAAGTTCGTTCAAGTCATCTTGACGTTCCTCGTCGTCATCCCGTCGTTTATGACGGCGTTCTCGCTGTTTGCGACGTTCGAGCTGCGCGGCCGCGCACTCGGAGCTCGCGGTTTATTTGGTTGGGTCAAGAAGATGCCATATGGGGATGTCCGTTTCCTCGCTCCGTTCGTCGGCATGTTGTTCTTCATTCCGGCTGGGGCCGGCGGAATCATCAACGCATCGCACCAATTGAACGCGATGGTCCACAACACACTTTGGGTCACGGGCCACTTCCATATCACGGTCGGAACGGCCGTCGCCTTGACGTTCTTCGGAACGGCATATTGGCTCGTGCCGGTATTGCGCGGCCGTATCCTAACGAAAAAGATGAATCGAATCGGATTGATTCAAGCAGGCACGTGGGCGTTCGGAATGTCGATCATGTCTTACGCAATGCACATCTCAGGACTGCAAGGTAATCCGCGTCGGACCGGTCCGGCAACGTACTTCTCGGATGCGCTTACGCGCGAGTGGATTCCATACCACATCGCGATGGCGATTGGCGGGACGATCCTCTTGATTTCGGTCCTCATCTTCGTCTATTCAATGTTCAACTTGTCGTTCCTCGCTCCGAAGGGAGAAGAGGAGTTCCCGCTCGCCGAGACCGAAGAGGCGGCGATGGAGACACCGCGTTTCTTCGAGAATTGGAAGCTTTGGATTACGGTCACGTTCGTTTTAATTGCCTTCGCCTATACGATTCCGATTTGGCACTTGATTGAAAGTGCGCCGCCGGGAGCTAAAGGTTGGGTGCTCTGGTAAACTGAAGTCAGCCTCGCTAGCGGGGCTGACTTTTTCATGTGGGGAGATGGAAAGATGGAGCTACTTCGTGCAGATATTCACCGTGAATATGTTAGACGCGAGCCGGATCGGCCGTTCCTCGTCGCGATCGACGGGTTGAGCGGGGCAGGGAAGACGACGATGGTCGAACAACTACGCGGGATTGCAACGAATGAAATGGTGTTACATATCGACGACTTTATCGTCGAGCGGCACCGACGTTACGCGACGGGACAGTCAGAGGCGATGGAATATTATGCGCTCCAATGGGACGTCGAGTTGCTCGTGGAGACCTTGTTCAAACCGCTTCGGGAAAGGCAGACGAATTTGACGTTGCCGTATTATGAGCGAGACCAGGACGCGGTCAACATGCGAACAATTGAGATTGCTCCGAACACACTTGTCTTGATCGAAGGGATCTTCTTATTGCGGGACGAGTGGCGTCCTTATTTTGACTACATCGTCTATCTCGACTGTCCGCGGGAAGTCCGGTATGAACGGGTCTTGAATCGTGATACGTATATCGGCGACTTGTCGGAGCGGCTTGCTAAGTACGAACGCCGGTATTGGCCGGGAGAAGCGCATTACATCAAAACGATCAACCCGCAAGCCCAGGCCGATCAAATCGTTTCATCTAGTTGACGCATCCATTTATAGGGGATGCGTTTTTGTTTTGGAAAAAACTGTTGACTCGGTTAGTGTACTATGGTGATAATACAGTTAGATAGTGTATTAGTCGCATCATACACTTAGAGAGGTGACAACATGATCATACAATTCAACACGAGAGCCCCGGTTTACATTCAAGTCGTCGATTACTTCAAAAAGAAGATGGCGCTTGGCGAACTGCAGGCGGGCGAAGAGATGCCGTCGCGACGTGAGCTCGCGACCGAACTGAAAATCAATCCGAACACCGTCCAAAAGGCGTTCAAAGAGATGGAGGAACAACAATTGATTACGACCGAACGGAACCGTCCGAGCCGCGTGACGACCGATGAACATGTATTGAAACGCATCCGCACGGAACTCGTCGATGAGGCAGTCGCTGTCTTTGTCGAATCGATTCAAGAACTTGACGTCACGATGGATGAGCTCGTCGATAAAATCAAACGGCAATACGGGGAGGGGAATATTCATGATCGAAGTACTGGGAGTTAAGAAGCGTTACCGCAAAAAACAAGTCATCGAAGAGGTGTCGTTCACGGCCCAAAAAGGGGAAATCACATGCTTGATCGGGTTGAACGGTACCGGGAAATCGACGATTTTAAAAGGCATCATGGGACTGACGCCGTTCGACCAGGGGACGGTGCTTGTCGACGGCAAACCGATCGATTTGAATCGTGTCGCGTTCGTACCGGACCATTCGACGTTCCCCATCCATTTCACCATTGAACAGTGCGAGGCGTTCATGCGCGACTTTTATCCAAAGTTCGACCCGAAATTGTTTGCCCGTCTTGTCGATGAGTTCAAGCTGTTCCCAGAGGACAAGTTGAATGAGCTGTCGAAAGGGACGCTCGCCAAAGTGAATTTGGCGCTCGGGATTGCCCAAGATCCGGACTATCTATTGCTCGACGAACCGTTCTCGGGCATCGACGTGTTCTCGAAAGAACAAATTGTCGAGTTGTTCTCGAGTGACATTATGCAAGACCGCGGCGTCTTGATTACGACGCACGAGATTGAAGACATCGAATACTTGGTCGACAAGGCCGTCATGTTGAACCGCGGCCGGATCGTTCGCGAGTTCGACGTCGAGGACGTCCGCTTCATTCATGGGAAGTCGATTGTCGATGTCATGAGAGAGGAGTATGGCGCATGAATTTGTTGAAACTACTCGGATGGGAAGTCGAGCGGTTGACGAAACCGTATCTCATCTTGATCACGTTACTCGTCGTCACCCAGTTCGCCTGGCTCGGCGTCTTCCTATGGAGCGAGACGAATATGTATGAAGAAATGCGTCGTGCTGGAACGCCGGATTACACTTTGACGTTCGGGAATTATCTTGGTGGCACACCGTTCATCTTGTCGATTGGGGTTGCTGTCACGGCGATGGTATTCTTCAGTTTTTGGATTTGGTACCGTGACTTCCAAGGCCGTGGGACGTTCATGATGCGCCTATTGCTCATGCCGCAACAACGGATGCTCGTCTTCGGTGCGAAGCTAGTGACGATGATGTTGATGATCCTTGGCTTGTTCTCCGTCCAGTGGATTGCGCTCAAACTCCAGTACATAGCGTTTTCGAGTTGGTTGGACTCGCAAATGATTCCGATGAGTGGCTCCTTCGAACAGGCCATCGGCTACGATGGGGCGCTTTCGGTCATGTTCCCGGCGTCACTGTTCAACTTCTTTGTCCATCAAGTATTAATTGCCCTCGCCGTCTTATTCATCTTCGCATTTGTGTTGATTGAACGGAGCCTGTGGCAACGGACGGTGTGGGCGCCGTTCCTCGCCTTATTGATGATTGGGGTTGTCGTAGTTGTGCCGATGATTGGATTCTTTATCATTGAGAACTATCTGTTCATGGAAGAGACGCTGGCCGTCTTCACTCTTATTTTAGTGATTTGGTTTACTGGGGTCGTTTGGATTGGATATCGTCAGTTGACGAAGAAATTAAGTGTGTGAGGTGAGCAGATGAAACGAATGTGGAATGTGGCCGCGCTCGGTGCGGTCGTCATCATCGGGCTCGGTACGTTCGCCTTTGATTCGAAAGCATCAACGGCGGAGTGGGTGCTCGATGTCAAAACAAATGAAAGTGTATGGGAAAATCAAAAGATACAAGCCTTTTATGAAACTGAGGATGAGGTCCAGGAACGGTTTGAAATCACCAGGTCTGGTAGCGAAGTGACGACCCATTTAAATTACGTCGAAGAAGCGCTTAAACAACGCGAACGGGTCAATCCTACGATGCGAAAGTTCTATCGTCAAATGACAAACCTTAGTTTCACCCAATCGTTACGCACGAAAGAGGAGTATGTCGGCATCGGACAAAAAGGAAACGATGAAATCGTTCTTTTCCGAACCGAAGGCAACGACATTGCCACGACAACGTTCCCGTCAAATGTCAGCGATGCAGTGGAAGTCATGGAAGGGAACTGGCACGGCATATTCGTTCAAGATGGTCGTGTTCATTTGATTTATCGTGACGGTTATGACAGACAGGCAGCAACAAAAATCGCCGTATTTGATGAAGGGGCGGCTGAAATCACCCTTGAAGAAATCTCAATAGAAGACGGCTTTATTTCTAGTGTTGTCGGAACATCTAGGTTTTACGATGAGAACCGGATGACCATCGCAGCCGATAATCGTTTCCTCCCGGTACGTCTTGGGACATACGAAACGATAACCGAAGATGGTCAGACGTACACGAACGAGACGGAACGTCCAGGCGTGTATGCCTATGACACCGAAGAGAAGCGTGTCGTCGAGTTAAAAGCTGAAGGGGATATGTGGGGCGCAACCGTCTATGAGGATCAATTAATCGTCTTGCAGGAAGATGGGACCGAATTCGTTGTCGACTTGAAGACAGGGAAGCAATCGACGCGACAAGTCATCGATGGTTCGGTCGGTACGACTTGGTATGTCGATAACCAACTGTATCATATTCGCCCGACGAAAGATGGGGCCGTTATCGACGTCTATCAAGATGGGAAAGCCATCTCGAGCGCCGTCGTGAAGGCGACGAACGATGCGGCGAAGGCATTGTTATCCAACACGAAATATTATGTACAATAACAAATAACCGAGAGGCAGCCGCCTCTCGGTTATTTTGATGGTTTCGGGACGATGACCCCGTCTTCTAAATCGAGCAACATGTCGATCAGTTCTGCACAGAACTCTGGGAACTGATCGAGGAACGCACCCGGACCGACCTCATCGGTGAAGTCGATATACAGGTCCGACACGTTACCGGCCATTTTCGCCGGAAGAGCGAGGAACGCCGACCCGAAACGCCAGCTGCCTCGGATATCGAGCAGCTTGCCGAGCATGATGTCACCGACCTCACGTTTTTCCGGGAGATTGACGCGATACGTCTCTTTCGTCTCCCAATCGCGCAGTCCTTCCTCGGTCACTTCAAACACCGAGCAACGCGGGACCGCCAAGCCACGGAGCGCGTGATACAAGGCAGGGGACATGTCGGCTTTTTGATCTGCCAAGTAGCGGCCGTGCGGTGTCATCCCGTCCTCGTCCGTCTCGAAGAAGACGGCCCAGTCGATGAACAGGTCGCGGAATAGCTCGGCGTCTTTCAACTGCCATGTGCCTTCCGAGGCGATCTCTTGAATATAGTTCGTCCAATGTGTGCTGCGCGCGAGCGCGGCTTGCTCATACAACTTTTTCAGCTCGGCCAGCAATTCGGACTCTTCTACAAGCAAAGGGAATGGAATTACTTTCCGGTCTTTTTTCATCGGCGCGGTCCTCGTTTGTTCGCAGGACGCTTCACGACCGGCGGTTTATCCTCGATCCGTTTCTCGATGACGTCGCCACGATAAATCTCGAGTTCTTTCAATTCCACGCCTAGCTGGCGAGCGAACGATTTCAAGTGCGTCAAGTCTTCGTCCGTCACGAGCGAGAGCACGGTCCCGGCCGCATTCCCGCGTGCCGTCCGGCCCGAGCGGTGAATGAAGTCGTCAATCGATTCTGGCAAATCGAAGTGGACGACGTGCGTCACTTCTTCGATGTCGAGACCACGGGCCGCGAGACCTGTCGTGATGAGGAGTGGATAGTCGCCTTTCCGGAATTCGCGGAGCGTCTCCACGCGTTCGCGTTTCCCTTTTAGGCTGTCGAGCATCCGGTAATTCACTTTCATTTTATCGAGTTCGCCTCTGAGTGGTGGCAAGAATGAGCGGTTGTTGATGAAAGCGAGCGCTTTGACGCCGTTGACATGTGACAAACGACGAAGCAATTCCGGCTTATAGCGGCGTGTCGTCAACATATAGCCGTACGTCACTTGACTGCTCACAGCTCGTTCGATTTTCACGTGTGCCGGCTCCTTCAAGAACGGGGCAGCCCATGCTTGAAGCGTGTCTGTGAGCGTTGCCGATACGAGGGCGATTTGATGTTCGTGCGCCGTGTGCTTGATGATGCGTTCGGCAGCTTCTGTTAATCCGCTATCGATGATTTGGTCAGCTTCATCGAGGACGATTGTGTGCGTCTCATGAAGCTTCAATTTTTTCTTGTCGATCAGTTCGACGAGTCGGCCCGGTGTCCCGACAATCAAATGGGGCTTTTTCTTCAAGCGGTCGATTTGACGTTTCAATTCGACACCGCCAATAAATGAAGCGATGCGGACATCACCTTTCTCGGTGAAGCGTTGCGCGACCGTTTGAATCTGCATGACGAGCTCACGCGTCGGCGCGACGATGACGACTTGAATCCGGTCGTTCGAGGTGTCGATTTTTTCAATGGCGGGTAACAAATAAGCAAGCGTCTTCCCGGTACCTGTCGGCGCTTCGATCGTGACGTCTTTTCCGTCAAGAAGAAGCGGGAAGGCTTCGGCTTGGACCGGCATTGGTTCAGTAAAGCCAAGGCGATCCCAGGCTTCGTTAATAAATGGTTTTGTAAAGTTCATATCAATTCTCCTTATCGTGGGGCAAAAACAAAGGAAGCATAAGCGCTCCCTGTCTTAGATATAGCGAACATGTTCAGTATCTTGGTCGAATGAAGAACGGAGTGTCTGTGTGAACGTCTGTCCGTCCTCGATGAGTTTGATGTGCACATCGATTTGGTCAGCCGACGCCTCGACGCCTTCGACGGTGAAGCCTTGATACACACGATACTGCAATTCTTTCGTCAACCGTTCGTATGAAGCGAGCTCTGGATACGTCGCTGCCACGTCAATCGGGCGCGAGATGAGAGCAACGAGCAAGTTATCGCGGTAGTCGATGAAATCCTCGTTTTCGATGTCGTCGTCAAACCGAATCCAAAAACCTGCGTCTTCAAATTCTGTGATAAATCCATCACGTTGTTCACCGTTCGCTTCTACTTTAAGGGAGATGCGGTCACCGGCTTTCAAGTCGTGATCAGCTGTCAATAATTCGTACGTCATGGGAAGAACCCCTTCCTCTTCTACAATGTTCTGCCTTCATTGTGTCCGATGTAAGGCAAAAATTCAAGTTCTATCCCTGAGTCGTGATATACATCACACTAAAAACTGTACAAATCGTCACATCCGAATTCAGATGATACAGAATCGACTTGAATTGCGTCGTGACGTGATTTATCTGTTTCATAGTTAATGAGAAATACGTTATAACAGAATTTAAAGCGCTTACAAAAACGGCTTCACGCCAACGTTCATGAGATTGTTACAACTTTCACAAGAATGTAAAACATAATGTTCACGTTTTCACGTACACTCAACTTATAGAAAGCACGCAGTTATCTCAACTATGAGGAGTGACCCACAATGGCAACCGAAATTAAATCAGCCTGGTCAGGATTTGTACCTGGGCAGTGGACGAACGAAGTGAACGTCGGTGAGTTTATCCGTTTGAACCGACATGAGTACACAGGAGACGACCGTTTCCTCGTCGGACCGACCGAAGCGACGAATCGTCTTTGGGCACAAGTGATGGAATTGACGAAAGAAGAGCGGGAACGCGGTGGTGTTTGGGCCGTCGATCAAAACAACCCATCGACAATCGTCTCGCACGGACCGGGATACTTAAACAAAGAGCTCGAGAAAGTGGTCGGCGTTCAAACGGACGAGCCGTTCAAACGTTCGATTCATCCGAACGGTGGCATCCGAATGGTCGACGCTGCACTTGAATCGTATGGCTTCGAGCCGAACCCTGAAATCACAAAGATTTATTCGGAAATCCGCAAAACGCATAACCAAGGTGTCTTCGATGCGTATACACCTGAGATGCGAGCAGCACGGAAGTCAGGGATTATCACAGGACTTCCTGACGCTTACGGCCGTGGACGGATTATCGGCGACTACCGTCGCGTTGCCTTGTACGGGTTAGACTTCTTGATTGCCGCACGTAAAAAAGATTTGGCGAACCGTGGCGGTTTCTTATCAGAGGCAGATATTCGGACACGGGAAGAAATGTCTGAGCAGCTCCGGGCCCTCCAAGAGTTGAAACAACTCGGTGCGGCGTACGGGTTTGACCTCGGCCGTCCGGCGGAAAATACACAAGAGGCGTACCAATGGGTATACCTTGCATATCTCGCAGCCGTCAAAGAACAGAACGGCGCCGCCATGTCACTTGGACGTGTCTCGACATTCCTCGATGTATACGCAGAACGTGACATCGAAGCAGGTCGTTTGACCGAGTCGGACGTTCAAGAAATCGTCGACCACTTCATCATGAAGCTTCGAATCGTCAAGTTCTTGCGCACGCCTGACTACAACGAATTGTTCTCGGGTGACCCAACATGGGTGACCGAGTCAATCGGTGGGATGAGTGAGGATGGACGTTCGAACGTGACGAAGAGCTCGTTCCGCTTCTTGCATTCACTCTCGAACCTCGGGCCAGCACCAGAACCGAACTTGACGGTGCTTTGGTCGACGAAATTGCCAGAAGGCTTCAAACAATATTGTGCGAAGATGTCGATTGAGACGTCCGCCATCCAATATGAGAACGACGACCTCATGCTTCCAGAGTTCGGTGACGATTACGGCATCGCCTGCTGTGTGTCACCGATGAAAATCGGGAAACAGATGCAGTTCTTCGGAGCCCGCGCCAACATGGCGAAAGCACTCCTTTATAGCATGAACGGAGGCCGTGATGAGAAGAGCGGCGACCAAATCGCACCGGTTTGGGAGATGAACACCGAGGACGTGCTCACGTACGACAAAGTGTATGCCGACTTCGACCGGACGCTCGATTGGCTCGCCGAGCTCTATGTCAACACGCTCAACGTCATCCACTTCATGCATGATAAATATGCATACGAACGAATCGAGATGGCGCTCCACGACCCTGAGATTTTACGGACGATGGCATGTGGCATCGCCGGCCTCTCGGTCACGGCGGATAGTCTTTCAGCCATCAAATATGCGACCGTGAAACCGGTCCGCAACGAGCAAGGCATTGCCGTCGACTTCGAGACAGAAGGCGACTTCCCTAAATTCGGCAACAACGACGACCGTGTCGATGCGATTGCCGTCGAGCTCGTCGAGTCGTTCATGCAAAAAGTACGCAAGCATAAAACGTACCGCGATGCGCTCCATACGCAATCGGTCTTGACGATCACATCAAACGTCGTTTACGGCAAAAAGACAGGGAACACACCGGACGGACGTCGCGCCGGCGAACCGTTCGCACCTGGTGCGAACCCGATGCATGGCCGCGATACGAAAGGGGCAGCTGCGTCGCTCTCATCAGTCGCGAAACTCCCGTTCGAACACGCACAAGACGGAATTTCATACACGTTCTCAATCGTACCGAAAGCGCTCGGTAAAGAAGAAGTGGCCCGTGAACTCAACTTGGCGGCACTCCTTGACGGTTATATGGGCGGCGAGCATAAAGGACATCACTTGAACGTCAACGTCTTCAACCGTGAGACGTTGCTCGATGCGATGGAGCACCCGGAAGAATATCCACAGCTCACGATTCGTGTCTCTGGCTATGCGGTCAACTTCATCAAATTGACACGGGAGCAACAAATCGACGTCATCAACCGGACGTTCCACGGTTCATTGTAAACAAAGGCTTGGCGGCCTTCACTCGAGGGCCGCTCATTCGTTAGGAGGTCATTTCGATGACAATGGGATATGTACACTCGGTCGAATCGTTTGGAACCGTTGACGGCCCGGGAATTCGTTTTATCGTCTTTTTACAAGGTTGTGCGCTTCGTTGCTTGTATTGCCACAATGCTGACACGTGGGATTTCAAAAAGAATAACCATCGTTCGGCCGAGGACGTCATTCAAGAAGCGCTCAGCTATCGTCCGTTCATGGAAGCGTCAAAAGGCGGCATCACGATTTCTGGGGGCGACCCGCTCGCGCAGCCAGAGTTTTTAGAGGCGCTCTTGCGTGAAGCAAAGAAACACGGGCTTCATACGACACTCGACACGTCCGGTGCACTCCGTCCCCCTAACTTGGATGCGATTTTAGACCATACGGACCTCGTGTTGCTTGATATCAAACATATCGACGATGACATGTGTAAGAAACTGACAGGACGGAGCAACGTCAACACGCTCGCGCTCGCTGAACATTTATCCGAGCGCGGAACGAAAATGTGGATTCGCCACGTCCTCGTCCCGGAATGGACACTTGATGAAGGAGCGCTCCGCCGCACGGCAGCGTTCATTCAAAAGCTCGACCACGTCGAGAAAGTCGAAATTTTGCCGTACCATGAGATGGGCGTCTATAAATGGGAGGCGCTCGGTCTCGACTATCCGCTCAAAGGAATTAAACCCCCGACGACGGAAGAAGTCGAATGGGCGGAAGGGATTTTACAAGGAACCGTTTAAAAAACTGCGCAGACCATCATGGTCTGCGCAGTTTTTGGATTACAAATGTTTTTGACTGACGTGCTGACGGATGGCGGCCTCATCGAGAGGACGTTTGGCGACGCCGGTCTCGACGGCGGCTTTGGCGACCGCGACCGCCACGGCCGGTGCGATTCGTTCATCGAATGGGCTCGGGATGACGACACCGTTCGCCAAATCTTCTTCGGTCAATAAATCGGCAATCGCGTGGACGGCCGCTTCCTTCATCTCCTCATTGATTTCGCTGGCGCGAACGTCAAGTGCGCCCCGGAAAATACCTGGGAAGGCGAGGACGTTGTTCACTTGGTTGGCGAAATCGGAACGGCCGGTCGCGACGACACGCGCCCCGGCTTTTGTCGCGAGGTCTGGCATAATCTCCGGAATCGGGTTCGCCAGAGCGAAGATGATTGGATCGACGGCCATCGAGCGGACCATGTCTTCCGTGACGGCCCCGGCCGCCGAGACACCGATAAAGACGTCGGCACCTTGAAGCACGTCGGCGAGCAATCCTTCGTGTTGCTTCCGATTCGTCGCTTTGGCGATTTGATCTTTGAACGGGTTCATCCCTTCGACGCGTCCTTCGTAAATCGCGCCTTTCGTATCACAGATGACGAGGTCCTCGACACCGAAACGCTTCAACAGTTTGGCGATGGCGATGCCCGCGGCCCCGGCACCGTTCATGACGACACGGAGTTCAGGCATCGTTTTATCGACGAGGCGCAACGCGTTGACGAGACCGGCCAAAACGACGATGGCTGTCCCGTGCTGGTCGTCATGGAAGACAGGAATCGGGAGCGATTGTTTCAAACGGGCTTCGATTTCAAAACACTCGGGTGCTTTAATGTCTTCTAAGTTGACGGCACCAAACGTCGGTGCGAGCAGTTCGACCGTCCGGACGATTTCATCGACGTTGTGCGTGTCGAGACAGATGGGAAACGCATCGACGCCAGCGAAGCTTTTGAACAAGACGGCTTTTCCTTCCATGACCGGCAGTGCGGCTTCTGGACCGATATTGCCGAGACCGAGCACGGCGCTCCCGTCCGAGACAACGGCGACCGTGTTGGCGCGGAGCGTGTAGTCATACGACAACTCTTTATCCTCGGCGATGCGACGGCACGGTTCGGCGACGCCAGGCGAATAGGCGAGGCTGAGTGCTTCTTTCGTGTCGACGTCGACTTTCGGTGTCGTTTCCAATTTTCCGTGATGGAAGGCATGCATCTCGAGTGCGCGTTCGTTCAATGTTTTCATAAGTCTCTCCCTATAATTAGCGATTTTAATCTGTGACAATACGAGTCCATTGTAACGGAGAAACCGCTTACTTTCGAGGGTTTTACCTGCATTTGGGCGAACTATTTCTGAACGGTTGTTCACAAATGTCGGATTGCTGATAGGACTTGGTGCTAGGTCAGGAAGGTCAAAAAAGGAGCCACAGTTTTTCTGTGACTCCTTTCGTAGATTAAGCTTTCGTTTTTCGTTTCTTCTTCTCGGCGAGACGAGCCGCTTCCGCTTGTCGTTTTTCGGCGTAGCGGAGTTCACGCTCGAGCTTGACGAAGCTTTGATAGCGCTTCGCGTCGAGCATCCCGGTTTCAATCGCCTTGCGGACCGCACAACCGGGTTCGGCCTGGTGTGAACAGTCCCGGAACCGACACGCCTCGGCGAGCGCCTCGATATCCCGAAACGTATCGTCGAGGTAATCGGCCCCGTCCCAAAGGCCAAATTCACGCATCCCCGGTGTATCGATGACGAACAAATCGTCAATCTGGAACAGTTCGCGATGCGTCGTCGTATGCTTGCCGCGTTCATCGCTCTCGCGGACTGCCTGTGTCTCGGCGACGGTCGTCCCGGCGAGCGCGTTCGTCAGCGTCGATTTCCCGACACCGGACGAGCCGACGAGCACGATGGTGCTTCCGCTCGGCAGTGCGGCTCGCAACGCTTCGACGCCGTCACCAGTGACTGAACTGACAGGGAAGACGTCGACCCCAGGCACTGTCAACGTAAGTTCGTCGACGAGTGCATCTGCGTTGTCGACTTGGTCCGATTTCGTCAAGACGATGAACGGCGTGGCGCCAGTTTCCCACGCGGCGAGCGAGTAACGCTCGAGCCGACGCAGATTGAAATCGTGTCCGCACGCCATCGTGATTAAGATAAAGTCGACGTTCGCACAGATCAGCTGTTCGCGCGTCTCGTTGCCGGCGGCTGCCCGTGATAGGACAGTGCGCCGTTCAAGGAGACGTCGAATTACGCCTTGACCGTGTTCGCGAACGGTGAACTCTACGAAGTCACCGATGACCGGATAGTCGCGCTCGCTTTCAGCCTCATGTCGGAATTTCCCGGTGACGCTGCACGTGTAGGCTGCATTTTCGGTCGTGACCGTGTACATATGTTGGAACTGTGCCGTGACACGCCCCGTTGTGATTGTTGTTTGATTCAAATAGAATCCTCCTCTTAGTGATGGAGGACAGTCGCCCTCCGATTGGCTGACAAGGTGTATACTGCGTTGAATACGGTGCTCATAAAACATCATCCTTTCATTGTTCGATGCCTTTAGTATAGCACAGGATTTGAGAACGCTATCATCTCAGTCTATAGACCGAGGGAAAACGGGCCTTGCGCTCGTCGCGCTATAAAAAATAACGTATTATGATAAGAGTGTACTTAACGAGGAGGGATGATAGATGAATCGCCAGGTGAAACAAGTGTTGTTCATCGTGGCCGCGATCTCTTTAGTTCTCGTTCTAATCGGCTTTTTACCGAATATGATCATGTTCGGTTTGGGGGCGCTCTTAGCACTGTGGGCTGGAGTCAGATTCATGGCCGTGACACATGTCGGCGCAAAAATCGGTTACGGCGCGCTTGCCGTGATCGGGATCATCACAATTTTATCGAATATTTGGGCGTTAATCGGGATTGTGGTGGCATGGGTATTGTTTAAAGGGTATATGATGTATGCCAACCAAAAACAAGACGTCGAGATTTTGAATGCGGACGGCTCGCGTGCGAACCGGAGCAGCTTTCAATCGTTTGATCAAGTGTGGCAGAAGTTTGTAAACCGTCGCTAAGCTTCACAAGGAGGATATTATGATGAAAACACCATTTGACCAGTTTCGTGATTTAGCTAACGAGTTGACGAAAGAATTGTCGAAAGAGATGAAGAAGTTCCAAGATAAAGAGGGTCCACGTTCGGCACCGCGTTCGAGCGGGGAGGCCGAGTTGAACCGCCACATCCGTGGTGCTGAAAAAGAAGCGATGTCCGTCGAACGTCTCGTCGAACGTCAAAAAGCGCTCCTCGATGAGCTGGCGACAAAACGTGATGACGCTAAACTGATGGCGGATAAGCGTTACGAGCAGACCGAGCTCGCCAAACAAGCGGGCGAAGAAAAACTCGCGGAGCGGGCCGCACTCGAGTCGAAGCATTACGGTGAGCAGTATCGTTACTTTGAAGGGTTGCTCGACGAAGGAGCGCGTGAACTCGACGCACTCGAGCGCCGTGCCCTCGAGATGCGACTGAAACTCGATGAGATGCAAAACAAACGCTATGAGTTCGCGATGCGAGAAAACCTGGATTTATTGAAAGGTGCGCTCGATCAAATCTTCGGAGCGGAGACGTCGAAGACTCATCCGTTCACGGAAGAAGAGAAGAAGCAAGAACCGGCCGCTGAAGAGAAAATCGATGCAGCGGATGAAGATGATTTCGAAGCAAAACTAAAAGAACTTGAGCGTCGTTTCAAACAAGACTGACGCAACGGTTCAGCGATGGTCCGGCGAATGAGTTGGGCCATCGCTTCTTTGCTTCATTGTACATACTGTCAGAGAGGGGGAAGCAACGTGGAACGTTGGAACACACGCCAAATCATCGGATTCATGATTATTTTGTTTGCCATTGGACTATTTATCGATATCGTGACGGGTGGAAACAGCGTCCTCTTCAGCATGGTCGTCCCGTTATTGTTACTTTATATCGGACGACGGTTCAGCCGCAAAGGCAATCAGCCGGTCAGCTATATCTTTTACGGGATTGGCGGCATCATGCTCGTCGGACTCATCTTTTCGTCGGCGGCATTTGGTTTTGTGTTGTCGGGCTTACTGCTCATGTTCGGTTATCGGCTGTATAAAAACCGTCCGCTCGAATCGACCCGATTCAAGTCGCACATCCGGCAAGAACAGGCGTTTACGTTCGGGACGAAAGAAAGTGGTCACTACGTGCTCCAAGACACGAATGAATTTTTCTTGTTGCGTGACGTCGAACTCGACTTGTCGCGCGCGATTATCCCGGAAGGAGAGACGTTCTTACTGTTGAATGGGCTCGCCGGGGATATCCGGATTCTCATTCCGGCAGGTTACGATTACTCGATTGACGCCTCGATCGGGTTCGGCAAGATTCAAGTCGACGAATCGAATTATTCACCGGTGTTCAACCGTCGCTTTTATACGGCATCGGACGATTACGCGTCGGCGACACGAAAAGTCCGGATTCATATCGTACTCATGAGCGGAAGTGTCGAGGTGATGACCGTATGAAGAAGGATTCGTATCCACGGACCGTCGTCTGGCATCAACTGTTCAGTAGCCTATTGACGGCACTGTTCGTCACGATTGCATTTTTAATAGGTGACTCGACTTCACTCCGAGATCTGTTCACACGTGAAGAAGGGTTGCCTTTCGGTGTGTCTATCCTCGTCATCGCCGTCTTGATCGGCAGCGTGTTCGGGGTCGGTTCGTACTTTTATTTGCGCCGTGACTTCCGGGAAGTGGCGATTGCCTTATGGAAGCTCGAGAATCAAAAAGAAATCACGTTCCGGCCGCTGTCTCCTTATCGCGACACACTCGAACGAATTGCACGCATCTCGAAACAGCGCGCAGAAATGGTCGAGATGGCGAAACGGGTCGGTGACCGGCCTGTCAGTGTCGAGGAAGCGCGCAGTGAAGCCGTCGTTGAGGAGCGGCGCCGTGTCGCCCGAGAGTTGCATGACTCGGTCAGCCAGCAACTGTACGCCATCTCGATGATGACGACGGCAGCCAAGCAGACGATCGAGGCGAAGCCGGATGTGGCCGCCAAACAAATTGAACAAGTCGAAGTGATGGCGCAAACGGCTCAGGCCGAGATGCGCTCGCTTTTGTTGCAACTTCGTCCGGTCGAACTTGAAGGGATGACGCTCAAGACGGGTATCGAGCGATTGTTAGAAGAGTTGTCGCGCAAACAGTCGACCGAACTTGTCTGGCGCCTCGAAGAAGTCGAGTTGTCGCGTCACACCGAAAATGAACTGTTCCGTATCGTTCAAGAAGCGATCAGCAATACGCTTCGACATGCGAAAGCGAAGCGACTCGAAATCGAAATGCGGACCGTGCAACAAACGGTCATCTTAAAAATAAACGACGACGGCATCGGCTTTAATGTCGATGATACACAAGTCGCCTCATATGGCTTACAATCGATAAGAGAGAGGACGGCTGAGGTCGGCGGGACGTTACGACTCGTCAGTGTGCCCGGCGTCGGTACTCAGATTGAAGTGCGTGTGAAACAACAAGTGGAGGGGTTACAATGATTCGAGTCGTATTGATTGATGACCATGAGATGGTGCGGGCCGGAGTCTCGGCGTTCTTGTCGACGCAGCCTGACATCGAAGTCGTCGGAGAGGCATCGGACGGCGCGACTGGGGCGGAACTCGCGATCCAAGAAAAGCCGGATGTGGTCTTGATGGATTTAGTAATGGAACCTGTCGATGGGGTCGAGTCGACAAAACGGATCAAGGCGAGTTGGAAAGACGCCAAAATCTTGGTCGTGACGAGCTTCTTAGATGATGAAAAAGTGTATCCCGTCATTGAGGCCGGGGCGATGAGTTACGTCTTGAAGACGGCAAACGCCAATGAAATCGCCGATGCGATTCGTCAAACGGCAGCGGGCAATCCCGTCATGGCCGCCCAAGTGACGGGCAAGATGCTTGAGCGGCTCCGTCACCCGGAAAAGACGTTGCACGAGAGTCTGACGGCCCGGGAACGTGAGATTTTGCAGTTGATGGCGGAAGGAAAATCGAACCAAGTCATCGCCGACGAACTATACATCTCGTTGAAGACGGTAAAGACGCACGTCTCCAATATTTTGACGAAGCTCGACGTCTATGACCGGACGCAAGCTGTCGTCTATGCATTTCAACATAACATCGTCAGTAAAGGGTGAGCAGCATGCTACCGATGCTTGAAACGGAACGGCTCCGATTACGACAACTCGACGTGACCGACGCTGAACGGCTGTTTACCATCTTTTCAGACCCGAACGTCTTGCGCTACTACGGAATGGAACCTCATAGGTCCATCGTGGAGACGCAACAAATGCTTGCCGGTATGCTCGAAGGGATTGAATCCGGTGCGGTGATGCGCTGGGGCATCGTGACGAAAGAGTCGTCTGACTTGATTGGAACGATTGGATTCCATAACCGAGCGCCGCGACATCGACGTGCCGAAGTCGGCTATGAAATTCACCCGAACTATTGGCGTCACGGATATGCGACCGAAGCACTCCAGGCCGCGTTAAGCTATGCCGCGCAGACAGGCGAGATGGAACGGGTCGGGGCCATCGTCTTCACCGAGAACGTCGCGTCGCAACAAATGCTCGAAAAGACCGGCTTCTCGCGGGAAGGGACGCTTCGCCGCTATATGCGACAAGGCGAACGCGCGCACGATGTGCATGTATATGGCTATACGACAAACAAGGATCACGCCGACGCGTGATCCTTGTTTTTATTTCTTCTGTGCTTGAATTTGTTCATCAATCTCCGATAAATATTCCCAACGCTCCATCTTCGCATCGAGTGCTTCTTTCAACGCGGCAATTTCGGCGTACAGTTCATTCACTTTGCCGAGGTCGCTTCCGGCTATAGCGAGCCGAGCTTCCGCTGCTTCAATCTCGGACTCGAGAGAAGCGATATCTTCCTCGATCGTCTCCCATTCCTTCTGCTCTTTGAAAGTGAATTTGACGACGTCGACTTTGACACGCTCTTTCTTTTCTTTCGATTCTTTCTTCACTTGTTGCTTCGTCTGTTCTTGGAGTGTGGCCAAGTAATCACTGTATTCGGCGTGATAGACGTTGATCGTCCCATCTTCGAAGGCGATGAGCTGCTCTGCAATACGATCTAAGAAATAGCGATCGTGACTGACGGCGATGACCGTACCTGGGAACGACTCCAAGTAGTCCTCGAGGACGGACAGTGTCTCCGTATCAAGGTCGTTCGTCGGTTCATCCAAAAACAGTACGTTCGGCTCGTCCATCAAGATACGGAGCAAGACGAGGCGGCGTTTCTCGCCACCGGATAGTTTGGCAATCGGTTTGTATTGCGCGTCCGGGGTGAACAGGAACCGTTCGAGCATCTGACTGGCCGTGATCGTCTCGCCGTCCGGCGTATAAATGACTTGAGCGATGCGTTCAATCTCATCGATGACGCGGCGCGATGTGTCCTCAAACTCGACTTGTTGCCCGTAATAGCCGAGATGGACCGTCTCGCCATGGACGACCGTTCCTTGCGTCGGTTGAAGGCGATGGGCGAGCAAGTTCATGAGCGTCGTCTTCCCGCTACCGTTTGGTCCGACGATGCCGTACCGCTCACGTCGTCCGAACAACCACGTGAAGTCTTGGATGAGCAACTTGTCGTCGTAGCCGAATGATAAGTTCTCGACTTCAATCACTTTTTTCCCGAGACGACGTGATCCGACGGACACTTCGAGCGCCTCATCCTCGGCGAGCGTCTCTTGGTGTTTCAAATCTTCGACGCGTTGGATACGCGCCTTCTGTTTCGTCGTCCGGGCTTTGGCGCCTCGGCGCAACCAGGCGAGCTCGCGGCGCAAGATGTTTTGGCGTTTCTGCTCCTTCGAATGCGACCGGGCTTTTCGTTCGGCGCGTTTTTCAAGGAAGAGCTCATAGTTCCCGTCATAAAAATAACTTGTCCCGTCGGCGATCTCGAGAATGTGGTTCGTGACTCGATTCAAGAAATAGCGGTCGTGGGTGATGAGTAAGATGGCGCCTCGATAATCGGCCAGAACCGTCTCGAGCCAAGCAATCGTATCGGCGTCGAGTTCGTTTGTCGGCTCATCGAGCAACAACAGGTCGGCTTCATCGAGCAGGGCGGCGGCCAAAGCGACCCGTTTCTGCTGTCCACCGGAGAGCGAACTGATTTCCGCCGTCACATCCGGAAGGCCGAGCCGATTCAAAATCGATTTCAACTTGGCCTCTGTCTCCCAAGCGTCGGCTGCATCGACTGCTTGTTGGGCTTTCATGAAGCGTCCCAACCACTGTTCACTCGTCGGGTTTGCCTCGAGTGCTTGGCGGGCCAGTTCATATTGCTTCAATGCTTGAACGGATGGGGTGTCACTCGTGAACAAGGCGTCCAAAATCGTTTGACCCGGATCGAAATCGACCGTTTGCGTCAAATGGCGAATCCGATAGTCGTTTGGATGTTGCATCGAACCGCGGTCTGCCGTCTCGACGCCAGCGACGATTTTTAAAAACGTCGATTTTCCGGAGCCGTTGACTCCAATCACACCGATGCGATTGCCTGGATGAATCGTCATCGTGACGTCATCGAATAACACTTTATCTGCAAATTCTTTGTGGATACCTTCAATCGTTAATAAGCTCATGATTCTTCTCCTTCAACAACGCGGCGAATCATCGTCTCCGCAAGCGCGGCAATTTCTTTGTTCGGGACGTCGGCCGGATCGATGACCGGTAAAAAGGTGACGTCGACCGTCCCAGGGGTGATGCGGTTTTTCGTTTCGAGCAAATGATGACTGCCTTTGATGGCAACCGGGACAATCTTGGCGCCACTTGATGTGGCGAGCGTCAGGCTGCCGGCTTTAAACTCTTTAATCGGCCCGCCTTTCGAGCGGGTGCCTTCCGGGAAGACGATAATCGATTGGCCGGATTGAATCGTCTCGACGCCGGAGCGGATGGCTTTAATCGACTGGCGGCGGTCGCTGCGGTCGATGAAGATACAACCCATTAGTTCCATCCAACGTGGGATGATTGGGAACTTTTGAACTTCGATTTTTGAGATGAACGCTTTCGGATGTTTCGTCGCCGTGATCATGATCGGGACATCGAAGTTCCCTTGGTGGTTCGCGACGTAGACGACCGGTTCATTCGGAATGTTCTCTTGGCCGTGAACGCGGACGCGAGCGCCGGCAATCCGGAGTAGAAAGCTTGCCCATGTATAGGCGACGGTTTGAACGTACGCGTAACGTTCGGGCGGCGTCAGCCGTTTCGCTTTCGGATAGAACGGAAGCGTCAGCGGTAAGACGGCAAAAAAGGTGATAAACCAGATGGCGGTGCGGATCATGAGTCATTCTCCTTTCAATCGTACAACTGTTAGTCTGGACACGAAGAAAGAGTCTTCTTCTCTAAGCGAGAATCCGACTCTTCGGCATGAATCCTTATTCCCAGAAGCGAGATTCGCTTTCCTCTTCTTCTTCCTCGAGTTCGAACGTGATTCGTTTATTCACCGGGTCCACGGCAAAGTAAGCCCCGTCTTGATCGATGCTCTTGAACTGCATGACGTGATCAGTGCCGATTTCGAGGGTGAGTCGAATCCGGTTGTCATCGTCGACGAGCAAGATGCCATCTTCTTTCAGCCATAGCTCCATGACAGGTGAATAACGTAATAGCCATTCGTTCGATAAAGGGATTTCATTCATACGTGTTTGTGCCTCCTACGGGTTGAGTCCGTTTTGCTCTCTGTCTACAATAGAATAACAAAAGTGGAGGGTGAAGACGAGTGTTATGTAGAACGTTTACGTGTACTTGAATGCATACGTGCCACGATGCGTTTGATTTTTTTCTGGTTGCGGCGTTCAATCAATAAGACGTTCGTTTGTGCGACTAACTGTTTAAATGAAGATAAGCCCATGGCGAGCAATACGGCGAACAGGAATGTACCGATCGGGTCTTTGAAAAAACCAGTTTGGAGCGAGACGGACAAACCGACGACCGAAAGAATCGTGGTGAGAAAATAAAATAGCATGAGTGGCTCTCCCTTCCCAGATGATTCAATAGTAAAAGCCGAACGTTATGTTCGTTCGACAGCTGCACAAAAAATCCCTTTTTTTGTCGGAACAAAACAAAAAAACGCCTTCTGTCAGGAGAGGGCGTTTACTCTTGGACCATCGTGACGGATGAAGATACGTTTGTATCGACTCCGTTTGAGAAAATGAAGCTAAGTGAAGCGAGTAGCGCGAAGAAAGCAATCAATAAGCCTTTCATAAAGCGCTTCGCAAATGATCGAGATTGAACATCAAACATTTATTATCCCCCGTTCGGCCATGGCTGAAACCTAATTCGTTAAACAACACTTCCTTAATAATAACGTTTTCAAAATGTGGATACTAGATGGAAAATGCACGTTCACAAAATTGTCACAAAAGTTGAAATAAAGACGTTAGAATGCTCGCCAATCGGTCATATGCGTCTTCGTCTCTCGTTCACAATTTAGACACAATTAAGCGGAGCAATGAAATCGAACATGATATGATTAGGAACGTGTGTAGGTAGGTATACTGACAGTAATAGATGAAAAAGGATGTGGATTGTATGGCATTACGTGCAGGAGAAGTAGTAGACTTGGTCGCGGAACGTTCAGCTGATTTTGGAGTGTTTATCGGAAACGGTCGCGAAGAGGTACTCCTTCATCGAAAAGAACAAACAGAAGAAGTTGCGGTCGGACAGACGGTACGCGTCTTCCTTTATCACGACTCGGAAGGACGTCTCGCTTCGACGATGACGATTCCTAGTGTCACGTTCGATGACTATGAATGGTATGAAGTGACAGGGGTCCGGTATAACACAGGTGTGTTCGTCAATATCGGGATTCAAAAAGATGTACTCGTCTCATTAGATGATCTTCCTGAGAACCGGTCGTATTGGCCGAAAGAAGGAGACAAGCTATGCATTCGTCTCAAGTACGACCAAAAGAGCCGCCTCCTCGGCGAACCGGCTCATTATGCGTACCTGAACTTATTGGCGCGTCCCGCCAAAGAAGAGTGGGGCAACCAAGATGTGCAGGCGATCGTCGTCAATCGACGCGACGTCGGTGTGAACGTCTGGGTCGAGAACGAGTCGCTTGGCTTCCTACATGAAGCAGAGATGACACGTTGGCCGCGCCTCGGTGAGCAATTGACGGTGCGCGTGACACAAGTGAAGCAAGACGGGACGGTCCTCGTCTCAATGAAACCTCGAGCCTATGAGGCGATCGACCCGGATGCGGAAAGTATCCGTGCCTACATTGAAGAGCGCGGCGGCCAAATGCCTTACGGCGACAAGACGGCGCCGGATGTGATCGATCGTGAGTTCGGGATGAGTAAAGCAGCGTTCAAACGGGCGCTCGGGAAACTGCTGAAAGAAAAGCAAGTTGAAAAACTCGACAATGGCTATAAATTGAAATAAGATAACTCATGTCCAGGTGGCTATAAAAAGTTTTAGAATGTATTTCTTTCATTTTAGAAACAAATGCGTTATAGTAGTAAGAGTTGACTACGAGGAAACATTGTAAAAACGTCTGTAGAACTAAACCTCAGACGTTTTTTGTATGAAAAAAGGAGAATATAATTTGACAAAATTCCAAGATTTACAGTTAAGTGAAGTATTAGTAAAAGGTGTACTCAAAATGGGCTTCGAAGAAGCTACACCGATCCAAGCTGAGACAATTCCTGTCGCACTCACAGGAGTGGACGTATTAGGTCAAGCGCAAACAGGTACAGGGAAAACAGCAGCTTTCGGTATTCCGACAATTGAGCGAATCGATACAAAGGCACGTCAAGTCCAAGCACTTGTTCTTGCACCGACACGTGAACTTGCGATTCAAGTTGCAGAAGAATTGAACAAAATTGGTGAAGCGAAGCGCGTTTACGCACTTCCAGTATACGGTGGCCAACAAATCGACCGCCAAATTCGTGGTTTGAAAAAGAACCCACAAATCGTCGTTGCGACACCTGGACGTCTCATGGACCACATGAAACGCAAGACGATCAAACTCGACGAGATCCAAACAGTGATCTTGGATGAGGCAGATGAAATGCTCAACATGGGCTTCGTTGAAGATATCGAGATGATTTTGAAAGGCCTTCCGGCTGAACGTCAAACGCTTCTCTTCTCTGCAACAATGCCACCACAAATCAAGAAGATTGCTGAGCGCTTCATGAAGTCGCCGACAATCATCAAAGTCAAAGCGAAGGAAATGACAGTTGAGAACATCAACCAACAATTCCTCGAATTGCGCGAAGGCCAAAAATTCGATACGCTTTGCCGTTTGATCGACATCGACTCGCCAGAACTCAGCATCATCTTCGCTCGTACGAAGAAACGTGTTGACGAAGTGACAGAAGCACTGATCAAGCGTGGTTACACGGCTGATGGTCTTCACGGTGACTTAACGCAATCAAAACGTGACCAAGTCATCCGTCGCTTCAAAAACAGCACGATTGACATCTTGGTCGCAACAGACGTAGCGGCACGTGGTCTTGATATCACAGGCGTTACACACGTTTACAACTTTGACGTCCCACAAGACCCGGAAAGCTACGTGCACCGTATCGGACGTACAGGCCGTGCTGGTAAAACAGGTACAGCTCTTACGTTCATCACGCCACGTGAATTCGGTCAAGTCAAAGCAATCGAACGCGTAACAAACAAGAAGATGAACCGTCGTCACGTTCCGACAATCGCAGAAGTGCTTGAGGGCAACCAAAAGCAATCGGCTGAAGATTTGATCGAACGTGTACAAGCGGGCGACTTCAAAGCTTACACGCAACTTGCGACTGAGCTTCTTGAAGAATACGAAGCAGTCGAGCTTCTCGCAGCGGCACTTCGTGGATTGACGAAAGAGCCAGATTCAACTCCGGTTGAAATCTCGTATGCAGAACCAGTTCGCGTCAAACGTCAAGGTGGACGCAACGACCGTGGTGGATACCGTGGAAATCGCAGTGGCGGCGGCGAACGTCGTGGCGGCGGTGACCGTGGTGGACGCAGCGGTGGCGGCGGTGGATACCGTGGCAAACGCACGGGTGGAGAAGACCGTCGTCGTTCAGACGACCGTGGCCCACGCCGTCCGCGTGACTAATCAATAACCCAAAACCGCATCTCCCTAAGTGGATTTGCGGTTTTTTTTTTGGTGTCATGCTACACTAAACGAGTAGAGACAGAAAAATGAGGTGTCAACGGATGATTGAATTAGGTTTTGGTCTCGTCATACTATTGGCGTGCGTCCTGGCTTTGAAACCGATTATAACGCGGACCGAACGTCCGAATTTCCGATATATCCCGGTCGCCACGCTCCTGTTCGGCGCCATGATTTGGCTGGTGATGGCCATCGGCGTCGGTGGGAAGATGGGAATCGGGTACGGTGTGATGAGTATCGTATATTTCATTGCTTGTTTCGGTGCCTATATGTATGTGCATACACGAGCGAGCTGAACCCAGCTCGCTTTCGTGTTTAGAAAAAAAGACGAGGTGATCAAGGTGGATGCAGTGGATGTGATGATGAACCCAGAAGAAGTCGAAGTGACATTTGAACCGATTCTCGGGGCTGCTACCTTTCAAGTAGAGGGGTATATGGTGCATGGGCAGTTCAGGGGCGAATCGCTCACCCCTTTCTTTTATGACGATGACGTTCCGCTGGAGTATCAGCTCGACATCGCTAAACGCATGGAGCGTCTTGCCGCCGAACAGTTGCGGGACGAAACGCAATTCGTCACGTTCCGATGTCGGTCAGAATGGATTCTCGATCAAGGCGGCGAGGCGTTTTTGGCCCCGCTGCGGGAGTTGAACTTCCCGCTCCATCGCATTTATGTGACACTTCAAGGGACTGACCTCGTCGACGTGTCACGTTTGTCACGAGTCGTCCAATATTATCGTTCGTCCGGTGTCAAAGTCGCGCTCGACTTCGCTGAGTCGACAAGCATTGAAGATATCATGACGGTGGCGCCTGAGATGCTACTCGTCGATTTGGCGACGATGGTCGAGAAGAAGACGTTATCGGTCACGTATCCGCAAATGCTTCAGACGATGGAATATATCGCTTCCCGTCTCGGGGCTCCGCTCTTGTACAAATCAATTGATCACCTCGGGCAGCTGCGTTATGCGTGGCGTCATGGCGGACGTTATTATATGGGTGGACTCCTGGGTCAAGGTGATGCGACACCGCCGCGCGAAGCGAAAGGCATGAGCGTCTTGACACAAGAAGTGCCGTCATTCTTCTTGCACGATCAAGAGCGGATCAAGCGATTGTATGAGCTTGAGTTCGAACTCCATAAACAAATTCACGACCTCGTCCAAAGCGGGAAGTGGTCGCGCGATAAAAAAGATGAATGGTTGCTCCATATTGCGCCGAAACTCGAAGGAACGTTCGTCCGCTACTATTTGACGGACCAAACCGGGTTCCAGACGAGCGCGAACGTCTATCAGGCGCAGTCAAATTGGACAGTCGACAATACGTATCGCGGCTATAACTGGAGTTTCCGGCCGTACTTCATTCGCACGATGGCGGCGATGGACGTGCGCGGACGAGGCTACTTGTCCGAGGATTATCGTGACTTCAGCTCGAACGAAGTGACACGGACGTTCAGTTATCCGTTACCGGATGGCATGTTCTTGTTTGCGGATTTATCAGAAGAGTTCTTATATCAAAATCGACTATTAGATTGAGAGGGAAAACGATGTTAGATTATGATTACGATGCATTGCGTGAGATTGGACGGATTGTCGCCTTGGCGCGCGACGAGATGGCGAAAGCGGTCAAACCGGGCATGACGACGAAACAGTTGGATGAGATTGGACAACGTATTTTGGAAGCGGAAGGGGCCGCCTCGGCCCCGATTACGATGTATGAGTTCCCAGGCTACACGTGCATCTCCATCAATGAAGTCGCAGCCCACGGGATTCCGGGCGAGCTTGTCATCCAAGACGGGGACGTGGTCAACGTCGACGTCTCGGCCGTGAAGGATGGTTACTATGCCGACACTGGGCGTACGGTCATCGCGGGCACACCGAAATCGGCTAAACACGAGCGTTTGGTCGAAGTGTCATTGACCTCGCTCGAAGCGGGTCTCAGCAAAGTGAAGGCGGGCGTCAAGGTCAACCAAATCGGCAAGGCGATTTATGCCGATGCCCGGAAGAACGGCTTCACGGTCATCCGCAACTTAGCGGGCCATGGTCTTGGGCGCACCCTTCATGGGGAGCCGGAGACGATCTCGAACTATTATAGTCGTGAAGAGAACGACATTTTGAAGGAAGGTCAAGTCATTGCCGTCGAGACATTCATCTCGACGCAAGACGAAATCGTCTATCAATCGGAAGAAGACGGCTGGTCGTTGTTCACCCCGAACAACAGCCTCGTCTCTCAATTCGAGCACACGGTCGTCGTCACGAAAGACGGCTATGAAGTGTTGACGGGCACATTCCGTTAACGATGAAAAAGCGGCAGACGCGAGGTCTGCCGCTTTTTTTGCGGAGTTTTTACAGGAGTCGAACTGTCTGTTCGCTCAGTTGCTCGATTGTCGTCCAATCCGGTGCGACCTGGTCGGGAAGCATCAACTGTCCGTTCTCGACCTCAAGCGGGGTATCGAGCAAATCGGTCTCGAAGTAAGCGCTCGTCCCGGCCATATCGGCCGGGTAGGCGGCTCCGCTCATTGAGGCGAATAAGAGCGTGTGATAACGGCCGATGGAGGACTCATACATACCACCAACCCAGTAGGGGGTGCCGCTATCGCGAATCGCGAGTGCCTCGCTCCAGCCGCCGACGCGGGCCGGTTTGATATTGACGATGCGACCGGCTCGAAGTCGATGCATCGTCGCCACGTCTTGAGCCGAACTGATCGATTCATCGAGACAAATCGGTGTGGTGAGCCGTGCCTGCAAGTCTGCTGTCTCGACCCAATGTGTGCTCGGATAAGGCTGCTCAATCATCAAGAGACGGTAGGTATCTAACGCCTCAAACCAGTCAAGCGGTTGCTCGGAGCCACTTCCGTTCAAATCAATCATGAGCGGGGCGTCCGGAAAATTGTTCCGAATTTCGCCGAGCGCAGGGAGTAGTTCATGCGGGGACGCTTTTAACTTGATCCGGTCGAATCCGGACGCGAGCGCAGACTCGATGGCGTTCAATGTTTGACTGAGCAGACCGATGCCGATGGTCCGGCCACAGGCCACGGTGTCGCCGGCTTGGACGTATTGTTTTAATGTCTGATTCGCGCGGGCCGCTTCCACCTCCCATAGAGCGCTTTCCCACATCGCTTTCGCCATCGGATGGCCGATGATGGAGCTGACATGGGTACCGAACGAGGCGGCGGACAACGTCATTCCTTTCAACAGTTGGATAATTAAAGCGGACGTATCGATGACGGAGCGGACGGTCTCAGCCGTATACCATGGCGTCTCGAACGCGACACCTTCCCCGTAGCCGACAACACCGTCGACCGTCTCCAGACGGAGAATGACCGTCCGTCTCGTCGTCAACACGGCGTGGGCGGTGACAATCGGATGTTTGAACGTGAGGGGGACGATATACAGTTCAGCGCGACGAATCATGGTCAGCCTCCTTTAAGCGATGACGCATCAATTTACCGTTGGCGTTACGAGGCAACTCGTCGACGGCAATCCATGCTTTCGGATGTTTATAAGACGCCAGATGGTCGTGCAACAGCTGAATTGCCTCATCGAAATCGAACGTACCGACCGTGAAGGCGACAGGTATCGCTCCCCAAGTCGGGTCGGGACGACCGACGACCCCTACGTCTTGAATGCCCTGGCAACGCAATAACACGCTCTCGATTTCGGCTGGATAAATGTTCTCGCCGCCAGAGATAATCAAGTCACTGCGACGGTCATGGACGTACAAGTAACCATCCTTGATTGTGCCGAGATCACCGGTCTGCCAATAGCCGTCGGGCGTCCAGGCGTCGGCCTCTGGCTGTCTATAGTAACCAGGGGTCACCGTCGGTCCGTTCACTTCAATCTCCCCATCCGCATTGATACGGAGTTGGGTCGGCGCAATCGATTGACCGCTCGAACCGATGTGGGCGAGCGCCTCGGATGGCAAGAGCGTCGCGACTTGCGAACACGTCTCCGTCATTCCGTACGTCTGGGCGACCGGTAACTGCCGCCGCTCGGCTTCTTCGAGCAACGGGCGCGGTACGGGACCACCACCGACGAGCAGAAGTCGTAGCTGATGGCGGGAAAGACCTGCGTCGAGGAGACGCTGAAGCATGACGGCGACAAGCGAGATGTGGGTGATTCTTGCCGTCTCAATCAACTCGAGTGTCTGGACGACATCGAACCTCGGTTCGACGTATAATGTCGAACCGAAACGGGCGCTCCGATACACTTGGGCGAGTCCGCTCATATGGAAGAGTGGCGTGACGATGAGCATCCGATCACTCATCCCATATCCGAGGCGAGTCTTGGCCGCCTCGGCGCTCGCGATGTGATTGCCGAACGTCTGCTTTACGGCCTTGGCTCGACCGGTCGTGCCTGAGGTGAACATGAGCGACATGACTTCATCGTCTGCCCACTCGTGCGGTGTGGCGAGTGACGCCTCATCTCGTGACGTCAACGCGAATTGGGTGATCGACAGTTCAATCGGTTCATCGACGAGCAATACATCGATATCGGCCGTCTCGATTTGTCCTGCCAGTTCGCTCATCGTCAACCGTGTGTTGAGCGGAACGAGCACTTTTCCGAGTAACTGGATGGCATGGACAGCGATGACATAATCAGCGCTGTTCGCAGCGCGTAATCCGATATGGCGGGCTTCGGGTGCGACCCGTTCCAAGAAGTGGGCTAAACGGGCACTCTCCGCGCTTAACTCGGCCCAGGTCAAACTGACGGACGCGGTGACGAGTGCCATGGCGTCACGTCGATGTTGTGTCACATAACGATTCATCATCAGGACCTCCAAAAAAAGAGTAGCGAAGTCGCTACTCTTTGTCGATTTACGGGAAACGCGGGAACTGACCGAAGTCTGGGTCGCGTTTTTCTTTGAAAGCGTCGCGTCCTTCTTTCGCTTCGTCTGTCGTGTAGTAGAGAAGCGTCGCGTCGCCGGCAAGCTGTTGAAGTCCTGCAAGTCCGTCCGTGTCGGCGTTCATCGCTGCCTTCAAGAAGCGAAGGGCCGTCGGAGAGTGTTGCAAGATCTCTTGGCACCATTGGATCGTCTCGGCTTCAAGTTGCTCGAGTGGGACGACCGTGTTGACGAGTCCCATGTCAAGCGCCTGCTGTGCGTCGTATTGACGGCAGAGGTACCAGATTTCGCGTGCTTTCTTGTGGCCGATGATGCGAGCCAAGTAACCTGAACCGTAACCGGCATCGAACGAGCCCACTTTTGGTCCAGTTTGACCGAAACGGGCGTTGTCGGCTGCAATCGTCAAGTCACAGACGACGTGCAAGACGTGTCCGCCACCGATTGCATAACCGGCTACCATGGCGATAACTGGTTTCGGGATGACGCGAATCAAGCGTTGAAGGTCGAGGACGTTCAAGCGTGGAATCTCGTCGTCACCGACGTAGCCGCCGTGGCCGCGTACTTTTTGGTCGCCGCCTGAGCAGAAGGCTTGATCGCCTTCACCAGTCAAGATGATGGCACCGACTTCTTTATCGTCACGGGCGCGTGCGAACGCGTCGATGAGCTCGTTTACCGTGAGTGGACGGAACGCGTTCCGTACTTCCGGACGGTTGATGGTGATTTTGGCGATGCCGTTCCACTTCTCGTACTTGATATCTTCGTACGTGCGGACCGATGTCCAGTTTGCTACTGATTCCATTTAAATTCCCCCTAAAATCAATTTCTCTATCATTGTACCAAATTGTTGGGCATTCTCGACATGTGGAGCATGAGATGCGTCCGAAATTTCATGAATTTCAATATCGGGACGAATCAACTGCATGTTCCGAGCAATCTGTTGAAACTTCACATCGTGTTCTCCGACAATCAAATCGGTGCGAGGTAAGCGCTCGAGTAGCGGCCAGAGCGACGGCATGCTGCCCGTCCCGATAGCGCGAAGGCTGTCCGCGAGTGCGACTGGATGTTGGGCCAACCGCTCAGGACGGAGTGCGGCACGCATCTCATTAGTCTGATGCCAGAGCGGAAGCTGTTCCCAACGGTCGACGAACGCCTCAAGTCCTGCTCGCTCGATGAATTCAGCGAGCTTTTCGTCTTGAAGCCGGCGTTGTCGACGTTCGGCCGCACTGAGTCCGGGCGTCGTGCTAATGCCGATAAAATGGGTGACCCGATCATCATAGGCGGCGAGTGTCATGCCGACACGTCCGCCGAGCGAGTAACCGACGACCGTCCACGGACCTTCGTCCGTATCGAGTAGCGCCGACAAGTCTTTTACCTGTTGACTCATCTTGGCACGCTCGACCGGCTGATGGCCCGTTTCACCATGTTGCAACAGTGTCGGGGCGACGAGTCGGACGGGTAGTTCCGGGAAGCGGGAAAGCCATCCCGCGTTTCCTGTGAAGCCGTGCAACAGCAAGACCGGCCGGCCGTTGCCGCGTTCGAGCACCTCGTACGAGACGCCTCGCAGCGAACGCATCACGACTCATTCCCCGTCGCCAAGCGGTCCGTGAGCGAAGCAGTCCAACGACGGTGCTCCGCCACGTTCGTCGTACGGTCGGATGGAAACTCGATGAGTTGGACGCCCGCCTCGATGGCGGCCGTGACGTCTTCAGGCTGCTCCAGCCGTTGATAGCTGAGCCCGTATGTGTCAGCGAATCCACGCAGGTTCAGCTGCAGCGGTGTCCCGAACAAGTCCTCGAACATTTGCGGTGCGATCGAAGCTTGTGGCAAGAAGGAGAAGATGCCGCCCCCGTCGTTGTTGACGACGACGATGGAAAACGAACCTGGATGCGATTTGACGAGCTGGAGCGCGTTGCTGTCATGATAAAATGCCAAGTCGCCAATCAACAAGGCGGCCTTGTCCGTATCGTGACAGGCACCGAGCGCGCTCGAGATGATGCCGTCAATCCCATTCGCCCCGCGGTTGGCGACGACGTCAATCGACTGACCGGCTGAAAGTGTCGTATCGATATCACGAATCGGCATGCTATTGCTAACGAAGATGCGTTCGAGACGTGACGCTAGCAAATGACGCGTCAATGCACTTTCTCCGCTCAAAGCAGGTTTCGCGGATTCGATGATCTGTTCGAACAACGCGAACCGATCGAATAAGTCGACGTCATAGTTTTTGTTGATGGCGGCTACATAATCAATCGCATCTCCGTACACGACCGTAGCATGATTTGACGGGTCGCGGAACGAGCCCGGTTGCTCAATCAAGACGCACGGGACGTCCTGGAGCCACTGGTTCAATCGTTTCGAGACGGGAGCGGCGCCGAAGCGGACGACCGTGTCAGGCGTCCATTCCGTCCGATGCTCGCTCGCGAGCCATGTGTCGTAGTTCGTCAGCACGTGATCAAATCGGCGCATCCCGCTCAACGGGTCGGCGAAAATTGGGATATGATACGTTTGCGCCGCTTTATAAATCGCTTCAAGCCATGACGCCGGTGTCCCGGGACCGACGAGGAAGGCGAGACGGTCAACATCGATGTCTCGTTTGAAGCGGTTCACGTCACTTGTTGTCGGCTTGAGATAGGTCGGTTCAGACAATTCGGCGTCCCCTTCAAGCAGTGACGTTAAGCGTTCGATGTCCGGCAATAACGGCTCGCGGAACGGGATGTTCACGTGGACTGGTCCGAACGGCGCGTGCATGCTCGTTCGAACGAGCCGGCTCACCGCTTGTTCCATGTAGCGCTGGCTGGCGGCTTCAGGAACAGGGAGGTCGATGCTCGCTTTGACATGCTCGCCGTACAGCCGGACTTGATCGATTGCTTGAGGAGCGCCGACGTTCCGGAGCTCATGCGGACGGTCTGTCGTCAATACGATGAGCGGCAACTGCGAGATGTTCGCCTCGGCCACCGCAGAAAAGTAGTTGGTCGCGGCGGTGCCACTCGTGCAGATGAGCGCGACCGGTCGCAACGATGAGGTGGAGCGGGTCAAGCCGAGAGCGAAGAAGGCGGCCGAACGTTCATCGACGATGATATGATGACGGACGCTCGGATGAAGATAAGCGGCCATGGCCAGCGGGGTCGAGCGCGAACCGGGACTGATGACGATATCCTCGACGCCTTGTTCGACGAGCCGGTTCATCATCTGGGCGACCCAATCCGTTAACGTTTCATTCATGCTTGATTGCCTCCTGCGCTTACTTTGTCCAACCCGAGTGCTTGCTTGATTGGACTGAGCTTGATTTCCGTCTCGGCGAGTTCCGCTTCGAGCTCAGACTCTTGGACGATTCCACAGCCTGCGTATAGCGCCACGAATTGGTGATGCACGAGGGCGGACCGGATTGAGACGACGAATTCGCCTTCTCCTTCCGTATTCAACCAGCCGAACGGCGAACCGTACCAACCGCGGTCGAAGCGCTCAATCTCACGCAATAAGCGGACAGACGTCCGTTTCGGTGAACCGCCGAGCGCGGGGGTCGGGTGGAGCGACTCGATGATGGACAGCAATGACGCGTTCGTATCGAGCGTCGCTTGAATCGGTGTATGCAGATGGAACACCGAGCGATTTTCTAATATACGCGGCGTTTCGGGTGCCTTGATAGTAGCCGCGTATGGAGTGAGGGCGTTTTTAATGTCCTTCACGACAATTTGATGCTCATCTAAATTCTTCGCATCGTGCAACAGCGTCTGTTTGGCTACATCCGCCTCGATTTCTGTGTCCGGTCGTTTAATCGTTCCGGCGATGGCTGCCGTTTCGATGTACGGTCCTTGTTTTTTGACGAGGCGCTCCGGGGTCGCCCCGAAAAAGCCGATTTCTCGCTTCGGTTGATATAAGAAGACGTAACTGCCCGTTTGATGTTCTGACAAATGGCGTAACGTCGTCGCGAACGGGAACGGCTCTTCTGATGTTTGATATATCTCTTCACGGGCGATGACGATTTTCTCGACGCGTTCTTCCGAGATGTTCAGTTTGGCTTGTTGGAAGCTCGACTTGAAGTGGTCGACGCCATCTTTCACTTGAGAGTAGGTCGGTGCCTGCTCGTCGGGAGCGTGCAACGCGTTGAACTGGGCGAGCTGATCGGCCAGTTGAATCAAATATTGTTCGACTGAACGTTTCGCGGAGACGAGTGTCGAGACGGTCAACGTGTGTTTGTCACCCGAACGGCGATATAAAAATTTAGGCACGACCAATGACGCTTCGCCGAACGCTTCCCACATATTTTTCTGGGGGCGGATGAACGTGTCGAACGAGAAGCCTGAGAACGCATAAATGACCGCATCGACGTCCCGGCGGTGCAGGCTCCAATCATATTGCAACCGTTGGAACCGTTCCGGGCCAGAAGCCGTCAACACGAGCGCATCGGCACATCCGAGCATCTCGAGGGAGCGGTCGGGTGTCGAAAAATAATAATGGGACGTTTCGGTATTTTGAATGATATGAAACGCGTCGAACGAAGGGATCTCCCACGTGTAGGAGGCCAAGACCGGCCGTTGCCAAGCACGTGCCCGTTTATGGGCTTGCTCGATTCGTTGTTTAATGTGTGTTTGAGTATCTGGCATGTAAGAAAAGCCTCCTCAATCCAATGGAATTCTCATTCTTTAGTGTATCATGACTTCACGGCAGAACTGGCCGTCAAATGCTCGGGAAAGTGAAGGGAACCGTTCGAGCGACGGGCATTGACAGATTTTTTTAAAGAGACGTAAACTAACGAAGGGAGGGAAGTGCATGAAGAAGAGAGAGAAAGGTGCCTATTGGCGCATGATTCGTCCGCACACATTGACGGCGAGCTTCATACCGGTGCTGTTAGGGACGTTCATCGTCCTCGGGCAAGTCGAATTGAAATGGGGACTGTTCCTGGCGATGCTCATCGCCTCGGTCTTGATTCAAATCGCGACGAATTTATTCAATGAGTATTACGATTATAAGCGCGGGCTCGACCATGAAGGGTCAATCGGAATCGGTGGTTCAATCGTACGCGATGGATTCACACCGGGCCAAGTCCTCGGGATTGCCCTTGGGATGTACGGGGTAGCGGCCGTGCTCGGTCTTTATATCGCCGCTTCGACGAGCTGGCACTTGATTTGGATCGGCGTGTTGTCGATGGTCGTCGGGTTCCTCTATACAGGAGGTCCGCTTCCCATCGCCTATACACCGTTCGGTGAACTCGTCGCCGGTCTGTTCATGGGGTATGTCATTATCGGGATTTCAGGATACATCCAAATCGGAACGGTGACGACGGAGCTGTTGCTCGTGTCGTTCCCGATGGCGCTGTTAATCGGGGCCATCTTGCTCGCGAACAATATTCGCGACTTAGATAACGATAAAGTGAACGGGCGCAAAACGATTGCCTGTCTCGTCGGACATCGACGTGCGGTTCTCGTCTTAGCCGGATTCTTTATCGCGGCGTTGATTGGCATTATCGTCGCTGTCGTCGGGTTTGGCGTGACGCCTTGGGTGCTGTTGTCACTCTTGACCATTCCGATTATGATTCGGGCGGTGAAACGCTTTTGGATCAAACAGGAACCGGCTCAATTGATGCCAGCGATGGCGATGACCGCAAAAGTGAACACGTTGTTCGGTGCTTGGATGGTCATCGGTTTGATGGTCGCGCGATTCATCGCGTAAATAAAAGGAGGGAACCATATGTCAGTCGTTCAAGAAATGTTAGCGTTCAATGAAAAATTCGTCTCGGAGAAACAATACGAAGAGTTCGTCTCGGACAAGTTCCCCGATAAGAAAATTGTCATTTTAACATGTATGGATACACGTCTGACGGCGTTACTGCCGAAAGCTCTCGGTTTGAAAAACGGGGATGCTAAAATTATAAAAAATGCGGGTGCTGTCCTATCACATCCGTTCGGTTCGGTCATGCGTTCCATTCTTGTCGCGCTGTATGCGCTCGGAGCGGAAGAAGTCATCGTCATCGGGCACTATGATTGCGGGATGGCGGCCATCGACCCAAACGCGGTCATCGGCGAAATGGAGCGTCGCGGGATCGAACCGCAAACGCTCCAGACGCTCAAATCGTCGGGTATGGATTTGGAGAAGTGGTTACACGGGTTTGACTCGGTCGAAGCGAACGTCGTCAACTCGGTCAGTCTCATCAAAAACCATCCACTCTTGCCACCGGGCACGAACGTCCACGGATTCGTCATCGATCCGGCGACGGGACGTCTCGATGTCGTCGAAGCATAACGTAAAAGGCGGTCTCTCCTGCAGAGACCGCCTTTCTTTCGTTACCCGTATGTGTTGACGGGAATGTCTTTATACTCGTCCTCGTCCGAATCTTTCGATTTGGACTTTTTATTTTTCTTATAGTTTTTCTCGTACTCACGTTCGCTCGGCGTTTTGAAGAAACGTTGCCAAGTAGCATTGATTTCTGACCCGATCAAAATGATCATGCCGGTCAATTGTAACCAGAGCAACGTGACGATAATCCCCCCGAGTGAACCGTACGTCGAATCGTAGTTGCCGAAGTTTGAGACGTACAGGCTGAATCCGAGTGAGACGAGCTGCCAGGCGATGACGCCGAAGATCGCGCCTGGAATCGTGCTCTTCCAAAACACGTGTTGTTGAGGAGCAATCTTATAAAAAATCGAGAGCGTCAAAATCAAGATGACGGTCGTCAACACGTAGCGGAACACGTTAATCAAGATGACGTCAGCCCCTGAGATGGGGATGAAGCGCATCAAAAAGTCGATGATTTGTGAACCGAACACGTTCGAGACAATGAGCAACAGTACGCCGACACCGAGCAAGAGCGTCAAGCCGAGCGCGATGCCTTTGCTGACGAAGAAGTTTCGTTCGTTGTCTTCCCCGTATGCGTGAATCGCCATGTTAATCAAGCGTTCGACCCCTTTAGCGGCCGACCAAATCGCCAAAATCGCACCGATTGAGAGGAGTCCGCCGCGCGGTTCGCCAATCGCGTCAAAAATCCCGGTCAAAAAATCAGTCGCGGCCGCCCCAGGCGCCAAGTTGTTCAACTGTTCTTGGAACGATGCCTGGGAAATGTCGAAGAACGACAGCAACGCGAGAATGAAGATGATGCCCGGAAAAATCGATAAGAACCAAAAAAAAGCGAGCGTCGCGCCGTAATCTTGAACATCATGTTCTTTGAAGCGACGAAGCAACTCTTTCCCGAAGGCGAACCAATTCTTTTTTTCTTTCACTTCTGTAGTATCCATGTATGAGCCTCCTGAACGTTATCGTTAGAAACTTTCTTTCCCGAAATGTCAGGAGGCTACACATAAAATCAGTCTTCGGCCAGCGTTTTATTGAAAAAGCGCTCGGCCTCGTTCGCGAGCAAGTCGGCGAGTGACGGCGGTCGTACCGGCAAATGGCTGAGCGCGCTGCGTTTCACCCACATTGGTGTGTATGAACCATTCGTCTGTTCGGCTTGAAACTCTTCGCCGGTGCCGGTGCCGAATTCGCCACCGGTCACGCGAGCCCAGTAATACGGGTTCAACTCGCCATTGAAAGCGACGTGAGCGGCTACCCCTTCGAGTTCGACGTGGACGCCGAGCTCTTCGAACGCCTCACGGACGGCCGTCTCTTCGGCGGTATGGCCGAATTCGACTCCGCCACCTGGGAAGACATAATACAAAAGGTTCTCTTTTTCTCGGCGAATGAGCGCGACTTCGTCATGTTCATTCACGAGGATGATGGCACTGCGTAATTTCGTTCTGACCAATGGAATCGTTCCTTTCGATTTCGAATCGTGAACAAAACGCATCGACTCGCGGCCGATGCGTGTTGGTTAATCTGCTGCTGGTTGTTCGAGTGATGCATACATATCAGGCGTCAGGCCGTTATCGTGCGAGGCGATGACTTTCCCGGCGACGCGCATCCCGAGTCGGAGCGCATCCTCAATCGGATGGCGTTTCATCAACTCGGAGATGACAGCGGAGAAGAACGAGTCACCGGCACCGGTCGAGTCGGCGACTTTCACTTTCGTCGTCGGGACGTGGCCTTGTTCGTTCGTACGCAAGTCGACATAGACCGCACCGAGTTCACTCATCGTGACGATTGTGAGCGGGGCACCTTTCATGGCGAGCACTTCAGCGACACGTAACGCATCGTCCACCGTGACGATCGACATGTCAGATAGAATCTCTGCTTCTTCACGGCTACAGATGAAGCCGGTGAAGCCTTGAAGCAAATGGCGGTTCCGTTCGATGACAGACAGATGGCCGCACACGCCGTAAAGCGGGAGTTTCATCTCGCGGCATAGCTCAATCGTCTCGTTGAGCACGTTGACCGACAAGTCGAGGTCGATGGCGACCGCCTGACTTTCGGCGAACACCGTATCGATGCGACGAAGGATACATTCTTCCATCATCGCCTCGTCCGGTTGCTTCGAGATCGACGTTTGAAGATCGCCGTTGTTATCCATGACGGCCAGCCACATGCCCATGCCGTTGTCATCGAGCAAATCGACGTGATCGACGTTCACATTCAAACCGCGGAGTTCCTCGAGGACACCCATCCCGATTTGATCGTTCGTCACGGTCGACACGAAACGGACATCATTGCCGAGGACACCTAAATTTTGAGCGACGTTACGGCCGGTTCCGCCGTTTGAGAACGCGATGTCACCGACGTTCTTGGCATCTTTATGGAGCGGGGCGAACGAGGTTCCTTTAATATCGACAAACACTTTGCCGATTACTGCTATCGTATTCATACACTGTACCACCTTTAGCCAATCTTCCTAATCAGTTCCGGTCTAATTAGACACATTGTTTCAATTATAGCGAAATCGCCAACGGCTTTCAATGACGGTGTCGATTTTTGTCAGTCCCATGACGTGCTGAGCAAGCGTAGGCCGTTCAAAATGACGAGGATGGTCGATCCTTCGTGCCCAACGACGGCGAATGGCATGACGAGCAATTCGAAGATGTTCGTCGCAATCAAGACGAGGATGACCCCTAATGCGAACACGACGTTTTGGAGGACGACCCGATTCAACTTACGCGACTGTTTGATGGCCGAGCTTAGGCGGTTCAAATCGTTCTTCATCAAGACGACGTCGGCCGTCTCAAGAGCGGCGTCCGTCCCTTCTCCCATCGCAATCCCGACATCGGCCGTCGCGAGGGCAGGGGCGTCGTTAATCCCGTCACCAATCATGCCGATGCTGCCATACTCTTGTTTCAATCGTTTAATGTGCTCGACTTTCTCTTCCGGAAGACATTCGGCAATATAGCGGGTCAAGCCGGCCTCGGAGGCGATGGCGCGTGCTGTTGCCTCGTTGTCACCCGTGATCATGATGGTGGCGATGCCGAGGTGGTTGAGTCGCTCGATCGCTTGCTTGGCCTCGGGACGTAACGTGTCTCGAAGCGCGAACGCCCCAATTGTCTTCTCTTCGTCACTGATGAATACGAGTGTGTGGCCGGCCGCTTTCAAACGTTCGACTTCGTCGCGGAAAAAGTCGTGGCTGCGATCGGCGAATTTCTGTTTACCGACCCGGTAAGCGACACCGTCGATGGTCGCTTCAATCCCAGACCCGGTCACGTCTTTAAAGTGTTCCATCGCCCCCGTATAACTGCCCGTATACTGAACGAGCGCCTCGGCGAGCGGATGCATCGAATGTTCTTCAATCAAGCTGACAATGCGATACACGTGTTCTTGTGTCGTATCGGGATGAATCAACGCCGCTTGGACTTCTGGTTTACCGATTGTGAGCGTACCGGTCTTATCGAACGCGACGGCTTTCAAACGTCCCATATTTTCGATATGGACACCGCCTTTGAATAAAATCCCGTGTTTAGCAGACGAGGCAATGGCTGCGAGTGCCGCCGGCGTGATGGCGGCAACGAGTGCACACGGCGAAGCGACAACGAGAAGGATCATCCCGCGGTAAATGCTCGTCTCGAGCGACCATGACGTCAATACCGGGCCGAGCAAGATGATTGCCGTGACGGAAGCGAGCACGACTTGAACGTAGCGTCCCTCGTACCGGTCGATGAACTGGGCGGACGGTGATTTTTCTTCTTGCGCCTGCTGGACCATCTGAATGATTTTTTGGAACAATGTCTCTGTGGCGAGCTTTGTCACTTCGAGCGTCAAGACACCGTTCAAGTTTACGCTTGATCCATATACCTCATCGCCGACGTTCCGGTCGACCGGAATCGATTCACCGGTGATGGCGGCTTCCTCAATCGAGGCGCTACCTTTCAAAATCCGACCGTCGACCGGGATGCGCTCGCCGGGTCTTACGTAGATGTGGTCACCGACGCGCAGTTCGTCGATATGGACGACCTCGAGGCCGCCCGAGCTGTTCAATCGGGTCGCTTGCTCAGGTTGGAGTTCCATGAGCGATTCAAGGGCACGCTCATTTTTATTCATCGTATACGTCTCAAGGGCGCCTGATAACGCGAAGATGAAGATTAGGATGGCGCCTTCCATCCAGTACCCGATTGAAGCAGCACCGATGGCGGCGATAATCATGAGTAGCTCGACGTTCAAGGAGCGCGTCTCCCATGTATCGGTCAAGCCTTCCTTGGCTTTGGCATATCCGCCGATTAAAAAGGCGGTCAAATACAGAGTGACGTAGAGCGCAGGAGCTCCGTCTTGTCTTTCCGCGATATATGCGAGTACAATCAATACACCACTGATGAGCGCCATGATGAGCTCGATATGTTCGACCCAGCTGGCCCGTTTGAAGACGTGGCTTTTTTCGTGTGTGACGGTTGATGTGTTCATGTGAGCACCTCTTTCTAATTGAGAATATATATCAGTTAAATGATAATGAATGAGGATGATTATCATTATCTATTGTTGATATTATTAGGTTTTACGCGAATTAAAGGTGAATCCCTTATTTATAATAATTATCGTGTAAGTCTATTTTAGCACCAAACGTAATCACTCACAAACTAAAAGATTAAGGAGTTTTTGTGTCATGCCGAATGTATTTCAACGCCCTTGGACGGTCACGTTCTTAGCCCTATTCAACACGTTCTTATGGGGGAGCGCCTTTCCGTTCATCAAACTGAGCTACGAAGCGCTCGATATCCAGGAAAACGAATACGGGCAACAGCTGTTCTTTGCCGGGGAACGCTTTTTATTGGCCGGTCTGCTCTTACTCGTCATCAGTCGACTCGTCTTCAAGCGTCCGATTCGCTTAACTGCTGAAAAGCTAAAGGCGTATGCGCATTTAGGGGCATTTCTGACGTTCTTACAATATTTGTTCTTCTATATCGGTCTTTCGATCTCGACGGGGGTGCAGGGCTCGATTATCGCGGGGTCGACGTCATTTTTCCAGATGGCACTCGCTCATTTTCGTTATGAGGATGATCGCTTGAATCGCTTGAAAGGGATTGCCCTTACGCTCGGATTCTCCGGAATCGTCATCGCCAACTGGCCGACGGCAAGCGCGGAAGTCGGGTTTGGGATTGGAGAGATTCTGCTCATTATGGCGATGATCTCAGGCGCGTTCGGGAATTTGATTGCCAAAGATTATTCGCGCTCGCATGACGTCGCTCCGATGACGGCTTGGGCGATGGTGATTGGCTCGCTCGGACTACTCATCGTCGGTTGCGTGCTTGCGCCAGGGGATGTGTTCCTGCCTTACACCGTGACGACCCTCTTCTTCTTGTTGTATCTCGCCCTTTTATCGGCGGTCGGGTTCACATTATGGAATACGCTGATGAAATATAATCCGGTCAGCCGGGTATCGCTCTATATGTTCTTTGTTCCCTTATTCGGTGTCGTCCTATCGAGCGTGTTACTCGGGGAGACGATTCCATGGAACGCGCTCGTCGGGTTGTTGTTCGTCATCGCTGGGATTTATCTCTCCACATATTTTCAAGGACGAGCGAATCGGGGAGTGCGATGACAAAGTGAGGGAGAGGCATGGTTGACGGAATCTTGTTCCCATGGCAAAATATATTAAAAATTCTGAATTCTTTCAGTTGAAATCGGTCTTCGTTGTAAAGACTTGCGTGCGAATCGAAAAGAAAGGAGGGTGCTACCGTGGCAAGAAATCCAATCGTCCGAAACATACTCATCTCTCGCCAACCGCGAGACGAGTATGTCAAATACGTGATGAAGTGCGTAAGTCGCGGGTTGAAGGAACATCATGAGCAAGTGGACGCGCGTGCTATGAGGCATGGCGAAGACATTCAGACGAAATGGCAAATCAATGATCGAGTCATTGAAGTCACGCTCAAGTCCGATGTGTTGGCCTCGCTCGAGACGGAACCGTTCGCGCTCGATGAGGTGTTCATGCGGGCGTTCGAACGAAACGATGTCAGGCTCGGTCCGCTGAAAGAATAACGTGAAACAGGGAGGGTCTCGGCGGAGACCCTCCCTTTTAGATGTCAATCGGCTTGGCTTTCGCCGTGAATAAACTGACGGCCAGAATCCCAAGAATGAGCGTATACATCAAGAAATACACTTCTTTTGGTAACGCGATCCAAAATGCGCCAATCATCGGTCCGCTAATCGAACCTACGCTGAACGAGATGCTATAGAGCATATTGCCGGTCGGTAACAACGAACGCGGCAACACTTCCGTCATATGGGCCAGTCCGAGCGAATATGTCGAGCCGAGCCCGGCGCCTGCGAGCGCGAACAAGACGAGGAGCCAGACGTAATGGTCGACGGCCAGGTTGGCAATCGCAAAAACGAGCGTGCCGAGTGTCAGGACGATTTGAAGAATCCGCTTTTTCCCGAAGTGATCGGCGAGCCGACCGAGCGGTAATTGCACGATAATCGAGGCGACGATGAACGTCGTGATGAGCGTGCTCGTCTGCGTGAGCCCGATATCGTTGCGGACTGTGAAAATCGGTAAGTTGGCATTCAAGCTCGCTTCAAGGAACCCGTATGTAAAAGCAGGTAAGAGCGTATACCCGCCGCCGATGAGGACGAGTCGAATGCGTCCTTTCGAGTCGGTCTTCACTTTCTCGGTCTCAGGATACTCATTGTCGACCTTGAAGATCAAGAACAAGGATGCGAGACAGAAGACGATCAAGACGAGGAACGGCAGCCAAAAGTGAAGGTCGACGAGCGGCGCGATGAGCGGACCGACCGCGAAACCAAGGCTGAACGCCATCCCGTAATACGCCATTGCTCGTCCCAGGCTCCGCTTGTCGCTCGCAGACGTGACCCACACTTGGGATCCGTAATGGAGCGCCGAGTCACCGAAGCCGATGACGAAACGCATGAGCGCCCACATGAGCAGGGACGGCCAGAGCGGCAAGAAGAACGTAGCGAGCGCCGTCAAGATGATGCCAAGGACGATGGTCGGACGAAATCCGTACTTGCGGACGAACCGTTCGAGTAGCGGGGCGGAGACGATTACCCCGAGATAGAGCATGGTCGCGTTCAACCCGTTCAACCAGGCCGGGTTGCCGTCCCGTTCGATGAGTGTCGACAAGAGCGGGATGAGCGCACCTTGAATCAAGCCGGAGATAAAGACGACAAGTAATAAAATTGAAAATCGAAAGCGTTGCATAGTTCACCTCATCATTGATTGCATAGTAAAAAGCTGAGAAGAGTCTCAGCTTTTTGGCTCGTCAATCGGTTGGGGTACATGGTTCAAGTGTAAGAGTTCATCGTCCCAACTGCCTTGACTGAATACTTCATCACGGTCTACTTTGTCTGAAACGAATGCGGCTGTCAATAAGATGCTGAGCACACCACCGAAAATGATGATGGCCATGACGGTGATCATAAATACATAGATGGCTGTCATCTTCAAACACCTCGATTCAGTTTATATACTGAACATTTCCCGAATCGAAGTAATTAAAACGGTTCGGCCACACGTTCCCGGAAGTTCACTTCAGGATAGTACGCTTGTTTGACGAGTGCGTTCGGGCCGAGGCATTTGACAGCCGGACAGTGGCAGGACAGTGTGGCGTTCAAACTGCTGTTCGTCCACGCCTCATACGCGTCTTGGAACGAGGTGTCATACAACGTCCCGAGCGTGCCGAGCTCATCGCCGAAGTCGGTGACGATGATTTGGCCGTCGAAGATGTTCGTGTTGAGGCGTGAGCGGCCATCCGGGTCGTTTCGCACGGTCACGTTCTTCGCCTCGTGGAGCCGTTTCAATAAAGCGCGGTCTTCCGGTAACTCGGAACAAGCATAGAACGGCAACGTTCCGAACAGCATCCAAACGTTCTCGTCCCGGACATCGAGCAGGTCGTGAATCGCCTGGCGAGTGTCAGGGAGCGACGCCGACTCGAGCGCACTGGCAAAATCGGCGGGGTACATTGGGTGCACTTCATGACGTTGACAGCCGAGTGCGACAATCTCTTCATGGATTTCCTTCAAGTGCGGAATCGTCCGTTTGTTGAGCATCGTCTCGGCCGATACGATCACACCCTCGGCCGTAAGCGCACGGGCGTTGTCTTTCATCGTCTGAAGCATCTTCAAACGTGCCTCCGCGCTCGGTTTTCGGTCCATCATCGCGAAACCGCCCTCTAAGAAGTCGGCGTCCGTTCCCCAGTTATGCGAAATGTGCAAAACGTCGAGGTAAGGGGTAATAAGATGGTAGCGAGAGAGCGGGAGCGTCAAGTTTGAGTTGATTTGCGTGCGGGCGCCGCGCTCCTTAGCGTAACGCAAGAGTGGGACGACGTAGTTGCGCACCGATTTCATCGACAGCATCGGTTCGCCGCCCGTAATCGAAAACGCGCGTAAATGCTCGATTTCATCCAAACGCGAAATCAATAAGTCGAGCGGGACTTCGGGTTCTTCTGTCTGGTCGAGCATATAGCCGACCGCGCAATGCTCGCAGCGCATATTGCATAGTTTGGTCGTCGTCACTTCGACGTTCGAAAGGACGAGGCGACCGAACTCGGTTTGATCGAGGTATGCTTCCCACGGATCAAACGTTGTCGAGATGTTTTGCATATCAATTCCACCTTTTCTTCAAGTCACACGAAATAGTATGCTATAATAACAACTCTTTGTCACGAACCAAAGGAGCGATCACGAGATGGGTAAATCACGAACAGATACGGCAGGAAAAATGAACGTGTTAAAATCGAGAACGGAATTACTGTGCTTATCAGTCAATACGTTGGACGAATTCACGACGCCAGAGGATTTGCATCGATTGTTAGCTGATATTGATTCCTTACGTGCGAAAGTCGTACGTTACGCCAAAGATTTAGAACAAGTATCTCGAAAGGATGAAACACATTGAAACTGATCGTAGGAGAATACACAAGCGCCCAAGCCGAGCGGCTAGGCATTAACGGAGAGGGCATCGCGACGATTGATCGCATGGTCATCTTCATTCCGAACTTATTGCCGGGAGAGAAGGCGAAAGTCGAAATTACGCGCGTCGAGCGGAACTACGCCGAGGCACGCGTCATCAAGCGCGATAATGATTCACCGGACCGGGTCAAGCCACCATGTCCGATTTATGACGAGTGTGGCGGTTGCCAGATTCAACATATGAGTCCGCGCCTGCAGATGGACTATAAAGAAGAAATCGTCCGCAACGCCTTCCGTCAAAAGACGAAATTGAACGTCGACAAATCGGATATCCGTGGTACGAAAGGGATGGACAACCCTTGGTATTACCGCAACAAGTCACAATTCCCGCTCTCGACGCGCCGCGGTGAAATCGTGTCAGGGCTCTACAAGCCGAACACGAATGAGCTCGTGCCAATCGAACACTGCATGGTGCAGCAGCGCGACACGACGAACATCAACAACGCCATCGTCCGTATTTTGAACGAACTCGACATCCCTGTATACGATGCGCGCCGTGACGTCGGTTTTGCCCGTACCGTCATCGTCCGCTCGGGCTATAAGACGGATGACGTTCAAGTCGTACTCGTCGTCGGGAATGAAGATGTCCCGCGTTTGGACGAACTGAGTGACCGCATCATGGCGTTGCCGAACGTCGTGTCGTTCCACTTGAATATTAACTCGAACCGTTCAGGCGTCATCTTCGGGTACCGCACGGTTCATATCGCCGGGCAAGACAAGATGGACGAACAGCTTGACGACGTCCATTACCACTTGTCACCGCGTGCGTTCTTCCAACTCAATCCGGCTCAGACGGAAGTCATGTATCGGGAAGTCGTCGAGGCGGCTGGCCTAACGGGTGAAGAACGGGTCATCGATGCGTACGCTGGTGTCGGTTCAATCGGGCTCTGGCTCGCGCCACATGCAAAAGAGATTCGCGGGATGGAAGTCGTCCCAGAAGCAGTCGAAGATGCGAATGCGCACATGCGTGAGAACGGGTTCAGCCATGCAACCTATGTTGAAGGCCGGGCCGAACATTGGATTCCGCGCTGGGTCAAGGACGGTTGGATTCCAGATGTCATCGTCGTCGATCCGCCGCGCACAGGTGTCGATCATCAACTCCTCAATGCAATGATTTCATCGAAAGCGAAACGCATCGTGTACGTGTCATGTAACCCACAGACACTCGCACGGGATGCGGATCAACTCATGAAAGCCGACTATAAAATCAACTATATCCAGCCGTACGATATGTTCCCGCAGACGGCACACGTCGAGTCAATCGTCGTCTTCGAGAAGAAGAAAAAGAAAAAGTATTGACGGGGTTGTGAAAACGCTTGCAAAAACAGTGTTTTCACGCTATAGTTCAGATGTCAGACTTCTTTTGATAAACGTTAAGAAGCGGAGGAACATCAGATGATCCCACAAGAAAAAGTGAACGAGCTTGTCCATAAAGCAATTGATGCACGGTCGCGTGCCTATACACCGTATTCGAAATTCAATGTCGGGGCCGTCGTCATTGACGAGACCGGCAAAGAAATTTTGGGTTGCAACGTCGAAAACGCTTCGTACGGGTTGTCGATGTGTGCAGAACGGACCGCCATCTTCAAAGCGGTATCGGAAGGCAGCAAGGCAATCGAGACGGTCGTTGTCGTTGGAGACACAGCGGGCCCAATCTCGCCGTGTGGCGCTTGCCGTCAAGTCATTGCCGAGTTTGCGAGTGACGACTTTACGTTGATTCTCGCGAACATGGCCGGAGAGACGAAAGTGATGACAAAAGAAGAGATGCTACCATACGGCTTCTCGCCAAAAGATTTAACGTGAAATAAAGATGCGGACGAATTCGTCCGCATCTTTATTTGTTGCCGTCATATTTTTTCTCGCTGGCCGAGTCGTCCTTCGAGTGTCGTTTCTGTTTTTCATCCTTCACTTTTTGGTTCAGCTCTTCCACCGGAATCGGGTCGACGGTCTCCATGCCCTCCTGGTCGAAGATACTCTCCTTGTCGGTATCGACAGCATCCGGATTATCGAACGGTCGCTTTGACGGGTTCTGTGATTTCTTCATCCTCATCGCCTCCTTGTGTTGATTGTTATTCCACTCTGTTAAATTGTGTAAACGCTTTAGGAAACGGGTTTCGATTTTGCGGAACAGTGGAATTATCGGTACATAGTGACTAAGGAGGGGTATTCGGATGGATAAGAAAGTCTTAATGGGAATCGTACTCGGTGTGGCCGGGGCTGCGCTCGTCGCGCCGAAAGTGGCAGCGCTCTTGACGCAAGACCACGATGAGGATACATGGAGCAAGATGGATCGCATGGAAAGTGTCGATTCAGATAAAGACGAGGCGGAAGCGGGTCTCACTCAACTTGACTCGAATCACCGGGCCGAGTGGCAAGCGAACGGCTTTCCGCAGACGCACGCTGAGCGGGAGCGTCTCATGAATGAATCAGATGATGCCTATAAAGGGAAGGACATCTAAAAACAGACAGCCATCGCGGCTGTCTGTTTTTTAAATATCTTCGTCCGGTAAAAGGGGGAGCGTGAGTGTGACGGTCGTCCCGTTGCCGACTTCTGAGGCGAAGTGCATCGAGCCGCCGTGGCGCTCCATAATATGTTTGGCGATGGCGAGCCCGAGTCCGGTCCCGCCGTCTTCGCGTGTCCGTGACTTATTGACGCGATAGAATCGTTTCGTCAATTGATCGAGGTCTTCTTTCGGGATGCCCCGGCCTTCGTCATGAATCTCGGTGACGGCATTGTTCGCGGTCGCATACGTCTTCACATGAATCGATTTGCCGGCTTCCGTATAGCGGAGCGCGTTATCGAGCAAATTCCCGACGACTTGCTCGAGTCGATCGTGGTCCCCGAGAATAATCAAGTCGAAGTCGAGGTCCGTCTCGATGGTGACGCCTTTCGCCCGCGCGATCGGCTCGAAGCGATAGAGAACGTCTTCGAGCACTTGCGAATAGACGACTGGTTCTTTCGTCATCGGATACGAATCACGCTCGAGTTGGGCCAAGTCGAGCAAATCGTTGACGAGCCGTTGCAACCGTTCGGTCTCGCTCTCGATAATCTCATAATATTGATCTTTCGTTTTGTCATCGAGCGACGGGTCTTGAAGCATCTCGGTATAACCGCGAATATACGACAGTGGCGTCCGCAATTCGTGGCTCACGTTCGCCAAGAACTCTTTCCGTTGTTCTTCGACGAGACCGAGCGATTCGGCCATCCGGTTCAGTGTCTCGGCAAGCTCACCAATCTCATCATCGTAATAGATGGGGATGCGGTGCGAGAAATCACCTTTAGCATACACTTGGGACGCTCGTTTCATTTGAATCAGCGGTTGGATGATTGTATCGATAATCTGAGTGCCGAAAATGAGTAAGTTCACGATCATCAAGATGAGCAAGAACGTGATCATGAGCCGAATCGGTTGGAACGGTTCACTGATTTTACTCAGCTCCATATACAGGATGAGCGCATTATCGAGTTCGCCGTCTCGGATGAGCGGGAAGGCGGACATGAGGATGTCGACGTCTTCGGTCGGGTGCTTGCGGGTAACAGAAATCGCATAGCCGTCTTGCAACTTGGCGAGGTCCTGCTCCCGTAAAAACGTCTTGCCCGATCCGAGACTGTCTTCCCGGACGGACGAGAGAAACACTTTCGTCTCGGTCAGTTCGTTCGTGTACGTCATACTGTCGGAAAACGCGTCAGAGAAGCCGTCCGCCTTATAGATGGTGACGAGCTTCTCTCCGCGGTTGATGAGCAGTTCTTCTTGCGTCTGAATATAAAACTTGTCATACAAGTAAAACGTCATGATGATGAACACGAACGCGGAGAAGAGGCTTGCGGTCCAGATGGTGATCCAAATCCGCTTCCGGATCGTGTATTGCTTCATACGGTCGCCTCGAACTTATAGCCGATCCCCCAGACGGTTTGGATGTAGCCACCCGCTTCGCCGAGCTTGAGACGAAGTGTCTTGATATGGGTGTCGACCGTTCGGAGGTTGCCGTGATACTCGGTCCCCCAAATTTGGTCAAGCAATTGTTCACGCGAGAACACTTTCTCTTCGTTCGTGATGAACAAGTAGAGCAAATCGAACTCTTTCCGGGTCAAGTTGACCGTTTTGCCTTTCACGCTGACCGCACGGCCATCGATATCGATCGACAAGACTCCGGTATCGAACGTGGTTTCTTGTTCTTTCGAGAAATTATGCGTCCGACGAAGCGTCGCTTCGATTCGAGCGAGCAACTCGCGGGGGCTGAACGGCTTCGTGATATAGTCGTCCGCGCCAATCTTCAAGCCGTGGATGCGATCGAGTTCTTCTGAGCGGGCCGTTAGCATAATGATCGGCACGTTCGAGAACTCACGGATGCGCATGCATGCCGTTAGGCCGTCGAGTTCAGGCATCATCACGTCGAGCAGCACGAGGTGGAACGACTGTTCTTTCAATAAGTCGATTGCCTCGAGACCGTTCGTTGCTGTGACGGTCTCGTATCCTTCCTTCTCTAAGTTCGAAACGAGTAAATCCCGCATTTGTTCTTCATCATCGGTCACTAAGATGCGAAACGTTGGTTCTGACATTGGGCATTCTCCTTTACAAAACGGTTAACGAGGACGTGTGATAATTCCCTCATACTTCTATCATACCTATCTCTCCGAATTAGAACAGAAATATTTATTGTCGTAAAGTTGTCCTCATGAAATCCACACAAAAACGCCACAAAAAAGCCAATTCTTTGTCAGAATTGGCTTATGCTTCGAGCTGAGCTTCGTACGTATGGTCGAATTCAGGCGCATGGAGTGAGTGCAAGTAAAGTTGGAAACTCGACTTCGACACTTCATACAGAACGTATTCGACATCACCTTGATTGATTTCAGTTAGTAATTCAGACCGAATCTCATTGGCGCAGAAAGCGTACGGCAGTTTTTCCGCCGCCGCGATTGAACGCTCATTCGATTGACGGATTTTCAAAAATACACTTTCAATGTCAAGTTCGAAGAAAAGTTCTGAGAAGAACGCTTCTTTCGCGACTTGATTGTAACCTTTGCCGTGATACGGTTTGCCAAGCCACGTCCCGAGGAATCCATAGCCGGATTCCACATCGAACAAGCTGATTGTCCCGATTGGGGTGCCAAACTCGTTCGTGATGGTACGTGAGATGATGTTTCCTTGCTCTTCTAGCTCGATGATTTGCTTCGTGCTAAATAAAAACTCGTCAAAGTGGACCGTCTTTTGACGGACATATGGAAAGACATCTGGGTGTTGCATCAGTTCGAACAACTCCGCGCAGTCGGTAAGCTCACGAAATTTGAGCACCTTTACATTCCTCCTCCTATTTCAGACCGCTGAAGAATAGTTGTAACGAAAGCATACTTCTGGCTTCGTTGTTCGAACTTGCCTTGGCTGCTCCCTTTTATGAAGTTACAAGATTATTTTATATAGTTTTTTTAAAAAAGCAAGTAAATAAAATGCAACTTCACAAAAAAAAATAAGAGCGCTTTCACGACTGGTGTCACTCACATCTCGTGATGCGTTTTCGAGCGGCTCGTCGAGTAAACGATGTGACCGTCGACGATGGTCATAATCGGCTTCGACATGTAGTCGAGCGGGAAGTGGCTCCATAGGACAAGATCGGCATCTTTGCCGATTTCGAGCGAGCCGATGCGGTCGTCTACTCCGAGCGATTCAGCCGGATGAATCGTGATGGCGCGGAGCGCGACGTCGACGGGAAGCCCTTCGCGGGCAGCAAGACCGGCGCACAAATTCAAATATTGAACCGGCGTATAAGGATGGTCCGTCGTGATGGAGACGATCATATCGTGCTCATGTAAGATTCGGTACGTCTCCCACGTCTTGTTTTGGAGCTCGATTTTCGACTTCCGTGTGAACGTCGGTCCGACGGTGACATGTTTGACACCGAGTTCGCGCAACTTTTCGGCGACGAGATGTCCTTCCGTACAGTGCTCAATCCGATAATCGAGGTCAAACTCTTGTGCGAAGCGGACAACCGATAAAATATCGTCGGCGCGGTGGGCGTGGACACGAATCGGCATCTTGCGATCGAGCGCCAATTGAATCATCTGGCTACCGAACGTGCCGATCGTCTTTGTCGAATCAACGGTCCGGAACGCTTCACGCAACAAGCCCATGATTCCCATCCGGGTCAACTCGCCGGATTTCCCCATGCTGTGGACGCGCTTCGGGTTCTCGCCGAGCGCGAGTTTCAGGCCGGCATAGCGGCGGAGCACCATGTCCTCGATGAAGCGGCCATGGGTTTTGATGACACTCGTCACGCCGCCGATGACGTTCATACTGCCAGGCATGACTTGGACGGCCGTCACCCCGGCCATGAGCGCTTCCCGGAAGCCCTCATCGAGCGGATAGACGCCATCGATGGCCCGTGCGTGCGGGGTCATCGCCTCGACGGTCTCGTTCGCATCGTTCCCGACTGAACCCGTCCCTTCGTCATACAGTCCGAGATGGGTGTGGGCATCGATGAAGCCGGGGAACAAGAAGTTGCCTTCGGCTTCGATGACCGTCTCTCCGTCGAGCGGGTCCAACAAGTCCGCCATCTCGACGATTTTGCCGTCTTTGACGCGAAGGTCCCCGTAAAAATGTGGTGCGGTGATCGGATAGATATGGGCGTTACGAATTAACAAATTACTCACGTGCTAGCTCCTTTCAAGTCAAATGAAGTAGTTGTTTCAGGGCGGGTTCTAACGTTTCATAACGGAACCGGAAACCGTGGTTGAGGGCTTTCGTCGGAACGACTTTCGCTCCTTCGAGGACGATGACGCTCTTCTCTCCGAGTGCGAGCTTGAGGAGCGGCGCCGGGGCGGGTGCCCAGTGGGGACGATGCATCACCCGGCCTAGCGTCTTCCCGAATTCGTCCATCGTGACAGGCGTCGGTGCCGTGCCATTGACGGGTCCCTCGATCGTACTCGTCTCGAGGATATGGACGAACAGACGGACGAGGTCGTCTAAATGAATCCACGGCACCCATTGCTTGCCGGAGCCGAGTCGTCCACCGATACCAAGCGTGTACGGCAACTTCATGAGCGGGAAGGCGCCGCCGTCATTCGATAAGACGACACCGGTCCGCATCGTGACGAGACGGATGCCCATGTCTTGAACGGGTTGCGCCTCTTTCTCCCACAACACGCAGACGTTGCCTAAAAAGTTGGTTCGGTCGGGGAGCGGTGTCGCTTCCGAATACGTGATGGATCGATCTTCACCGTATATCCCGATGGCGGACCCGCTGATGACGACGCTCGGCTTGCGTTTCATATTTTTAATGATGCGGACGACTTCTTTCGTCCCATCGATCCGACTTTGAAGAATGGCTTGCTTTTGTTTGTGCGTCCAACGTCCGTCGTTGATCGAGGCTCCTGCCAAATGGACGATGGCATCGACGTCTTGAAGCTCGGATTCAGGATGACTATCGGGCGTCATCCATTCGACGAACGAGATCCCTCCTTGCCGCGGACGTGGGTGGCGCGTCAATACGACGACTTGATGTCCGGCTTCGGCGAGCGCGCGTACGAGCGGTCGGCCAATCAATCCGGTACCACCAGTGATTGCTATTTTCATGGGTCTCCCTCCAATATCCTTTAAGCGATTTCAAAACGGGTATGAGGACTATAGGAATGTCTTGTACAGATAATACCCCTTCTTCTAACTTATCAAAAATCCTGCCCGAACGGGGAACGTGATATGTTAGAAGCAGGAAATGGAGGGATTTTGTGAAAATCGCCAAGTTTACGACCCAGAAGAAAAATCAAGATCGATTGAACGTCTTTGTCGAAAAGGACGGACGGGAGGAATTCGCGTTTGCCATCGACCTCGACGTCTTCATCAAATACGAATTGACGAAAGGGATGGAACTCGAGGACGATTTCGTCCGGGACGTCCTTCAAGCGGAAGAAGAACAGAAAGCGTACAAAGCGGCCGTCAACTATTTATCGTATCGAATGCGTGCCGTCTCAGAGGTGCGTGACTACCTCGTGAAGAAAGAGATAGATGAGTCAGCCATCAAACGCGTCATTGAACGCTTGATTGAACAGCGCTATTTGAACGATGCCGAGTTCGCCAAAGCTTACACCCAGACAAAGTTCAATACGAGCCCGAGCGGACCCGTGAAAATCAAACGAGAACTCGCTCAGCTTCAAATCGCTCCGGATCTTATCGAAGACGTCATCGCCGCCATCTCGCACGAAGACCAGCTTGAAAAGGCCGGAAAGTTCGTAAATCGGAAACAAATGGAAACAAATCGCCGTTCCGCCACAGAAGTGCAACAAAGAATTCAACAAACCCTGATGCAAAGGGGATTTTCGTTTGATATCATTTCAGAGGCGATTCTCACGTTTTGGGAGAACGAGGATGAGGACGTTGAACTTTCAGCTTGTCTGACACAGGCTGAAAAACTGAATCGAAAGTTTAGCGGGTACGCCCCATATGAGCGGAAACAACGGATGAAGATGCAGCTTCGTCGCAAAGGTTTTCCGTATGAGGTGATCGAGAGGGCGTTAGAGAGGCTCGCTGAACAAGAGTCATAATGGGAGATGTTTTTACGGTAGGGGAAAAAACTGAAAAGGTGGGTCTACATTGACGATTTTTGAATGGATTACAGCACTGATGCCGATTGTGGCAGTGCTCATCTTATTGGTCATTATGCGTTTACCGGCGTCGGTTGCGATGCCACTATCTCTTGTCTTGACGGCTGGACTTGCGTTCTTCGTCTGGCAGCTCGACGCGACGCGAATCATGGCGGCGACGCTACAAGGACTTGTCATCGCCGTTACGACAGTCTGGATTGTTTACGGTGCGATTGGAATGATGAATACGATGAAAGAGGGCGGCGGCATGAACGCCATCCGTTCCGGCTTCATCAACATTACGCCCGATCCCCGGATTCAAGTGCTCATCGTCGGTTGGTTGTTCGTCTCATTCATCGAAGGCGCATCTGGTTTCGGTACACCGGCCACGGTTGCGGCACCACTGTTAATCGCACTCGGCTTCACGCCGATCGCTGCCGTTGTCATCGCCTTGTCGGCAAACGTATCGGCCGTCACGTTCGGCGCGGTCGGAACACCGGCCTTAATCGGGATTGGGAACGGGCTGTCACTTGACGTCAACCAACCCGAGACGATTGAGTTTTTGACAACCGTCGTCTTGCAGACGGTGCTCATCGATATGTTCGTTGGTCTTTTTATCCCATTCATTTTAATCTTGATGCTGACGCGATTCTTCAGTAAAGAAAAATCGATTAAGCCGGCGCTCGAAGTATTCCCGATCGCGATCGTCGCGGCGCTCGTCTATAGCATCCCGGCCTACATCTGGACGCTCATCCTCGGATTCGAGTTCGGGGGTATGCTTGGTGCATTGACGGGTCTCATCATTCTCGTCACGATGGCACGCAAAGGCATCCTCATGCCGAAACGGTTATGGACGTTCGACGGCTATGCCGATGAAATCGATCAACCGCTCGAGAAGCCGTCCGTCGGCAAAGGCAAACGCGAGCTTCCGCAATGGAAAGCGTGGGCCCCTTACTTGATTTTAACGATTTTCCTCGTGTTGACGCGGACCGTGCCGTTCTTGAACGAACTGACGCGTAGCGTCCGCATCGATTTGCCGAACATTTTGAGTATCGAAGGCATCTCGACATCGTGGGAACCGTTCTATTCACCAGGCTTCATGTTCATCTTGACGATGATTGCGACGTTCTTCCTCCATAACATGAGTTGGTCGCAAGTGACCTCGGTGTTTAAAGCGACGACGCTCGGTGTCGTCGGGACGGCGATCACGCTCGCTGCTTCCGTGCCGATGGTTCGGATTTTCATTCATTCGGAAAATGGTGGGGCAGGTCTCGCTTCGATGCCGGTCGAACTCGCAACGGCTGCGGCCGACACGTTTGGTGGCGTCTGGCCGCTCGTCGCACCGTGGATTGGTGCGCTCGGGGCGTTCGTTTCCGGGTCGGCTACGTTCTCGAACATGATGTTCTCGAGTTTAACGACGAATGTCGCCGAGTCGGTTGGAGTCAACGAGACACTTGCCTTGTCGATGCAGATGGCGGGGGCGAACGCCGGTAACATGATTTGCGTCTTGAACGTCGTCGCAGTCGCCTCGGTGGCAGGGCTCCTCGGAAAAGAAGGAACGATTATCCGCTATACGCTCATGCCAATGATTTATTACGTGACAGCGACCGGTCTTGTCGGTTTGATGCTCGCTGCATTCTTCTTGTAAAAAGTTACAAATTATTTACGATAATAATATTGACAATTTTCTGAACAGTCTGCTAAGGTTTTAGTAGATTTTCAAACTATGAACAGAGAGGAGCCAGCATGATGAAGTACATCCCAACACTACAACGCACACACACAACATCATATGGCTACTCGTATTTGACTGCATAATTTGGCAGCTGGATAGGGGTAGTGTCCTTTCCCTGACCATGCAAAAGACTGAAGACTCAGAAGCGTACTTCATCCGATTGGTTGCACAATCAGGTGACGTGCGCTTTTTTGCGTGCGCGGAAAGGACGAAAGGGGGAATCAGTCATGAAACTGATTAAACAATTAGATTGGTTTATTAAAAGACAAAAGCGGACGTATATCGTCGCCATCATCTTGTTGATTATCACCGGGGTCGTCGATATGCTCCCGCCGTGGATCATCGGACAGGCGATTGATGCGATTCGCGAAGGCAGCCTGACGACAGAACGGCTTGTTATGATTGTCGGGTCATTGCTCGGCATCATGGTATTATCGTACGTCCTTTCGTATGTATGGATTGCCCGCCTCTTCGGGACGGCGTTCCTGCTCGAGAAAAAACTGCGGGCCCGATTCTTCGGACATCTGCTCCGGCAGACACCGCGCTTTTATCAACAGCACCGCACGGGTGATTTGATGGCGCTCGCGACGAACGATTTGAAAGCGGTGGAACGGACGGCTGGATTCGGTGTCATGACACTCGTCGACTCGTTCAATATGACACTCATCGCTCTCACCATCATGGGAGTGTTCATCGATTGGAAATTGACGCTCGCGGCACTCCTGCCGATGCCGCTCCTTGCCTGGTCGATGAATAAGCTTGGCCGCCAAATCCATGCCCGCTTCACAGCGGCGCAGGATGCGTTTGGCGTGATGAACGACCAAGTCGTCGAATCGATTTCAGGCCTTCGGGTCGTCCGCTCGTTCGTCCAAGAAGACGCGGATACGAAAAAGTTCGATACAATCACCGACGACGTCATGGCCAAAAACATGCACGTCGCCAAAATCGACGTCTTGTTCGAACCGGTCATTAAACTGCTCGTCGGCTTGAGCTATTTGATCGGGTTGTCGTTCGGCACGTACCTCGTGTTCACGAATGACATCACGCTCGGACAGCTCGTCTCGTTCAATATTTATCTCGGGATGCTCATTTGGCCAATGTACGCGTTCGGGGAACTGATTAACGTCGTACAACGGGGAACGGCTAGCCTCGAACGAATCGAAGCGACGATGAACGAGACACCGGATGTCGTCTCGACCGGCACGGTCGAAGTCGGCGTCCCGGAGAAAATCACGTTCAAATCATTGTCGTTCCAATATCCAGGATCGACCCGCGCCTCGCTCGAAGACATCGTTTTGCACGTGTCGCGTGGTGAGACGATTGGGGTCGTCGGACCGACCGGGGCCGGCAAGACGACGCTGTTGCGTCAATTGCTTCGGGAGTATCCGATTGATGACTCGTTACTCGTCAACGGTGTCCCGATTCACGACATCAAACTCGATACGGTACGCGGTTGGAGCGGTTACGTCTCGCAAGAACATTTGCTGTTCTCGAAGACGGTCCGCGACAACATCTTGTTCGGCTCAAACGATGCGTCGGCACAAGATCTCGAGACGGCGATCCGGCTCGCGGCGTTCGATACCGATATCGAACATTTGGAAAACGGTCTCGACACGGTCGTCGGGGAGCAAGGGGTTATGCTCTCGGGCGGTCAGAAACAACGGCTCTCGATTGCCCGCGCCCTCTTGAAAGATCCAGAGATCCTTTTGCTCGATGATTCGCTTTCAGCGGTCGACGCCAAGACGGAAGCGCGCATCATCGATTCGGTCCGGACGAGCCGGGCCGAACAGACGACGTTCATCGTCGCGCACCGCCTATCCGCTGTCGCCCACGCCGACCAGATTCTTGTGTTACAAGACGGTCGCGTGACGGAACGGGGCACGCATGACCAACTGATGGGACGACGCGGTTGGTATTATGAACAATACGTTCGACAAGGAGAGTCGGAGTAATCCGGGAAAGGGGGAATCTCTCATGATCGATCAATATGAATTAGATCCAGTCCGCAGGAAGAAAACGATCCGTTCACTCGTCGGCTATGCCAAACAAGTGAGACGCTCGATTTTCCTCGGTTTGACCTTACTATTTTTAGCGGTCGGCGCCGAATTGGCCGGACCGTACATCGCCAAAATCATCATCGACGACCACATCGTCGCCATTGAGCGGGATTGGGTACAAGTCGAGTCAGGCGGGAGTGTCGCTTTTGACGGAAACTCCTATGAAAAAGAGACGAGGGTTGACGGAGAGACGGTCGTCCGTCCCGTCTCGATCGTGCAGACGACAGACGGCTATTATCTCGTCCCTGACGCCGTCATGAGTGGTGGCGTCCGTGAGGTCGAAGATGGTGTCCTCACCATTACACGAAGCGAAGAGACGGCAACGTATGACAACATCGTGCCGCTCTCGTCGACCGATGTCTTCCGCTTTTACGAGACGGATTTGCGGGCCGTGCTATTGCTGTCTGGTCTGTACGTCGTCTTGCTTCTTATCGCGGCAGGGTTGAACTGGGGGCAACAGATGCTCCTCCAACGCTCGGCCCATAACATCGTCAAAACGATGCGCCTTGACGTCATGCGGCATTTGCAGACGATTCCGGTCCGTTACTTCGACCAGACGCCAATCGGGAAAATCGTCAGCCGGGTCACGAACGACACCGAGACGATTCGCGACCTATATTTGGGCGTCCTCGCACGTGTTTTCCAAAGCGTCGTCATGATGATCGGAGTCTTGATCGCCATGTTCTTCTTGGACGTGCGCCTCGGTCTCGTCTCGCTCATCATCATCCCGGTCGTCATCGTTTGGATTAAATTGTTCCAACGCCTGTCGACCCGGAACAACTTCCGTGTCCGCGCCCTCGTCGCGGATATGAACGCCCAATTGAATGAGAGCATCCAAACGATGCCGATCATTCAGTCGTACGTCAAAGAAGATCTCGTCTATGACGAGTTCAACGAGAAAAACAGTGACAACTTCCAAACAAGACGGAAGCTGCTCAAACTGGATGCACTCATGTCGCACAACTTGGTCAACTTCTTCCGCAACATGGCACTCGCCTTACTCATCTGGGTCGTCGGTGCGCAGACGCTCGGAACGGGGAGCGTGCTCACGCTCGGGATTTTGTACGCCTATATCGATTACGTGTCACGGATTTTCGAACCGGTGACGCAAATCATGAACCAGCTGTCTCCGCTCCAACAGGCACTCGTCTCAGCAGACCGGATGTTCCAGTTGCTTGACGAGAAAGGGGAAGACGTGTCGGCGGAACGAATCGCTCGCTTTAAAGGTGAGGTCGTGTTCGACGATGTGTCGTTCAGCTATGAAGCCGGGAAACCGGTACTCCAACACATCGATATCCATGCGGCACCAGGTGAGACGGTGGCGCTCGTCGGACATACCGGCAGCGGTAAGAGTTCGATCATGAACTTGCTCATGCGCTTCTATGACCCGTCAGAAGGAACGCTCAACATTGACGGTATGGACGTGACGAAACTACCGACCCAAGCCGTCCGGGCCCATCTCGGCATCGTGCTTCAAGACCCGTTCTTGTTCACAGGCTCGATTCGGACGAACGTGACGCTCGGCGACGAGACGATTTCGGACGACCGCGTATGGCGCGCATTGACGGCGGTCGGAGCCGATCGTTTCGTCAAACAGTTGCCACACGGGCTAGACGAGCCGGTCATCGAACGCGGCGCCTCGCTCTCGAGCGGAGAGCGCCAGTTGATCAGCTTCGCCCGCGCCCTCGTCTTCGACCCGGCCATCCTCGTCTTAGACGAAGCGACGGCAAGCGTCGATTCAGAGACGGAAGCACTCATCCAAGACGCGCTCAAGACGCTCACGTACGGCCGGACGACGTTCGTCATCGCGCACCGTCTCTCGACGATTCGGGAAGCGGACCAAATCCTCGTCCTCGACCACGGTCACATCATCGAGCGGGGTAACCATCAGTCGCTCATCGCGGCAGGCGGCGTTTACGCCCGGATGCATGAGCTGCAAAGTAAACAACAAGCCATCAGTTGAGGAGGTATTATGGAGATTATCGGAAAGCATAACCGGGCCAAAGTATTCAATGAACGGATTGACGATACGACGCGGGCCCAAATCCAAACGCTCGTCGACCAACCGTTCACGAAAGGCGCCTCGATTCGAATCATGCCGGACATGCATGCCGGCAAAGGGTCGGTCGTCGGGACGACGATGACGATTCACGACAAGGTCGTACCGAACCTCGTCGGCGTCGACCTCGGGTGTGGCATGCTCTGCACGGAAATCAAGGTGAAGCGAATCGACTTTCAACGGCTCGACGACGTCATCCGTCAATACGTACCGAGCGGGATGAACATCCGGGATACAGCACACCCATACGCCTCTGAGCTCCCGCTCGAGGACGTGCGGGCGCCGTATAAGCTGGACCGGGCCCTCCGCTCGGTCGGCACGCTCGGCTCGGGCAATCATTTCATCGAAGTGAACCGGGACGAAGCCGGACGCACGTTTCTCGTCATCCACTCCGGCTCACGCCACCTCGGTGTCCAAATCGCTGACCATTATCAACAGTTGGCGGTCGAGCACATGATGAAGACGGTCGACATTCGAGACGAGATTGAACGGATGAAGGCAACGGGACGGCAACAGGACATCTCGGCCTATCTCGAGACGGAGCGCGAGGCACGGAAACGTTTCCGCGACCTCGCCTACGTCGAAGGGGAAACGATGGAAGATTACATGCACGACGTGCGCATCGCACAGCAATATGCGGCCGCCAACCGTCTCGCCATGACCGACGTCATCGTCGAGGCGATGAACTGGAACGTCGTCGATCAATTCGATACGGTCCACAACTACATCGATCACGACGCGATGATGCTTCGAAAAGGGGCCATCTCGGCGCGGGACGGCGAGCGGGTCATCATTCCGATGAACATGCGCGACGGTTCGCTCATCTGTACTGGCAAGGGCAACCCCGACTGGAACTTCTCGGGACCACACGGCGCCGGTCGCGTCATGTCACGCTCGGCCGCGCGAAAACGCGTCGACTTCAACGAATTTAAAAAGTCGATGGCAGATGTCTGGTCAAGTTCGGTCCGACCATCGACGATTGACGAGTCACCGTTCGTCTATAAGTCGATGAAGGAAATCGTCCGTTATATCGAGCCGGCCGTCACCATCAATCAAATCATCAAACCGCTCTACAACTTCAAGGCGAACTGAACATCGTTTCAGTTTCGCCTTTTTCTTTTCTGAGAAAAATCTGATACGCTACAAGAGAGGTGAGCGAAATGGAAAAACGATTGAGCGATTTATCAAAATATGAGCTCGAACAAGAGATTCGAGCGCTTCATGAACGGAAGCGGAAAGCCGAACAGATGGGCATGGTCAGTGAAATCGAGGTCGTCTTGCGACGGATCGCGATTGCCGAGAGTTATTTGATTGACCCGAAATCGTTCAAGCCGGGGGCGACGTATATCGTCAACTATAACGAGCGCCCGTTCCGTTTGAAATTTGTGAACGGCGTCATGGGCTGGGGGACGTTCGAAGGGGAGACGGCTGAACATGCGATTCCGCTCTCGGAGCTGTCGGAGGTGAAAGCATGAACCGGACCGAACAATACGAGCGCTTGGCAGAAATCTTGAAACAGAAGAACGATGTCTTGAGCGAGCTCGAGGCGTTGACGTGGGTTGAAGTGCTGTGGGAGGATTTTGAGACGACGCTCGCCCGTGCCGGTGAACCGTATCCTGGGGAAGCAAAATCGTTCCAATACGTCGTGCAACAAATCGATGCGTACGGCCCCCAGCTCCACCTGTTTCAAACGAAAAATGAGAAGTTCAAACACTTGATGTCCAAGCGCGACATCCATTAAAAATCACGCCGGAAATCGGCGTGATTTTTTACTTGCAAACTGCACACAATCCGTTATAATAAAGGTCGCTATTAGTTCGCTTTGTAGTTAAGTATTTATAAACTTTCTTTAGTTGGAATCATCTTTCACTAAACTTGAATCAAAGCTGAAAGGAGGGATTGTGACTTGGAAGTCGGTCAAAAAATCAAGCGGCTCCGCGTCAAGAAAGGGCTGACGCAAGAAGAGTTGGCCGAGCGCACGGATTTGAGCAAAGGCTATATTTCTCAAATCGAGCGTGATTTGAGTTCACCTTCGCTTGAGACACTATTCGACTTGTTGGAAGTGCTCGGATGTTCGCCGAAAGAATTTTTTGATGAAGATGTGAATCAAAAAGTGATCTATACCGAGGACGATCGGACCATCTACGTCGACGAGGAGCGGAAATATCGGACTGAATGGCTCATCCCGGAATCGAACGAAAAAGAGATGGAACCCATTTTACTAACGTTCTCGAAGCAGGGCGAGTTCAAACGATATGAGCCGTCGCGATCGGAGACGTTTGTCTATGTCCTATCGGGGCACATCGCGCTAAAACTTGGCAATCATACGTACTTCGCCAAGACCGGAGAAACACTCTATTACGTCGCCTCCGATTCGCATCAACTCGTCAATGACTACGACGGCGAGAGTGAATGTTTAATCGTCGCGACCCATTCATATTTATAAGGGAGGAACTGAAATGAACCCAGAAACGATTATTCGCTTTGACAATGTGTCGAAGCGTTACGATGACACCGTCGTCTTAGAAAACATCAGCTTCGAGATTGAGAAAGGGAAGTTCTACACGTTGCTCGGGCCATCTGGATGTGGGAAGACGACGATTTTACGCTTAATTGCCGGCTTCACGGATGCGTCAGCAGGCGATATCCAGTTCAACGGGAAACGCATCAACGACGTCCCGGCGAACAAACGTCAAGTGAACACCGTGTTCCAAGACTATGCGCTCTTCCCGCACTTGAACGTGTTCGAGAACGTCGCGTTCGGTCTGCGCATCAAGAAGATGAAAGAAGCGGACGTGAAGACGAAAGTCGAACAGGCGCTCAAATTCGTCAACTTGAAAGGGTATGAGTCACGTGAAATCGATGAGATGTCAGGCGGGCAGCGCCAACGTGTCGCCATCGCCCGGGCCATCGTCAACGAACCGGAAGTCATCTTGCTTGATGAACCGCTCTCGGCGCTCGATTTGAAACTCCGGACCGAGATGCAATATGAGCTCCGCGAATTGCAACAGCGTCTCGGCATCACGTTCATCTTTGTCACGCATGACCAAGAAGAAGCGCTCGCGATGTCGGATGAGATTTTCGTCATGAATAACGGGAAAATTGTACAAAGCGGGACACCGACTGATATTTACGATGAGCCGATTAACCGTTTCGTCGCCGATTTCATCGGGGAGTCGAACATCGTACCGGGCGTCATGCCAGAAGATAACGTCGTCACGTTCGCCGGGAAGACATTCGATTGCGTCGACCAAGGGTTTGACCGCAACGAGAAAGTCGAGGTCATCATCCGTCCGGAAGATTTAGAGATGACATCGGTCGAATCTGCGAAACTTGTCGTCGACGTCGACTCGCAACTGTTCCGAGGCGTTCACTATGAGATTTGCTGCTATGACCAAGAAGGCAACGAATGGCTCGTTCATTCGACGAAAAAATCGGTCGTCGGTTCGAAAATCGGCCTCACGTTCGATGATGAGGCGATTCACGTCATGCGCTTAGGAGAGACGGAGGAAGAGTTCGACCGTCGTCTCGAGTCCTATGAGGAGGTCGCTCATGAATCAAACTAGTCAAACCGCGAAGACGGTCTATTTGACGACCTACTGGTTATGGATTGCGCTGTTCGTCATCGCGCCGCTCCTGCTCGTCGTCTACTACTCGTTTTTTGATATCGAAGGGAACTTGAGTTTAGAGAACTATCAGATGTTCTTCACGTCGACGTATTTGACGATGACGTTATCTTCTTTCTGGTATGCGTTCTTGATTACGTTCTTCTCGCTTTTGATCGGGTATCCGACCGCCTATTTATTGACGAAGACAAAGCATAAGCAACTTTGGCTTTTGCTCATCATTTTGCCATCATGGATCAACCTATTGCTCAAAGCCTATGCGTTCCTCGGCATTTTCGGGACATACGGCATCACGAACCAGTTTTTAGAGGCCATCGGTATCGGGACACGACAGATTTTGTTTACGGACTTCAGTTTCGTGTTCGTGTCAGTTTACATCTTCATCCCGTTCATGATTTTGCCGATTTATAACGCCATCGAGAAGCTCCCGCCGTCGCTCGTCTATGCGTCGCGCGACCTCGGGGCCTCGAACTGGACGACGTTCCGCCGGGTCATCTTCCCACTTACGCTCGACGGTGTGAAGTCAGGGATTCAAATCGTCTTCATCCCGGCGTTGTCGCTCTTCATGATCACTCGACTGATTGCTGGGAACCGAGTCATCACGCTCGGGACGGCGATTGAACAACAATTCCTCGTCACGCAAAACTGGGGCATGGGCTCGACGATTGCCGTGTTCTTGATTTTGGCGATGGTCCTCGTCATGGTCATCACACGTGACTGGGGCGCGAAAGGAGCGGTGCGTCGATGAAACCGAAAAAATTTAAATTAGCCAACCTCTATTTGATAGCGGTGTTCTTCATCCTCTATGCACCGATTCTCTATTTGGTCGTCTACTCGTTCAACAGTGGCGGGACGATGAGTAACTTTGAAGGCTTTACGCTCGATTGGTACAAGTCGCTCTTTACCGACACGCGCCTGCTCGTTATCGTCTTGAACACGATTGTCATCGCCTTGCTGTCGGCGACGATTTCAACCGTGCTCGGCGTCATCGGGGCGCTCGCTATCTATACGGCGCGACAACGCTTCACGAAGACGTCACTCTTATCACTCAACAACGTGTTGATCGTCAGTCCGGACGTCATCATCGGGGCGTCGTTCCTCATCTTGTTCACGATGCTCGGGATTCAGCTCGGCTTTTACTCGGTGCTATTGGCGCACATCGCCTTCTCGGTACCGATTGTCGTCATCTTGGTCTTGCCGAAGCTGCAAGAGATGAGCCCGACGCTCATCGATGCGTCGCGTGACCTTGGGGCAAGTACGTGGGACGTCTTGACGAAAGTCATCTTGCCGTATATCACACCGGGTATCTTTGCCGGGTTCTTCACGGCACTCACGTATTCGCTCGATGACTTTGCCGTCACGTTCTTCGTGACCGGAAACGGCTTCACGACACTTGCCGTTGAAGTCTACTCACGCGCCCGTCAAGGCATCTCGCTCGAGATTAACGCCTTGTCAGCCATCTTGTTCTTGTTCACACTCATTCTCGTCCTTGGGTATTATGTGCTCGCCCAACGCGGTGGTAAAGCGAAGGAGGTAAGACGATGAAAAAATTGGTCATCATGTTGACGGTACCGGTCGTCGTCAGTTTCGGCCTCTTGCTCTGGGTGTATCAAATCAATATGGCGCAAGGGTTCGGCGGCGATAACACGCTCGTCGTCTACAACTGGGGCGATTATATCGATGAAGACTTGATTGGAGAGTTCGAGGAAGAGACGGGCTTGAAAGTCATCTATCAGACGTTCGACTCGAACGAGGCGATGCTCACGAAAATCGAGCAAGGCGGTACGGCGTTCGACATCGCTGTCCCATCGGATTACGCCATCAGTAAAATGATTGAAGAAGACCTGCTCTTGCCGATCGATTATGACAAGCTCGAGAACTTCGATAACATTGACCCACGTTTCCTCGACAAGTCGTTCGACCCGGGCAACACGTACTCAGTCCCTTACTTCTGGGGGACGGTCGGCATCGTGTATAACCCTGAACTCGTCGACGGTGAGATTACGTCGTGGAACGACCTATGGGACATGCCGCTCGAGAATGACATCTTGCTTGCAGACGGGACCCGTGAAGTGATGGGCTTCGGTCTGAACTCACTCGGTTACTCGCTCAACACGACGGACAAAGATGAGCTGCTCGAAGCGGAGAAGAAGCTCGAGACGCTCTGGCCGAACATTAAAGCGATCGTCGGCGATGAAATCAAGATGCTCATGGCCAATCGCGAAGCGGCCGCGGCCGTCGTCTGGTCAGGTGACGCCTCCGAAATCATGTACGAGAACGAAGAGTTGACGTACGTCATCCCGGAAGAAGGGACGAATCTCTGGTTCGACAACCTCGTCATTCCGAACACATCGAAAAACGTCGAAGGCGCGCACCAGTTCATCGACTTCATGCTTGACGCGGAAATCGCGGCCCGAAACACCGATTATGTCGGATATTCGACACCGAACGAAGCGGCACTTGAATTTTTAGATGAAGAAGTGACGTCAGACGAACGTTTTTATCCGACAAAAGAAGTGACGGATGAGCTCGAAGTGTATGAGAACTTAGGCAAACGCATGAACGCGTACTACAACGAACTATACTTGCGCTTTAAAATGCAGAGTAAATAAAAGGAGTCCCGCTCACCGTGAGCGGGACTTTTTTGGATGGGACAGCCCATCACGTCACCCGTTGCTTGGCGGCGATATGGGCTTCCTTGACGGCTTCGTCAGCAGATGCGAATTGGAGCAGGTGCTCGTAGATGGCCGTCTGTTCCGCCAACGTCAACCGGGCCTCACCTGGCAAGGCAATCTGTTGTTTCCATGTCTTCCGGTTCAACACGGGAACGTCCGCCACATCAATGCGCTTCAAGGTCGACCGGTCGCTGAAGACGATCCAAGAGTGTAATAGACTCCGCTCCACAGCAATCGTTTGTTCCATCGCTTTCATATGTAACTCGTTTTGTTTGATCGGATTGAAAAACCGGAACTTCTTTCGGTTCGGCATCGATTGGGTCCAATGCCGTTCTTGTTCATGTCCAAAAATCCAGCCGCTATAATTTTTCGACTCAATCACGTGGACACCGCTCTGGTTGATGAACACCACATCGATTTCAGTCGTACGCTCTCGATTTTTTGGATGGGGCAAATATAGATTCGTCAATATGAAGGGATTCGGGACGCGCTCCTCGATGGCGGCGACACATAAATATTCGCCGTATAAGCCGGTGTCTTGAACGACTTTGAAATAGCTGTGTCCGGTCTGGGCGAAATAGCGGCTCCGTTTATAACGCTTGACCTTCGTATACAATATACCGCTCATCACCAGGAACAGAGGACCGAATAGACTGACCAATGAAATCATCATACCGTTAAGCATGCTCGTGAGAAGCTCGGACATAGGCTGCCTCCTTTCGTGTCTCTTTTTACTATATCGAATCGAGTCGATTGTTAGGTTGGTTTTTGGGTTAAATTGGAAATGTGATTTTGAGAAAAGGGTGCCCTTTGACTAAAAAAAGACCAGCCCTCGAGATGGCTGGTCTTCTACATTCAACTCTGTTGCAACTCGGCCCGCTCTTCGTCCGTGAACACGCGGGAACGGCTTAAAAACCGTTTTCCTTCGACGCCCTCGACCGAGAACATACCGCCCCGGCCCTCGACGACGTCGATGATGAGCTGGGTGTGCTTCCAGTAGTCGTATTGCTTCTCGTGCATATAGAACGGACAACCGCCGATTTCGCCGAGCAGGACGTCATGATCTCCAATCATGAATTCGCCTTGCGGGAAACACATCGGGGAGCTCCCGTCACAACAACCGCCCGACTGGTGAAACAAGAGCGGTCCATGTTTTCGTTTCAGCTGTTCGAGGAGCGCGAGCGTGGCGGGGGTGGCCTCGACGCGGTTCACCATCTCAGAAGAACCCGAGTTTTTGTTCGCTATAGCTAACGAGCATGTTTTTCGTCCGTTGATAATGGTTGAGCATCATCTTATGGTTCTCGCGACCGATTCCAGACATCTTGTATCCACCGAACGCGGCATGGGCCGGATATTGGTGATAGCAGTTGATCCAGACGCGACCTGCTTGAATCTCGCGACCGAACCGGTAGGCGCGGTTCATGTCACGCGTCCAGACGCCGGCACCGAGTCCGTATAACGTGTCGTTCGCGATGGCGAGCGCCTCGGCGTCGTCTTTGAACGTTGTCACCGATAAGACCGGTCCGAAGATCTCTTCTTGGAAGATGCGCATCTTGTTATGGCCTTTGAAGATGGTCGGCTGCACATAATAGCCGTCGGCGAGTTCGCCGTCCATCATGTTGCGTTCGCCGCCGATGAGGCACTCCGCGCCCTCCGACTTTCCGATCTCCAAATACGACAAGATCTTTTCCATCTGCTCATTCGAAGCTTGGGCACCCATCATGACGTCAGGGTCGAGCGGATTGCCGAGCTTGATGGCTTTGACTCGTTCGAGCACCCGTTCCATGAACGGCTCATAAATCGACTCGTGAATGAGCGCGCGTGATGGGCACGTGCATACCTCGCCTTGGTTCAAAGCGAACATGACCAGCCCTTCGATCGACTTGTCAAAGAAATCATCATCCGCATCCATGATGTCCGCGAAGAAGATGTTCGGTGACTTCCCACCGAGTTCGAGCGTGACCGGGATGATGTTTTGTGAGGCGTACTGCATGATGAGTCGACCTGTCGTCGTCTCACCCGTGAAGGCGACTTTGTCGACGCGGTCGCTCGACGCGAGCGGTTTGCCGGCCTCGAGTCCGAACCCGTTGACGATATTCAACACGCCTGGCGGGAGTAGGTCTTCAATCAATTCCATGAGCACCATGATCGAAGCCGGCGTCTGTTCGGCTGGTTTCAATACGATACAGTTTCCGGCAGCGAGAGCCGGCGCGACTTTCCAGACCGCCATTAAAATCGGGAAGTTCCATGGGATGATTTGGGCGACGACACCGAGCGGTTCATTGAAATGATAAGCGACCGTGTCGTTGTCGAGTTCACTGATGCCGCCTTCCTGTGACCGGATGACGCCCGCAAAATAGCGGAAGTGATCGATAGCGAGCGGTAAATCGGCATTGAGCGTCTCGCGGACGGCTTTCCCGTTTTCCCACGTCTCGGCGTATGCGAGCATTTCGAGGTTCGTTTCCATACGATCGGCGATTTTATTTAAAATGACAGAGCGTTCAGTGACCGACGTTTTGCCCCAGGCGTCTTTGGCAGCATGGGCCGAATCCAAGGCGAGCTCGATATCTTCTTTCGTTGAGCGGGCGACTTCGCATAAAACTTTACCATTTACCGGAGAGGTGTTCTCAAAATATTCTCCCCCTGCAGGCGCGGTCCACTTTCCGTTGATGTAATTCTCATAGCGGTCTTTAAAGTGAACTTTCGTGCCTGTCGAGTTTGGGACTTCATAAATCATGGTCGTTCCTCCCTTTTCCGTAAAGTATAGGGATTCTATGTATGCGCTTACATTTTACTGTAAGTCAACAGCTCCCTTTTTTCATCGTAACGGGTCGATGTGATAAAAGTCAAAATTTTTCGACAATAATTTGTCACATTTAAACGGGAATGTTTTGAAGTCAAGAATTGTGGTAAACATCATATTAGTATCAATTCCAAATCGAAGGAGTGGACAGATTCATGGCAAAAACATATCAAGTCGACCCGGCACACAGTTCGATTACATTTACGGTCAAGCATATGATGATTTCGAAAGTAAAAGGGGAGTTCAAAGATTTTCACGTCGAGGCGAACGGGCAACCGGACGATCTCGCGAACGCGAGCGTGAAGGTGACCATCAAGGCGGCATCAATCGATACGAACAACAGTGACCGTGACAACCATTTACGGTCTGGAGACTTCTTCGATGTGGAGCAACATGAGGACATCGTGTTCGAGTCGACATCGTTCCGCTCAAAGGGTGGCGGTGAATTCGAATTGACCGGGAATTTAACGATTCGCGGGACGACCCGGGAAGAGACGTTCGAAGTCGAGTACGAGGGAAGCGCGAAAGACCCGTGGGGCAATATGAAACACGCTTTTACCGGGGACGGGTCAATCAACCGAGAAGATTACGGATTGACGTGGAACCAGGCGCTCGAAGCGGGTGGCGTTCTCGTCGATAAAAAAGTCAAATTTGATTTTGAGCTCCAGTTCACGGAGTCAGAGGCATAAAAAAAGTCGCTCTTGTGAGCGACTTTTTACTGTTCGTAGGCCAATTTCTTTTGCAAGCTCTCTTCACTGAACACCCAGCCAGTGAATGAAGACAACACTTCATTCGATTCTTCGTCGACGATGACGACGGCGACGAACGGATAAATATCTTTCGCGAAATAGCGCAAGTTCGTGAAGCGATACTCGATCATACCGTTGTGACGCGTGACCGTATACGTGTGAATCTTCGAGAATTCGAGGAACGATTGAAGATCCGCATTTTTACGGGCTTCCACGAAGTGAAGGTCATCTTCACCTGGCATCGGCTTGTCACGGAAACGACCGCATTCGATGACCGTTCCTTTTTTCACTTTGACGGCACCTAAACCGTTGCGGAATCGAACGGCGACATGCCAGTCATCCCAACCGATACCTGGCGAGATGAACAGTTCGTGTGCACCAGCGAAGTGACGGGCGACCGTGGCGAGGGCGCGGTTACGCAACTTGAATTGAATCGCATAATAGCTGATGAGGAGCGCAATGAGCAATGCAAAAATCGGGACAGTCGCCCCTGTGATAAGCCATAATACATATGCCCCATAGTAGGCAGAGAACAAATACGGATCAAACGTACCAATGACGCCCCAGCCAATCCATTTTTTCGAAAACGGTTGAAGGGCCTGCGTCCCGTAGGCGTTGAACAAGTCGACCGTAACGTGTAACAACACGGCGATTTGTGCCATGACCCATAATGAAGCGGGGTTGACGCCAAGCGCGAGTCCGATGACGGCGCTGACGATGATCGGCCAGGCGAGTAGTGCGGTTATTCCGTGTGAACGACCGCGGTGCTGGCGTAAATACGTGCTATTTCCTTTTAGTTTGAAGACCGTGTCAAAGTCCGGAGCATGTGAGCCGACGAGCGCCGTCGCTGTCATGGCTAGAAACATTTGTGCGTCGCCTGACACCTCCGGGCTGAGTGTCGCGATTGCACTTAAACCTAGTCCCATCCCAATGTGAGTAGCAGTATCCAATGTGCTTCAGCACCTCCATAAAAGTAGAAAAACCGCATATTTTAATCCACTACATCATACAATATTTTTAAAACGAGGGGAAACAAAATGCTCGATGTTGATAAATTGTTCACAAATTATAATATTCAAGAATTCAACACAAATTTAGTAACGTGGTTCAATCGCGAAAAGCGTGATTTGCCATGGCGTCACGGAAAAAATCCATATCGGGTCTGGGTGAGCGAAGTCATGCTCCAACAGACGCGCGTCGATACCGTTATCCCATACTATAACCGTTTCATGGAGCGGTTCCCGACGATTGAGGCATTGGCAGCGGCCGAACCCGATGAGGTCGTCAAATATTGGGAAGGACTCGGTTATTACTCACGGGTTCGAAACCTTCATCAAGCCGTCCGAGAAGTCGTTGCCGTGTACGACGGGATTGTCCCCGAGGAAAAAGAACGGTTCGAAAAACTGAAAGGTGTCGGACCGTATACGACTGGGGCGGTGTTATCGATTGCCTACAATCAGCCGGAACCGGCCGTCGATGGCAACGTCATGCGCGTCATGTCCCGTCAATTCGGGATTTATGACGACATCGCCGTCCCGAAAACGCGAAAACTGTTCGAGCAAGTCGTGCGCCGACTCATGGACCCGGCGCATGCCTCAGACTTTAACGAAGGCATCATGGAGCTCGGGGCGACGGTATGCACGCCGAAAAACCCGATGTGTTCGCTCTGTCCCGTTCAAAACGATTGTTATGCTTATACCCATAACGTTCAAGATGAACTCCCGGTCAAGACGAAAAAAGGGGCGGCTCGGATTGAGATGTATGATGCGCTCTACTGTCGCCAGGACGGCCGGACCGCATACGTGAAGCGCCCAGATGCCGGTCTTCTCGCTGGAATGTGGCAATATCCGCTTACAGACCGCGGAACGGGGGAACAGTTAAACGGAACCTATATTGGACAAGTGAAACATGTGTTTTCCCATATCGTCTGGTACATCGACTTATACGAGGTCGAGACGCTACCGGACGGCGAGTGGGCTTGGCTCGACGAAGAGGCACGCGACGTGGTGACGGTATCGGTCGCCCAACAAAAATTAGAGCAGATGGCAGGTGCGAAAGATGAGACAGTTTGACGTACGAACACCATTCGACACGTCTGTGGACACATTATGGACGTTGCTTCAAGACGCTTCGCTCTTATCAAAACTGACGTCCTTCCCGAAAGTGACGCTCGTTGGAGATGGGGCTTCGGTCGAGGGGAACGTCGTTCAGCTCCGTATCGGGGTTGGGCCGGTCTCTTTGCCTTGGAATAGCGCCATCACATTGGCTGGAGACCGTGCCTTTTGTGATCAAGGCGTAAAGTTGCCGTTTCCTTTCCGTCGTTTCAGTCACGTCCACCGCGTCGAACAAGTGGACGGGCAAGCCGTTATGGTCGATGAGGTCACGTTCGACAGTTACGTGCCGACTGTCCTCGTCGAGTACTTCGTGCTCCGGCCGATGTTCAAAGCGCGAGCCGAGGCATTCCAAAAAACACTAAATTCGTGAAAATAAGAGATTTCCTTTTTCATTGGTTCTGAAAGTCGCTATAATTAAATATGAGAATTGTATAGCATCATAGCGGAAAGGAGGAGCTTATGAGCTTATTTCCCAAAGCAGGTAGCAAGATCGAGATACAGAGCTACAAGCACAACGGAACTTTGCATCGCGTTTGGGAAGAAACGCTCGTCCTTCAGTCGTCAAAAACGGATATGATCGGATTCAATGACCGCATCATGGTCAGTGAGTCAGACGGCCGGCAATGGAGAACACGTGAGCCGGCAATTTGCTACTTTTCATCTGAGTTTTGGTTCAATGTCATCTGCATGATTCGCGAAGATGGGATTTACTACTACTGTAATCTAGGTTCGCCGACAACGTTCGATGGGGCAGAACGTGCCATCAAGTACATCGATTACGATTTGGACATCAAGGTGTTCCCGGATATGTCGTACACGATTTTAGATGAGGATGAATATGAGCGGCATCGTCGCGAGATGAATTATCCGAAAGCGATTGATCGAATCTTGAAACAGAACGTTCAAGAACTTATTAACTGGATTCGAGGACGGAAAGGGCCGTTCAACCCAACATTCGTCGATGAATGGTATCGCGAATACGAAGCACGTTACCGGAGATGATCGCTCATCTCCGCTTTTTTTCTTGAAGGAGGAACTAATGGGTAGTATTAAACGTTATTTACAGTTCGTTAAACCGTATAAGAAACAAATCGCGCTGACCATTTTCGTCGGGATTTTGAAATTTTCCATCCCACTCGGGTTGCCGCTCCTTTATAGATATGTGATCGACACTTATTTGACAGACCCGGAACCGGCGAGGGATTATACCGAGCTCGTCTGGCTGTTCAGCATCGTCTTCTTCGTCTTCCTCGTCTTGAAGCCGCCGATTGAATACTTGCGCCAATATTTGGCGCAATGGGCAGCGACGCGGATTTTGTTCGACGTCCGGAACCGATTGTTCGACCACGTCCAAAAACTATCGCTCCGCTATTATTCGAACAATAAGACGGGACAGATTATCTCGCGCATCATCAACGATGTCGAACAGACGAAAGACTTCGTCATCACCGGCCTGATGAACATTTGGCTCGATATGGTCACGATTTTAATCGCGATCGCCATCATGTACACGATCGATCCGCAATTGACGCTCATCGCCATCTTGCCGCTCCCGTTCTACGCCATCGCCGTCCGCTACTTCTACGGAAGATTGCGCCGGCTTACGCGGGAACGCTCGGCCGCTCTTGCGGACCTTCAAGGTCATTTGACCGAACGCGTCAACGGGATGGCCGTCATCCGCAGCTTCGCCCTCGAACCGTATGAGAACAAGGCGTTCGAAGAACAGAACGGTGGCTTCTTGAAGGCCGCGCTCCGTCATACAGGGTGGAACGCGAAGACGTACGTCGTCGTCTCGACGATCACGGACATCGCCCCGATCTTAATCTTCACATCGGCTTCTTGGCTCGTCCTGCAAGGGGATGTCTCGCTAGGGACACTCGTCGCCTTCATCGCGTATATCGATCGTCTCTACGCACCGCTCGGCCGTCTCGTCAACTCGGCGACGACGCTCACGCAGTCGGTCGCTTCGATGGACCGGGTCTTCGAGTTCCTCGATGAGCCGTATGACATCGAAGAAAAATCGAGTGCGTTCGTTCCCGTGAAAACGGCAGGCGACATCGAACTCGATCAGGTCAGCTTTGCGTACGAGAAAGACGGTACCCGCGCCCTCCGTGACGTCAACCTGCATATTCGCTCTGGAGAGCGGGTTGCGTTCGTTGGCATGTCCGGTGGCGGAAAGTCGACGCTCGTCAGCTTGATTCCCCGGTTTTACGACGTCACGTCGGGTAGCATCAAAATTGATGGCACCGACGTCCGTGATTTCAAATTGCGGGCTCTGCGCGATCAAATCGGGATGGTCATGCAAGATTCGGTTCTGTTCAGTGAATCGGTCGCGATGAACATCCGGATGGGGAATCCGGAAGCGAGTGACGAAGATGTGATCGCCGCCGCGAAAGCAGCGAACGCACATGAGTTCATCTCGAACTTGCAGGATGGCTACAATACGCCGGTCGGGGAAAAAGGTGTCAAACTGTCAGGCGGTCAGAAACAACGGCTTGCCATCGCCCGTGTCTTCTTGAAACATCCGCCAATCATTATTCTCGACGAAGCGACGAGTGCGCTCGACCTTGAGAGTGAGGCGATGATTCAGGATTCGCTCGCGCGTTTGACGAAAGGGAGAACGACGCTCATCGTCGCGCACCGATTGTCGACCATCACCGATGCCGATAAGATTGTCGTCGTCGATAACGGACAAATTATGGAGACCGGGACGCATGAAGAATTGATGCGTCGCCGCGGAGCCTATTACGATTTGTATATGATTCAAGATTTGGCAGTCGTCGAATGAGACGCGGCCTCGAGGAGACTCGGGGCCTTTTTTGTTTTCCGTGACAGTGAGACGGGAATGAAGAAACGACATGCCAAAAGGGGGAGAGTCCAATGATGAACGGGGAAGGTTTAATCACAGTAAAACCGCTTAAGGATGCGCTCGAGTTGACGTGGTCAGTGGAGGGGAAGGTCCGGCTTACGCGGAACGAGAAGTATGTGTATGAAGGGACCGACCAGCACTATGTCGACCATGAGACGGCCGTCGGAGAGCAAGTCGCCTATCGTCTCACGGATGAGCAAGGGGAAGTGGCGAAAGTGTATACGGCCGCCGTCGACCCGAGCGATGATTTGTATTGGAATCGACATCTCACATCGGCCGTCGTCGCGTCGACCGGTACCCATCTCCAATGGGATCCGATTCCTGACGTCGAGACGTATGCGATCTATCGACAAGGACGACGAATCGCCGAGGTCGTCGGGAACGCCTATTTGGACGACACACCGCTACACGAACCGACGATGTATGAAGTTCGGGCGCTCCGCCCGGTGAAGCGGGACGCGAAACCGGGGACGCGTCTCATTCACGCTGTCGGCAAAGCAATGTCACTCGCCAAAGAATTGAAGACGGACACGCGGCGCGACAAAGAACTGTTCGTCATGTATTTTCTTGTCAGTCCGCTCCGTCCTGATTTGGAGACGGTCAATCAGATTCAGCTTCGCGTCCAGACGTTCATTCGTCCGCCGATGATTAAAAATCCGAACTTATTGTCGCCTCACCCTTATTTTGAAGGGGATGGACGACCATACAACGTTCATGCGAACGACTATCGGACGCGGACGGAAGTGAAAGTCGAAGGGATGCACGACATTCCAATCGTCTCTATCAAAAAAGATGCCGGAGTGACGCGCGGATACAACGCCCGTCATCAACTGACAGGAGAAGATGTCGCTTCGGTCGATCAGGTGTATCTTGACGATATCGATATTGACCGGGGGCGGACCGCATACCGCTTGCACCATTCGGTCGGCAATCCGCTCGTCATCGCGCCGGACATCAAGTACACGATTGTCGCACAATTGAAGGACACTGCCACGTTCAAACTGTCCGGTAGTCATACGCAATCGCCGCACCATGAAGTGTATCTTCAAATCGGGGATGCCCCGTGGACGACGATTCACCGGGCCGATGACCTCGGTGTCAGTTTTATGGGCAGTCCGATGCCGGAGTGCCATTGGACGTACTTGACGTGTATGGACTAAAAAAAACCGTCGACTCATCGAGTCGGCGGTTTTGGTTGTTGATCGAGAAACCGGCTTCGTTCTTCCGGTGTCGGCAGTTTACACGTCTGTTTTTGTCCGAACCATTCGTAACGATGTTTGGCGATGACATCATAGCCGAAGTCGCGAATCGGTTTTGGGACGATTTTCACGAACCGGAGCCATCGCCACATCCCATCCAATCCTTCTGCAATCCGGATGGCCGCGTCGGATTTGATATAAGGCACGCCGTCACGAATCAAGACGATGCTGTCAACCGAGTCGCTGATGCGGTGACATTCGCGTAACGCTTTCCCAGCGTCGCCTTGGAGCGAGGCAAAGTGGAAATTTCCTGTTGTGTCCCGATTCAGGATGAATTGGACGCTGGCGTCGCAAAAATTACAGTCTCCATCAAACAATACAATGGCTGGCATTTGGTTCGCCTCCTTCACTCTTGCCTGTTTCCGTTCCGGAGTCAGTTCAAACGTCATGCGGCAAGCTGGCGTAGCGATTCCATTTTATAGAGCGAGACGTAATAAAGATACGCCCCGAGCGCCCCGAACAAGAAGATGTAGCCGCTCATGAACACAGGTCCGATGAACGCCCCGACGACGATGCCGGTCGCGGCCACGAGTTTGGCCCCATGGAATGTGAGTCCCCCAAAAGCGAGATACGAAGCGCGACGTTCTGGGTCGAGCAGGTCGACTTGCTTCACTTGGCGGATTGGTGAGTATAGCAACTCGCCGACCGTGAAGACGATGGCCAAGACGGCGAGAATCAGAAATGAGTTCATCGATGTGATGGCCGCATACGCTGTGATATAGAGTGACAAGCCGATGAAGAATACGTATTTCTCCCGGTACCGTTTCACAAAGGCGGTGACGGCGAACGTGATGGCGACGACTAGCAATGTGTTCTCGAGCTGCATGAACGCCATCATCCGGACACCGTCGAACGGCACGCCGATAATCGCACGTTCTTGAAACGATTCGGCCAAATGAACGCCGATATAGTTTGCCATATGAAACTCTGTCGAGAAGACGAGCATGCTACCGAGCACGAAGAGCATCCAACGTCGGTCATTGAGAGCGATCCGATAGTTTTGAATGACACCGACGATCGGGTTCGCCGGAGTTGACCGGTTCCCTTGATGTGAATCGACGAGATAGCGTTGCAAGACAATCGTTGTGATGGTCAATACGAGCGTCATCCCGATGAATAAGCCGAACCGGTAGTCGCGATAGAACGCACCACCGAGCATGACACCGCCGGCGATCGCTAAATTGACGAGCCAATAATCATATACATAAATCGCTTTCCGATTCGATGGTTCCATCGAGTCGATGACGATCGCTTCGAGAGCCGGATAATTCAAGCCGTTGGCGACGGCATGACCGAAATAGAGGATGGCCACGACGAGTGCCCAGTTATTTGATGGGTGAATCGCCACTGTCATCCCCACGAAGCAAAGGATTTGAATGAGTTGGCCGATTTGTAAGACGTGCTTGCGATTAAAGCGGTCCGAGAAGTACCCACCGAACAAACCGGTGATATACCCGACGATGACGAATGACGTCATGATGATTCCGGCAGCGATTTTGCCGAGTTCTTCTGAAAAATATAAAGCCATGAAGGGAAAGATGGCCGAGCCGACGATGCGAATAAAAAATCCACAGACGAGTCGAAGTCGGACGTTAGTTGGGAAATCTTTGAATTTCATGTGAGCACCTCCTTGTCACTACTTTAAACGTGGACTACACTTGGTAAAAAGAGACAAATTATCTGGACATGTCCACTTTTAGGGGGAATGACATGAATGCAAAACTAGTGGCCATTTATCGCTATGCGTTACAGGCAGACAGAATGGACGTGACACTCCGGCAAGCCGTCGAGGTGGTCGGCTATAGTGAGAAACAAGTGAAGCGCGATATCAAGGCATGGGAGGCGGTGGGGTGGGTGACCTATCAAGCCGGCAAAGGGCGCGGCCATGAATCGATGCTTCGTTTTCAGTCGGACTTTGACGAGACGCTCCAGGCGTGGGTCGTAACCTCATTTTCTGAGGCTACAATGGCGCAGGCGGCCAAATGGTTGGAGTGGGATTGGCCACCCGCATTACGGGAACTGATCCAAGCGCGGATTTGGAACCGATTTGGTTTCGAACAGACGGAAGAAGACCGTTTTATTTTCCCGAGGACGCGGACACTCGAGTCACTTGATCCGCTTGATATCCACATCGCAATGGAGGCGTCGTTATCGCGTCACGTCTTCGACCGCCTGTTCGAATGGGACGGGACCACGGTTCAACCGTCGCTAGCCCATCATATGGAGGAGACGCCATTTGGATTTCGCTGTTACATCCGTAAAGGCGTCGCTTTCCACAACGGGATGACGTTAACGGCAAAAGACGTCGTCTACTCGTTGAGCCGACTCTTGGCTCGCGGCAAACAAGTCTGGTTGTTCGCGCCGATTGATTGGGTCGATTCGCCCGCACCGTATGTGGTTGATCTCTACACGAAAGCACACCGGGCCTATATCGAGCGCTTGCTTGCTCAAACACCGGCATCCGTTACGTATGAAGGAGCAGAAGGGATTGTTGGGACGGGGCCTTTCAAATTGGAGAAACAATCCGGCGACGTCGTGCGCTTACGGGCGTTCGAGCGTGGGTTGCGCCCGCGCCCGTCATTGGACGTGGTTGAATTTGTCACGTTCTCGGAAGCGGACCACGCCAAATGGAGCGCCCGGGACGATCATAGCGTCGTGAAATGGATTGCCGAGGCCGGAGCACGCTATCTTATGTTCAACTTGCAGCACTCCTGGTTGAAAGAGGACGTGACGGCGCGACGCGCGATTCAACGAGCGATTCATAAACAGGCGTTCGTCGAATTGGGTGGAGAGCGTCATCAAGTGGCCCACGGCTTCTTCCCGGAAACGAGTCGCCCGATTCCACTGGACGAGCCAGGTCGAAGTTCCAAACGTCCGCTCCGACTATTACACTTGCCGTTCGACGTATCGACGGAAGACGCTGCGCTTGTCGCATCACAGTTGCGGGCTGCTGGTTTCATTGTCGAGACCGAGACGTATACGCTAAGTTGTTTACTGCAGGAGGAGACACTTCGCCGCGCCGATTTGATTTTATGCGGGGAGATGATGAGCGAAGACTTGGATTTGGCGTTTCTCGCTTTTTTGACGAGTGAACTGTCGCTCGTCGGCAAGCTCGTCGCACATGAAACGGAACTGCGAACGATGATGGACCGCTACCGTCAAACCGATATGAGCACTTGGCCGTTGCTCCATCGGGAAGTCGAACGCTATTTGACGGAGTCGGCGCTCGTCATTCCGCTGTACCATGTCGAGCGGGAGCGGAGCTTCCCAAGTTTTCTAGGCGACGTGCCGGTCGATATATTCGGTCATCCACGCTACGATCAGCTGTGGATTCGACCTTCGGTGTAATTAAAAAAGGAGATGCCGCGGCATCTCCTTTTGCTTATAGTTGGGCGAAGGCACGATTCACCGCGTCAATCGTCTCTTCGATATCTGCCTCGCTATGCTCAGTCGTCAAGAACCAAGCCTCATACTTAGAAGGGGCCAAATTGACACCGTTCTCGAGCATCAATTTGAAGAAGCGTCCGAACACTTCACCGTCCGACTTCTCGGCTCCCTCATAGTCGGTCACGACCTCGTCCGTGAAGTACACCGTAAGTGCGCCTTTTAGACGGTTCAATGTGATGGTCACGCCGTGTGTTTTAGCGGCTTCACGAATCCCGGCCTCGAGCTGGGCACCGAGCGCGTCGAGTTGTTCATACACACCCGGTTGCTCGAGTACTTCGAGGCAAGCAATCCCTGTTGCCATCGATGCCGGGTTACCGGCCATCGTTCCGGCCTGATAAGCTGGACCGAGCGGAGCGACCGTTTCCATAATTTCAGCTTTACCTCCATAGGCACCAATCGGCAAGCCTCCGCCGATGATTTTCCCGAGGGCGGTCATATCCGGCTCGATGCCATATACTTGCTGGGCACTGCCGTATGTGAAGCGGAACGCCGTGATCACTTCGTCGTAAATAACGAGGGCGCCATGTTCATGGGTGATGTCGTTGATGGCCTGGAGGAATCCAGGTTTCGGCTCGACGATGCCGAAGTTTCCGACAATCGGTTCGACGAGGACACAGGCGATTTGACTGCCCCATTCGCGCATCATGTCTCGGAACGCCTCGACGTCATTGAACGGCACGGTGATGACTTCTTTCGCCGTGGCCCGTGTGACGCCGGCCGAGTCTGGTGAGCCGAGCGTGGCCGGTCCGCTGCCTGCTGCGATGAGCATCAAGTCCGAGTGGCCATGATAGCAACCGCTGAATTTGACGACGAGTTCGCGTCCCGTGTAAGCACGGGCGACACGTACGGTCGTCATGACCGCCTCGGTCCCCGAGTTGGTGAAACGGACCTTATCCATTGACGGGATGGCCGCCTTTAGTTTTTTCGCGAACTCGACTTCAAGCGCATGCGGTGTCCCGTAAAGGAGTCCTTTAGACGAAGCCGCGATTAACGCTTTATGGATATGCGGATGGGCGTGGCCCGTGATAATCGGACCGTACGCCGCCAAATAGTCGATATAACGATTGCCGTCGACGTCATAAAAATAGGCGCCGTCTCCTCGTTCCATATAGACGGGTGCACCTCCGCCGACTGCCTTGAATGAGCGGGAAGGGCTGTTGACCCCGCCGACGATATGCGTCAAGGCATCGGTATACAAAACGTCTGAATTGTTGCGTGTAGATGGTGTTGCCATATGTATTGCCTCCTTTTAGAAATTCGCACTTATTGTATCACAGCCGTCAACCGCTTAAGCTCAACGTTTGACGACCGTTCCAGAAATCAGTACACTATTTATAAAGATTACTATGTAAGAAATAGGTTAATTACTACTAACACTTCAAATGAATTCTATAGAAGAAATGAGGGATTGACGTGGGAAGCGAAATGCTTGACCATGCTGTTCAGTCGCTCCGAGAACATGGAGTCAGAATGACGCCTCAGCGCCAGGCCATTTTGGAGTACCTCGTCACGGAGCACAGTCACCCGACAGCGGATGACATTTATAAGGCACTTTCGGCGAGATTTCCGAACATGAGTGTCGCTACCGTCTATAACAACTTGCGCGTCTTTAAAGAAGTCGGTCTCGTTCAAGAGATGAATTACGGAGACGCATCGAGCCGGTTTGATTTCGTGACGTCGCGTCACTACCACATCATCTGTGATGCGTGTGGGAAAGTCGTTGACTTCAACTACCCGGTCCTCGATGAAATCGAATCGGTCGCATCTCAATTGACTGGGTTCAAAGTCGACCGTCATCGTCTCGAAGTATACGGGACATGCCCGGCGTGCCAAGCTGAACAAGCGCATAAACATTAAAAAACATCCTCTGCCTGAGGATGTTTTTTTATTCGTGTGAATGTGATTGGCGTTTGTTATATTTTTCGTCGAACTCTTTACCTTCGAGCGATTGGTCGATCGTGAGCGGTTCGTCGCAATGCATACATAAGTCGACCCGACCGAGCATCTTTGTCTGTTTCTCACAATTCGGACAAGTGACGACGATGGCTTTCGTGGATGCCATCCCAATAATAAAGTAGAGTGCTGAACTCGATAACACCATCACGAAGCCGAGCAACATGAAAATAATCATCAGCCATGTGATGCTTTTCGCCAACAGGCCGAGATACATGACCCCGATTCCCGCAAAGACGAGCAACAACGCAAGGTTTCGAGCGCGGTTGATTTTATTCCCCCGTTTTTTCATTTCGTAATCCCTCCATGTCTGTCTTTACTATAGCTCATCTGCTCGACCGTGAGAAGTTCATACAATCGTTGGCAGGAGAATTTTAAAAGAAGGCGAATCATTTTCGTATCAGATTATTGGGTGGACGTTTGAAGTTCATCATATAGAAAGAAGGTATCAAGGTGACTATGGAGTATGCCACACGCACAATCTATTCGGAATATGCAGCCTTGAAGACGACGCTTGGCATCATCGAAGTGAAGAAGAAACGACCACGCGATCCGTTGACAGACCAATCGGACCGGTTGTTGATTGTGATTGAAGCCAAAGAAGAACCGTTCTGGACAGTGAAACACTATCAGGTCGGACAAGAAAAAATCATTCTCCATTTGGTGAGTGATTCGATGATGGACCGCTGGATTTTGATGAACGAGAATCGCCGGGCCATCCACTGGATTGAAGATGGAATGGTGTTGTTTGAACGAAATACGTTTTTATTAGACTTGCGACAACGTCTTCGTAATTTCTCAAACGATGAGCAACGTCTGCAACTATCGCTTGCTTTTGCGAAATTGCTGCGACGCTTTGAAGACGGCCGAAGCTTATTTTTGCAAGAGGAACACCAAGACGCCTTCACCCAAATTCATCATGCCTTGACTCATTTGGCCAGATTATCGGTCTTAGAGGCCGGGATTCATCCTGAAATCGTATTATGGAAACAAGTACGCACACTCGATTTAGAAATATATAAACTCCACGAGGAACTCGTGAGCGGACAAGAGTCGCTTGAACAACGGATTCACTTGGTGATTATCGGAATGGAACATTTGATTCAATCAAAAGTGTTGCCGGGCACGCTTCTGCTACTGCAAACGATGCAACAACGCGACGAACCGTGGGCGTTCTCGGAATTAATGGAACACCCAAACTTGCAAGCATTGAAAGTCGACCTAGGTAGCATCGTCGGGTTCCTTGTCCGCAAAGGATATGTCCGTTCGGTCGCGCGACCGACAAAAGGTGTTGGGGTCGAAGCCATCGCCTATGAGATCGCCTAACTATATAGAAGCGAATGGAGTAGTTGAATCAGATGAAAATCGTTAAGTTTATATTCGGTAGTGTGTTGATTGTGCTTGTGACCGCAGTCATATCGGTCTTTACAGCACTCTTTACGATGGGCAATCCGATTGCAGGAGGACGCCCGATCCTTTGGACAATTTGGTACGTTGCCGCTTTATTAATTCTCATTATGGCGCTATATGACTTCTCGTCGTTAACGAAGGGGCAACTCAAACGAGTCGGATTGATTGGAACCGTGATTGGAGTCGTGTTCTTCGGTTCAGTGAAAGGGTACTACGTGTATACAGAAGGTTTGCGGATTGAAGAACGCGGTGTTGAGTTGTTTGACTATCAACCGTTTGAAGAAGAGTCCGATTTAGCTAAGCTCGATGCGCCATCTTCGTTTAAAATCGATTCAAATCTCCCACGCCTCGATGGTGCTACGGCACTCTATCCACTGTATGCGTCTTTTGTCGAAGCGGTTTATCCTTCTAACGAATATAATCCGTATAGTACGGAGGAGAGTCCTGTCGTCTCGACGACGACGGGAGAAGCGTATGATCGGTTGATTCAAGGGAAAACGGACATCATCTTTGTCGCCGGACCATCAGATCTTCAAGTGGCCGCGGCTAAGAAGGCAGGTGTGGAGTTCAACATGACACCAATCGGGCGCGAAGCGTTTGTCTTCTTTGTACATGAAGACAATCTAGTTGACTCGCTTAAATTAGACGAGATTCAACAAGTGTATGCCGGAGACATCGATAATTGGAGTGAGGTCGGAGGCGAGAATGATCCGATTCGAGCCTTCCAACGTCCAGAAGGAAGCGGGAGCCAGACGGCCTTGCAGCGGGTGATGGGTGATCGTAAATTAATGGCTGCACCCGTTGAAGATGTCCCGGAAGGTATGGGCGGTATTATCGAACAGACGGCCGCATACACAAATCATAAAAATGCGATTGGGTTCTCTTTCCGCTTCTATGCGACCGAGATGGTCGAAGATCACGACATTAAATTACTTCAAGTGAATGGAATCGCTCCAACGGTAGAAACCATCGCTGACGGGACGTATCCGATCACTTCTGAATTTTATGCCATCACGACAGAAGAGAACTATGAAACGCATAAGCCGTTTTTAGATTGGATGACATCTGAAGAAGGGCAGGCATTGGTGGAGCGGACGGGCTATGTGCCGCTAGCGAAAGATTGAAGCGTTGGGCCTCATGACGGGGCTCAACCTTTTTTATTTTTTTGTAATATTTCTATTGACGAAGTGGTAAATAGAGATTATAGTTATAAACGTTGTCACGGCGAAAGATTATTTCAGTAAAACAATTTGTGAAAAAAGTTGTTGACGCGGAGATAGACGACGTGATAAATTAATGAAGTCGCCAAGAGCGACAGACGAACTTTGAAAACTGAACGATGAGGCAAAAAAAGTTTTACAATGTTTGAATGAAGCGCAAGCTTCGTCATTTTTAAAGAGCTATATCAAATTCTTTGGAGAGTTTGATCCTGGCTCAGGACGAACGCTGGCGGCGT